>DASRJH010000085.1:0-88086 GCA_035649575.1 Planctomycetota bacterium
AGTGCAGCTCGGCAACCGCGTCATCGTGCACGCGAACGCAGTCATCGGCAGCGACGGGTTCGGCTACGCGCGCGATGGCACGGCGTGGCTCAAGGTGCCGCAGCTCGGGGGCGTCGTCATCGAAGACGACGTCGAAGTCGGCGCCGGGACGACCATCGACCGCGCGACTCTGGGCTTCACGCGCATCGGCGCTCGCACGAAGATCGACAACCTGTGCCAGGTTGCGCACAACTGCGTGCTCGGCACCGACATCGTGATGGCGGGCGGAGTCAAGATCGCGGGCTCGACGACGATCGGCGATCGCTGCGTGATCGGCGGGATCGCGGCCGTCAGCGGTCACCTCAAGATCGCTGCGGACGTGCGTCTCGCCGGCGGCACGTTGTGCTTCAAGGATGTGCCGGAGCCGGGCGACTACATGGGTCACCCGATGATGAAGAAGCGCCAATACTTGCGGTTCCTGCGCCTGCTGCGCGCCATGGCCGACAAGCCGGACACAGACGAGACCTGAGCTAGCCTGCCGGCAACCACTCGGGCAGGCGTGCCGCGACGGCGGCCCGGATCTCGTCGCGCGCGCGCCGATAGTCCTTGGCCGTGCCGCCGAACGGGTCGGCGATGTCGAGTCCGTCGGGGCGGAGCATCGCGATCTTGTCGGTGGCTTCTGGCACCTCGGCGAGGATGGCGCGCCGGTGGTTCTGCCCTGTGCAGTAGATGCGGGTCGCGCGCTCGATCAGCTCGGGATCGAAGACCCTGCTGCTGTGGCCAGACAAATCGAGTTGGATCTCGGCGGCTGCCTCGACACTGCCGTCGCTGGCCGGAATGCCGTCGAGCCCACCCGTGCCTGCGCTCGCGAATGCGACGCCATACGCGATCACCTCGGCCTGGGGAACGCCGAGCTTGCGGCTCGTGAGCTCGCGGGCCAGAACTTCGGCGAGCGGCGATCGGCAGGTGTTGCCCGTGCAGACGAACAGCACCAGGTCGGCGGCACCTCGCAGCACGTCGTCCGCCGACAGCAGGCCCTCGCGAAGCACCTCGAGTCGCGGTCCGATCTTGCGCACGATCGTCGAAGCGATGCCGAGCGGCGGCGGGCCATCGTCGACGACGAGTTGCAGTTCGCTCGCAAAGCGCTCGGCGATTGCAGCGGCATCGAGCATCGGCGGTTGACCCGCGAGGTTGACGCTCGTGAGCCACAGCGGCTCGCCGCACGCCGTGATGACCTCGCGCGTGAAGTCGTGTGCCGGCAGCCGCACGCCCGCAGTGCCGCCCTCGCGCGAGGGCAGGATCACCGTGAGCGGACCGGGCCAGAAGCGCTGGACGAGGCGGCGAATGCCGAGCGGGACCGTCGGCACGAGGCGCTCGAAATCCTGGCGCCGAGCGATGTGCCAGGTGAACCGCTGTTCAGGGTCGCGCCCCTTGAGTGCGCGCGCCCTGGCCACCGCGTCCTCGTGGCTCGGTAACACCGCGAGGCCGTAGACCGTCTCGGTCGGCAGCACACACAGCTCACCGCGCCGGAGTCGTTGCACGACTTCGGCGATCAGTTGGCTGCGATCGCCACCTCGCAGCGTACGTCGTTCACAGGGCATTCGCAGAGGAGCACCATATCGCGCGCAACGCTCGCGGCGGTCATCCCGCACCGCGAAACCTCGACGCAGGCGAGCATTCGTCCGGGATGCCGCCTATCGTGCCCGGGCTCCATGTCCCCTCCCGCCCGCGATGAACGGCTGGCCCGGATCCGGACCCAGCGTTTGGCGCAGCTCGGCACATTGCTAGCCGGTTTCGCGCACGAGATCCGCAATCCCCTGAGCACGATCGGACTCAATCTGCAGCTCGTGTTGGAAGAGTTCCGGGATCCCGAGAACGCGCGCGACAAGCGCACGGAGAAGCGCCTCGTGACGGTCGAAGCCGAAGTGCGGCGGCTACAGAAGATCCTCGAGGAGTTCCTGAGCTACGCGCGCGCGCCGGAGCCGAAGCTCGGCCCGGTGGACCTCAACGCGCGCCTGCAGGCGCTGTGCGAGTTCCAACTCCCCGAGATGAAGGAGCACGGCGTCTCGTTGCGCTTCTATCCGGGCGGCGATGTCGGACTCGTGACGGCGGACTGGGATCATCTGCAGGCCGCGGTCGTCAACCTGCTGCGCAACGCCTTGGACGCGTCGAAAGCAGGCGGCGAGATCCTGGTTTCGACCGTGCGCGAAGGCGCCCGGGTGCTGTTGCGCGTCACCGACACCGGCGCCGGCATCCCGGCCGACGTGCAGCCGCACGTGTTCGATCCGTATTTCAGCACGAAGAAGACCGGCACGGGGTTGGGTCTGCCGACCGTGCGGCGTGTCGTCGAAGAACTCGGTGGCTCGTTGACCATGGAGTCCGAACCCGGCAAGGGAACGCAGTTCACGCTGCGGCTGCCGTCCGGCCACGCGAATCAAGCGGGCGCGGAGCCTACGTCATGATCAAGGACCCGATCCTGGTCGTCGACGACGACGACGCGTTGCGCGAGTCTCTCGTGAGCGCCCTGGAACTGCTGCCCGTCGAGATCACGGAGGCCCGCAGCGGCGACGAGGCGGTCGCGATGCTGGCCGAACGCCGGTTCGCGGTCGTCGTGACGGATCTCGTGATGAAGGGCACCGATGGCTTTGCGGTGCTCGCGGCGGCAAAGCAGCACTACCAGAACGGCCGCGTCGTCATGCTGACCGGTCACGGCAGCCGCGACGTCGCCGTGCAGGCGATGGAACGCGGCGCCACCTACTACGTCGAGAAGCCCGTCGACCTGGCCGACCTGCGGGCCAAGGTGCGCAAGTCGCTCGAGGACCACCAGAAGGACGTTGCCTACGACGACCTGCGCGGTCAGCTCGAGCGCTCCTACGGCATCGAAGGCATCGTCGGCCAGGATCCGAGCATGCAGCGCGTGCTGGCCCTCGTGCGCCAGATCGCCGGCACTGCTGCGTCTGTGTTGATCCTCGGTCCGTCGGGCACCGGCAAGGAGCTCGTGGCGCGAGCGATCCACGGCCTGTCGCCACGCAACAAGCGCCCGTTCGTCGCGATCAACTGCGGCGGCATGTCCGAGGGCACGATCGAGAGCGAGTTGTTCGGTCACGTGAAGGGCGCATTCACGGGCGCCGTCGTCGATCGCGAAGGCAAGTTCGAATACGCGACCGGTGGCACGCTGTTGCTCGACGAAGTCGGGGAGATGCCCGTGGCGACGCAGATCAAGCTGCTGCGCGTGTTCGAGGAGCGCGCCGTTTCGCGCGTCGGCGACAACAAGCTGCGGCCCGTCGACGTGCGCGTGCTCGCGGCGACGAACGCCGACCTGCAGCAGAAGGTCAAGGACGGTTCGTTTCGCAAGGACCTCTACTTCCGGCTCAAGGTCGTCACGATCGAGCTGCCGCCGCTGCGTGAGCGGCGCTCCGACATCAAGCTGTTGGTCGAGTACTTCCGGCAGCATTTCTGCAAGCTGCACGGCAAGGACGTCGAGTCGATCGACCGGGACGCCCTCGTGGCGCTCGTGCAATACGACTGGCCCGGCAACGTGCGCGAGCTGCGCAACGCCGTGGAGTCGATGGTCGTGCGCGCGAAGGGCAACATCCTGACGCGGGCGGACCTGCCCCCCGAGATCTGGGCGCCGACGCCCGTGGACCACGACGGGTGGCAGTTCCTGGCCGGCCGTACGTGGCGAGAGGTCGAGCGAAACCACATCCGCGTGGCCCTCGAACTGTGCGGCGGCAACCGCCAGAAGGCGGCCAAGTCGATGGACCTCAGCGAGCGGACCCTCTACCGCAAGATCAAGGAATACGGGCTTTGACCCGACCGCCAAAGAGGCGGCGTTTCCTTGGGGCGGGCGACGCCTTAGATTGGCGGCTTCACACATGACAGCTTCGAAGCACGCATGACCGAAACCTCCGGCAAGATCCAGGATGGGCTCGCCTTCGAGCGGCCGCTCAGCGACCTGCAGACGAAGATCGCCGAGCTCAAGAAGTTGAACTCGGGATCCCATCTCGAGCTGGCAGGCGAGATCGAACTGCTCGAGGATCGCCTGCGCCGCCAGACCGCGGAGGTCTACGCCCAGCTCTCCCCGTGGGAGCGCGTCAACGTGGCGCGCCACGCCGATCGCCCGCTGACCTCCGACTACGTGCAGCTGATGCTCGACGACTTCGTCGAGTTGCATGGCGACCGCGTGTTCGGCGACGACCGCGCGATCCTGACCGGGTTCGCCTCGATGGAGGGCCTGCGCTTCCTGCTCGTCGGCCACCGCAAGGGCAAGACCGTGAAGGACCGCCTGGCCTGCAACTTCGGCTGTGCCCACCCCGAGGGCTATCGCAAGGCGCTGCAGAAGATGCGTCTGGCCGAGAAGCTCAAGCTGCCGGTCGTCACGTTCATCAACACGCCCGGTGCGTATCCGGGCATCGGCGCGGAAGAGCGCGGTCAGGCCGGAGCGATCGCGCGCAACATCCTCGAGATGTTCGACATCAAGGTGCCGATCATCTGCCTCGTCATCGGCGAAGGCGGCTCGGGCGGCGCGCTCGGCATCGGCGTCGGCGACCGCGTCGGCATGTTGGAGAACAGCTACTACTCGGTGATTTCCCCCGAGGGGTGTGCCGCGATCCTGTGGAAGAACGGCGACAAGGCGCCCGAAGCCGCCGAAGCGTTGAAGCTCACGAGCAAGGACCTGCTGCGGCTCGGGCTCGTCGACAAGATCATCGAAGAGCCGCTCGGCGGCGCCCATCGCGACCCCAAGGGCGCGGTCGAGCGCGTCAAGACGCAGCTGCTCGAGTGGTTGCGCGAGCTCGGAGCCTTGCCGCTGCCCGAGCTGATGGAACAGCGGTATCGCAAGTTCCGGAGCATGGGAGCTCCCAAGACGAGCTGATCCGGACGAACCGTTGGGCAGAGTAGGGTGGTTCCCGGACATGGAACCTTGCCCGAAAACGATGGCCGCCCCTGTACGCGACTGCCGTGCTCCGTAGCAGGTGCAGCTGGCGACCGCGTCGGTTACCGACTACGTTCCGCGACCAGCCTTCTGCCGACCAGCGCTGCCGATGTTCGAACCGACACCCCAGCACGACCGAGCCCCGGGCCTCGAAGGCAGGGTGTCCGCTGCGTCCATGGGTTTGCCGTCGGGCCTGCCTGCGGCGGTGGCCCAGCTCGCGGAAGCCGACTCGATCTCGGATGCCGAGCTCGTCCGGCGCACGCTGGCGGGTCAACACGATCCGTTCGCGGCGCTCGTCGCGCGCTACCAGAAGCGCGCTTTCTGGGTCGCGTTCCACGTCGTCGGCCGCGTCGAAGAAGCGCGCGATGTGGCGCAGGAGGCCTTCGTCCGGCTGTTCCGTTCGCTCGCCAAGTACGACTTCTCGCGCAGCTTCTACACGTGGTTCTATCGCATCGTGATGAACCTCGCGATCGACAGTCTGCGCAAGTGCCGCAGTGCCCGGGCCGGCAATGTCGACGACGTGTTGTTCAGCATGCCTGACGCGCGGGAAGCGCATGGTTCGGAACCGATGGAGCGCGAAGAACGGCACAGCCAGGTCTGGGCCGTGCTCGAAAGGCTCGATGCGAAGTTCCGCGCCGTGCTCGTGCTGCGCGACATCCACGGCCTGAGCTGTCGCGAGATCGCTCCGATCCTCAAGGTCACGCACGCGACGGCGCGCTGGCGCCTGCACCGCGGGCGGCGCGCGTTCCGGGAGCATTGGGAGCGGCGGAACGGGGGTGATGGCGGATGACTGCCTCGTGCTCCACGGTGTTGGAACTGCTGCCGTGGTTCGTCGGCGACGACCTCGATGCGACGCGCAATGAAGCGGTGCGCGTGCACCTGCGCGATTGCTCGTCGTGCCGGCTCGAAGCTGCGGCCCTGCAGCAGGCGACGAAGGCGCTACTGGCCGTGCGCGAAACGATGGAATCCGCGACTTCCGGATCGAAGGTGATGGGGGTTGCCGAAGAGCCGATGTTCGCCGCGATGCACGCTTCGATCGTGCAGGCGGTGCGGACGGAGACGGCCAACCTGGAAGCGGCGCCGCGGTCCATGTTCGTGATGCGGTGGCTGCCGCTGGCCGCGGCGCTGATGTTGATCGGAGTAGGTTGTTGGTTGGTGCGCGAGACGTCGTCGCTGCAAGTGATGCGGCGACGCCCGATCGACATGCCCTTGGTCGACGACGTGCGTGTGGTGCCGTGGGCGGGGCCCCGGGTGCCGCTGCAACCGCTCGGCTTCGAGGTGCCGCCGTCGGACGGCGGTGCCGATAGCGGCGTCGGGCAAGGCATGATGGGACGGGGCCGGTTGCGCGAACGAGCGGGCGACCTGGGCGCGGCACCGGTGGGGGGCGTGCCGCCGCCGAAGTAGCTTGCCGTTCCGACAGCAAGGCGCGTTCGGCCGGCAGGAGTCTTTCATGGGGCAGGTCGTTCTGCCGTCCGTCCGCGGTGCGTGTCCGTTCCCGCGGTTCGAGGACCCGACCATGATCGATGTGCGTGCGTGCGTTGTCATTGCTTTGGCATTGTGCGTGAACCTGCCGGCCCAGGAACCAGAGCCGGCACCGACTCCCCAGACACCTCCGGCCGTCGCCGAAACAAGAACAAAGGGTGTCGAGCATTGGATCCGTGATCTCGGCAGCGACAGCTTCCAGACGCGGCTCAAGGCGGAGGGGGCGCTGCGCAAGCTCGGCAAGGAGGCGCTGCCTGCGCTCAAGAAAGCGGCCGACGACGCGGACAGCGAAGTGCAGTGGCGGGCCCGGCGCCTGCTCCGGCAGATCGAGAAGGGTACGAACCAGGGGCTCGTCGAACGACCGAAGAAGGAAGGGACTGAGCCCGAGGTGACCGAACAGGACGAGAGCCAGGGGACGCCGCAAACGCGCTTCTGGCGCGTGCCCCAGGGATTCCCCGACGTGCGCGAGCAGTTCGAGTCGTTGTTCGAGCGCTTCGAACGCGACTTCGGCCTCGACATCCCGCGCGCCCGCTTCTTCGAGGACGACTTCTTCAAGGACCTGCAGGAGCAGATGAAGGCTGGTCGCGGCACTTCCCAGGGCACCGTCCTGCAGATCGGCCCCGGCGGGTCGGTGCACGTCGAGATCAGCGAGCGGAACGAGAAGGGCGAAGTGGAGAAGAAGGTCTACGACGCGCCCGACATGCAGTCGTTCCAGCAGCAATACCCCGACGTGTTGAAGAAGAGCGGCCTCTACCTCGGTCTGAACGAGTGGCCGCGCTCGCTGCGCGGGTTCGGCGGGCAGGCCTGGCCGGGCTTCAAGCTCCAACCGGGATGGAAGCTGGAACCCGGCTGGCAGCCCTACGGTCAGCTCTTGCCCGACGCGCAGGACGACTTGCTCGCGCCCGCGACGCCGGCGCCCGTCGGCAAGCGACTCGGCATCGTCGTGCACCCGGTCCCCGCCGAGTTGCGCGAGCACCTCGATCTCGAACCGGATACCGGTCTGATGGTTGAATCGGTGCAGGAGGGATCGCTGGCCGAGAGTCTCGGCCTGCAGCGCGGCGACATCGTCGTGCAGATCGAGTCGACTCCGATCGGGTCCTCGATGGACGTGCAGAAGGTGCTCGGCGGCATCGAGGCCGGCAAGCAGGTCGAAGTGAAGTTCCTGCGCAAGGGCAAGGAGAAGGCGGCCAAGGCCACCAAGACCGAGGCCGTCGAGGAATCGAAGAAGCTCGAAGCCAAGAAGGGCAAGAACGCGACGATCCGCTGATCGCGCGTCAGTAGTGCGCTTCGCGCAGGCGCAGTTGGCCGCAGGCGGCCGAACGGTCCGCGCCGCGCTGGCGGCGCACCGTGACATTGACGCCGCCGCGGCGCAGTGCGTCGGCGAACGCGTCGACGCGATGTGGCGCCGGCCGCCGCAGCGACGCGTGTCTTGCGATCTCCTCGACGGGATTCCACGGGATGAGGTTCACCGTGCACGGCAGGGTGCTCAGGGTTTCGACGAGCGCGAGCGCGTCGACGGGACGGTCGTTCACGCCTTCGAGCAGGACTACTTCGTAGGTGACCTCGCGCCCCTTGTGGCCGAAGTAGCGGTGTGCGGCGGTCACGATCTCACGCACGGGGTGGGTGGCGGTCGGCACGAGTCGCCGGCGCAAGGCATCGTCAGCCGCGTGCAGCGACACAGCCAGGTTGTAGGAAGGATCCGCGGCCGCAAAACGTTCCATCTGGCGCGGGTAGCCCGAGGTGCTGACCGTGATGCGCCGGGCACCCATATCGATGCCGGCCGGATCGTGGATGCGTTGCAGCGCCGGCAGCAGCGCGTCGAGGTTCAGCATGGGCTCGCCCATGCCCATGACGACGAGGTTGGTCAGCCGTCGTGGTTCGCGCAGCCGGCTGCGCGCGACGAGGACCTGTTCGGCGATTTCACCGACCGACAGGTTGCGGCGTACGCCGAACATGCCCGAGGCGCAGAAGACACAGCCGACCGGGCAGCCGACCTGCGTCGAGATGCAGAGCGTCGTGCGTTCGCCATCCGGGATGATCACGCACTCGACGGATTCGCCGTCGTGCAATCGCAGCAACAGCTTCTCGGTTCCGTCTTCGGACACGTCGGTCTTGACGACTGCCGTGCTGCGTATGCCGTGGCCCGCCGCCAGCAGCGCGCGCAGATGGACCGGCACGTTGTGCATCTGGTCGAAGCTCTCGACGCCGTGTTTCCAAACCCAGTGCAAGACCTGGCGCGCCTGGAAGGGCTTGCCGCCGAGGTTGCCGAGCGTCGCAGCGAGATCGGCGTCGGACAGCTCGGTCAGGGCCCGCAGCGCCGGGGCACCGTCGAGATCACCGTCGCGTGGTGACACAGGCCAAGATCAAGCCGAGTCCCGTTTGCGCCGGGTCTTCTCGACGGTCGGAATGGCGGCGAGGCGATCCTGCACGAACTCGGCCGTGATCACGATGCGCTCGCCCTTGCGCGAGTTGATGCTGAACCGCAGGTCGAGCAACACCTGTTCGAACATCGACCGCAGTGATCGCACTCCCGTTTCGCGCGTCATCGCCTGATCGGCCAGCACGCCGAGCGCTTCGTCGGTGAACTCGAGCTGGCAGCCGTCGAGTTCGAGCATCGCCTTGTACTGCTTGACGAGCGCGTTCTTCGGCTGCGTCATGACGGTGAGGATCTCCTCGCGCGTCAGCGACCGCATCGGAACGGTCACCGGCAGGCGGCCGACGAATTCCGGGATCATGCCGAAGTCGATGAGATCCTTCTGGTCGAGATACGGGATGAGCCGGTCGCGTTCCTGCTGGTTCGTCACCACGTCGGGCTCGCTGATCGAGTCGGTCGTCTGGCCGAAACCGATGATCTTCTGGCCGAGGCGGCGCGCGATGAAGTGCTCGATACCCGAGAAGGTGCCGCCGCAGATGAACAGGATGTGCTCCGTGTTCACCTGGATGTAGCTCTGTTCGGGGTGCTTGCGGCCACCCTGCGGCGGCACGTTGGCGATCGTGCCCTCGAGGATCTTCAGCAGCGCTTGCTGGACACCCTCGCCGCTGACGTCGCGTGTGATCGAGACGTTGCTCGTGGTGCGGCCGATCTTGTCGATCTCGTCGATGTAGACGATGCCCTGCTGGGCGCGCTCCACGTCGAAATTCGCATTCTGCAGCAGGCGCAGCAGGATGTTCTCCACGTCCTCGCCGACGTAGCCGGCCTCGGTCAGCGTCGTGGCGTCGGCGATCGCGAACGGCACGTCGAGGATCTTCGCGAGCGTGCGCGCGAGCAGCGTCTTGCCCGAGCCCGTGGGGCCTACGAGCAGGATGTTGCTCTTCTCGAGTTCGACGTCAGGGTTGTGCAACCTCGCGTGCAGACGCCGGTAGTGGCTGTACACGGCCACGGCGAGCACTTTCTTGGCACGCTCCTGACCGACCACGTATTCGCTGAGGCGCTTCAGCATGTACTCGGGCGTCGGCACCTTGTCCTTGAGGACCAAGTCCTTCACGAACGTCGGGGTCGAGCCGCCCTTCTGCTTTCGATCCTCCTCCTTGAGGATCGTGTTGCAGATCTCGATGCACTCGTTGCAGATGTAGACGCCAGGCGGGCCGGAGATCAGCGACTGCACGTGGTGCCGCGATTTCTCGCAGAACGTGCATCGCTCGACGGTCTTGCCCTTGCCAGCCATAGGTCAGTCTCGGTATTCGCTCTTGGTAACCCAGCGCTCCTCGCAGTGTATCCGGGAGGCGCAGGCGCCGCTCGTCCCCCGGACACATTCTCGCGGTCGGAACTCGTGTATTTGGTCCGTCGCCGGATGCAGGGCAAGACCGCTGGGTCCAGCGACGTCGCTCACTTGCTGGTCTGCACGATCTCGTCGATGAGGCCGTAAGCCTTGGCCTCGACCGGGCCCATGAAGAAGTCGCGGTCGCTGTCCTTGCTCACCTCACTGGGGGGTCGGTTGCAGTGGCGTCCGAGGATCTCGCTCAGCGTCTGCTTGAGACGCAGGATCTCGTCGGCCTGGATCGAGATGTCGACCGCGGTACCGCCGACGCCGCCCCAGGGCTGGTGCACCATGATGCGCGCGTGAGGTAGCGCGTGGCGTTTGCCCTTCGTTCCGGCCGCCAGCAGCAAGGCACCCATCGAAGCGGCCTGGCCGATGCAGTAGGTGGCCACGGGGCACTGCACAAACTGCATCGTGTCGTAGATCGCGAGTCCTGCCGTCACGCTGCCCCCGGGCGTGTTGAGGAACAGGTTGATGTCCTGGCTCTTGTTCTCCTTCTGCAGGAACAGCAGCTGGGCGATGACCGAGTTGGCGACACCGTCGTCGATCGGTGAACCGATGAAGACGATGCGGTCCTCGAGCAGGCGGCTGTAGATGTCGTACTGACGTTCGCCGCGACCTGTCTTCTCGATGACGAACGGGATGATGTAGTCGTTGGCGATGCTCATGGGTGGCGGATCAACTGCCCTTCCTATCGACGATCTTGGCATTGTCTCTGAGAAAATCACGCACCTTGCGTTCGAGCAGGGCGAGTCGAAGTTCACCGAACCGGTTCTCCTTCTCGAGGTGCTCGCGCACCATGGCCGGCGTGACCTGGGTGTCTGCGCTGCTGTTGGCGATGGCGATGGCGCGCAACTCGGCTTCGATGTCGGTTTCGGTGACGAACAACTTCTGTTGGCGAGCGACGGCCTCGATGAGGAAGAAGAGCCGCACGCGGCGGACGGCGTCCTCATGGGCCTCACCGCGCGCTTCTTCCAACTTCTTCTTCACTTCTTCTGCGCTCGCGCCGCCTTCCTTGAGGCGATGCTCCATCGAGGACAGGCTCGCGCGTTGCTGCTCCTCGACCAGCGAAGGCGGCACCGGGATGTCGTGCGAAGTGAGGAGGTGCTGCAGGCACTGCTCCTCCTGGCGGGTCTTGCCGAGGCGCTGCTTCTCCTGCGAGATGCGGGTCTGCAGGTCCGCACGCAAGGTCAGGAGGTTCTCGAACTCGAGGGTCTTGGCCAACTGGTCGTCGATCGGGGGCGCGGCTACGCGCAGGATCTCGAGCGCGTCCACGCGCACCGTGCCGGTCTGGCCGCGGACAGCCGTGTTTTCGAAGGTCTCCGGGAACGTGATCGGGATCTCGATGCTCTTGCCCGCCACGGCGCCCACCAACGCCGCCGTGTACGCGGCCTCATCGGTGCCGTGGATCGCGATCCGCGTGTTGAGCTGGACTCCCTTGCGCGAACGCAGCACGTTGCCCTTGCTGTCCACGAAGGTCGTGTCTGCCTTCACGAAGTCCCCGTCCTGGGCCGGTGTCTCCGTCTTCTGGATCGAGCGCTTCTCGTGGGCGATCTGCTGCAGCGCCTTGTCGATGTCGGCTTCCGTGGCGTTGGCCTCGTACTTGTCGACTTCGATGGCCTTCACCTTCTTGATCTCGAAGACGGGGCGCACGTCGATCTTGGCCGTGAACTCGAGTTTGGCGTCCGGCTTCACCTCGAGCTTCTCGATGTCGTCGATGGCGACACGACCGACGGGGCTCAGGTCCTTGCTCCGGCAGGCTTCGCCGAAAAACCGGTTCAGCATCTGCTCCTTCGCCTCGGCCAGGATGCCGGCGCCGTATCGTTTCTGGATCAGATCGCGCGGCACCTTGCCGGGCCGGAAGCCCTTGATGTGGATCTGCTGCCGCGCCGACTCGTACATCTGGTCGAGGTGCTCGTTGACCAGCTTGGGCGGGATGGTGATGCGCAGGGCGCGGCTGCAGGGGCCGGTTTCGGCAACCTGGACTTCCATGGCGGTGACGTGCGTGCGGGTGGGCCCAGCAGGCCTGCACCAGCCTGCCGGCGAGGGAAAGGGGCGAGCATCTTGGCCGCTGCGCCGTCTTCGGTCAAGCCGACTGTCGTGCCGCGCGTGCCGCGTTGCGGCGCCGCAGCATCCCGTGAGCCAGGTCGCCTCGCAGAGGCGAGAGGCTCACCGGGTCACTTGGGTGCTTGTTCCTTGGGTGCTTGTTCCTTGGCCAGTTTCTGCAGGTCCTTGCGCACCTTGTCGTGTTGCAGCATCTCCCGCACGGCCGGATCTTCGATCCCCTCGATCTCGGCGACGAGCATGCCGGATGCCCGCATGAACTTCGTGAAGTTGTCCACCTTGCGGCGGCGGGCCTCGCACTTGATCAGGCCGAGGTAGGCGCGGCGCGTCATGGCGAGCCCGTCGGTGTTGTCGATGATCATCTCGAAGTCGGCGATCGCGTCGGCGTATCTGTCGATGGCCATGAACAGGTTGGCCCGCTGCTCGTAGAGCGTGGAGTCCTTCTTGCGCTTGCGCACCTGGTCGTCGAGCGTGTGCTCGAGCTTCGAAACTCCCGAGCGGTCGCCCAGTGTGCGCAGCGTCACCGCCGCCTTCACGGCAAGCGAGGTCGTGTCGCCGGTGTCGAGGATCTCGTGCATCTTGCGACAGGTCGGTTCGTGCATTCGAGGCGCGATCGTCGCGAGGGCTTCGGCGAGGCGGATCTTCTCCTGATAGGAGTCGAGCCGATCGCGATCGAGCAGAGGCAGCAAAGCCCTCGCGGCTGCGTCGTGCTCTCGCGCCGCCGCGGAGAAGTAGGCGATGTAGTCGGGCAGCAGGCGGTTGTCCTTCTCGGCACCCATGGCCTGCACGACCGCGTCGACGACGGCCGACGGCCGCGCCCAAATGAGGTAGGCGAGCACGTCCTCGCGCACCTGGCGATCGCTGGAACCCAGCATCGGCACGATCTTGGCCGCGGGGCCGGCGGCCTTCAGCAGTTTCAGCGAACGCAAGACGAGGCGCTTCTCTTCACCAGCCGTGCGGTCGAGCAGATCCGAGAGCAGCATCACCGACTGCGGCGTGTTCGCGAAGCCGAGCAGGCGGATCGCCTCGCTGCGCGCCACCTCGTTGTTGCCGTTCGCAAGCTCGACGAGCGCATCGGTGAACGAGGCGGGATCGAGTCGCTCGAGCACGCGACGGCAGTTGCTGGCCAAACTGCGCGCCTTCTCACTGACCTGCGCAGGCTGCAGCTTCTCGAGCAACAGCGGCACCACGCTGTCGCCGAGCGCAGCGGCTGCGGAGATGCGAGGGTCCAGGAAAGGTTGATTCTCGTGGTAGCTCAGCGTGAGATCGGCCCAGAACGGTTCCAGCGCCTTCTCCTGGACGGGGCGACTGCGTTCGGCGCGATCCCGTGCGAGCTTGGGCAGAGCGGCAAGTTGCATTTGCGCGTCCAACACATGCGTGAACAGCAGGGCGGGAAGCAGGGACGGAAGCAATCGACAGACCTTGCGCCGGTCGGACATGCCTGCAGTCTAGATGCCTGAGCCGGGTTTTGTCAGGTCCGTAGGAGAGGTAACAAAGGTCGGGACCACGGCCATGCCGATCGGACCGGTATGTGGAACTACGTGCTTCGCCACCGGCTGCTGCTGCGGGCCATCTACAGCCGGTCGACGCCCATCCTCGGAGACTGAGGCAGCGGGGGATTGGGGCTCGGGGGATTGGGGCAGCCCCTTGCCTGTGGCCAGCCACCTGCTAAGCGATGCAGGCCGTGAAGGCAGACTTCGACGTTCTCGTGATTGGCGGTGGGCACGCTGGCGTGGAAGCCGCGACGGCGGCTGCGCGCATGGGCTGTCGCACCGGCATGGTCGTGCTGGACCCGGCCGCGATCGGGCGCATGTCCTGCAATCCGGCGATCGGCGGTCTCGCGAAGGGGCAACTCGTGCGCGAGGTCGACGCGCTCGGCGGGGAGATGGCGCTCGTCACCGACGCGACCGGAATCCAGTTCCGCACGCTGAACACGAGCAAGGGACCCGCCGTTCGTTCGCCGCGCGCCCAGTGCGACAGGGATGCCTACAACAGGGGGATGGTCGCGCGCGTGCTGGGTTACCCCGGTCTCACGGTGATCGCGGGCGAGGCCGCGGCCTTGTTCGCGACCAGCAACGGCGAGCGCGTGGCCGGCGTCGAGATGAAAGACGGCAGTCGCATCCATGCGGCCGCGGTCGTGTTGACGACCGGCACGTTTCTCGGCGGCAGGTTGTTCGCCGGCGCATGGGAGGCCCCGGGGGGGCGCTACGGCGAGCCAGCGGCCGCCAGCATCAGCACGTCGCTGCGTTCGTTCGGCATCCGGCTCGGCCGGCACAAGACCGGCACGCCGCCGCGTCTGCACCGGGACTCGATCGATTACAGCAGGGCCGAGCGACAACCAGGCGATGATCCGCCGCAGCCGTTCTCGTTCCGGACGAAGCGCATCGAACAGCCGCAGATGGCGTGCTGGTTGACTCGCACGACGCCTGCCACGCACGAGATCATCCGCGCCAACGCGCACCATTCGCCGATGTTCCAGGGGCGCATCCGAGGGGTCGGGGCGCGCTACTGCCCGAGCGTCGAGGACAAGGTCGTGCGTTTCGCGGACAAGCAGTCGCACATGGTGTTCCTCGAACCCGAGGGCCGCGACTCGCGCGAGGTCTACCCGAACGGCGTCAGCACGAGCCTGCCGGCCGAGGTGCAGCGGCAGTTCCTGCGCACCATCCCTGGACTCGAGCAGGTCGAGATGCTGCGGCCCGGCTATGCGGTCGAGTACGACTACATCCTGACCGACCAGCTGCGCGGCGACCTGCAGGTCGCGAGCCTGCGCGGCCTGTTCGCCGCGGGCCAGATCAACGGCACGAGCGGCTACGAGGAGGCGGCGGGCCAGGGCCTCGTCGCGGGCCTCAACGCTGCGCGCTTCGCGCGCGGCCAGGAGCCGGTCGTGTTCGACCGCGCGACTGCCTACCTCGGCGTGATGGTCGACGACCTGTGCCGGGTCAACCCGACCGAGCCGTATCGGATGTTCACGAGCCGCGCCGAGTTCCGTCTGCTGCTGCGCAGCGACAACGCCGACCGGCGCCTGACGCCACTCGGCGAACGGCTCGGCCTCGTCGGGGCCGAGCAGACGGCAGCCGTGCACGACAAGGAGCGGCGCATCGCGGCCGCGCGGAACTGGCTCGACCTGCAGCGCCGCGACGGCAAGTCGCTGACCGAGTGGCTGCGGCGGCCCGAGGTCGGCACGGTCGACGTGCTCGCGTGGGACGCGCAGTTCGCGGCGATGGAGCTGACTCCAGCGGAGCTCGCCGAGGTCGAGGCCGAGGTCAAGTACGCGGGCTACATCGAACGGCAGGCGATGGAAGTCGAACGGCTGCAGCGCATGGAGCAGAAGCGCATCCCGGCTGCGTTCGACTACGGGCGGCTGCCCGGGCTGTCGCACGAGGCGCGCGCGCGTCTCGTGCAGCGGCGCCCGCTGACGCTCGGCGAGGCCTCGCGCATCGCCGGTGTGCGGCAGGCCGACGTGCAGCTCTTGCTCGTGATGCTCGGCCGCTGAGCCCGCACGGCGCCGCCCACGTGGCGCCGCAGGGTTACATCTGCAGCACGGCTTTGACGAGCGATTCGGTGTCCGCGCCGACGGCGGTAGCGTCGGGCCGGCGGCGGATGCGGGCGACCTTGTCGCGCGCGTCCTTCTCGGAGTAGCCGAGCGTCACGAGCGCCGAGATCGCATCGTCGGACGATTGGCTCGGCCTCGGCGCGCCGCCGACTTCGGCCGGCGCGAGGTCGAGCTTGTGCATGGCGTCGCGCAGCTCGAGGCACAGACGCTCTGCGGTCTTCTGGCCGACGCCCTTCACGGAACGCAACGCCGCGGTGTCGCCACCGGCGATCGCGTTCGCGAGGTCGCTCGGCGCATAGACGCTCAACAACGCGAGCGCAATCGCGGGACCGACGCCGCTCACCGACATGAGCCGCCGCGCAAGCTCACGCTCTGAGCGCGTAGCGAAGCCGAGCATCGATGGCATGCCATCGACGACGTGCAGGATCGTGAACACCTGACACGTGGCGCCGAGCTGCAGCTCCGCACCCGAGTTCAGGCTCACGCGCACTTCGTAGCCGACCCCGCCGCAGCGCACCACCGCGCGGTTGGCGCTCTTCTCGACCACGTCGCCGAGCAAGTGGTCGTACATCTGCGATCAGCCGCGCAGCGCCATGCCGAACTCGTCGAGCTTCGTCTTGATCTCGTTGAGCGAGGTCTGGCCGAAGTTCGGGCAGGCGAGCAGCTCCGCCTCGGTCTTCGCCGCGAGGTCGCCGATCGTGCGGATCTTGAGCAGGTCGACGATGCGGCGGCTGCGAACCGAGAGATCGAGCTCGCTGATCGGGCGGCGCGTCGGATCCGGGTTGTTCGGATCCGGTTGTTCTTCGGCGCGAACCTGGGGCTCGGCCGTCTCGCCGAGATCCTTGTTCATGAGCTCGTCGGCCGTCATGCCGAGCCGCAGGCCCTTGTTCTTGAGGATCTCCTTGATCTCCGTGAGTGAAGTCTCGCCGAAGTTCTTGTAGCTCAGCAGCTCGGCCTCGGTCTTCTTGACGAGGTCGCCGAGCGTGCGAATGTTCATCTTGACGAGGCAATTGCGGCTGCGAACCGACAGCTCGAAGTCGTTGATCGGCGTGCGCAGGAGCTTGTTGCGCTTGTCGTCGCGGCGCTCCTGGTCCTCGTCGTAGTACATGTTCAGTGCGGCGGCCGCATCGCGCCGGTAGAGACGCGCGCGTGCGTTGTCAGGGTTGGCTTGCAGTGCGAGGTCGAAGCACTGCATCGCGCGCCGGTAGTTGCCCATGTCCTCGTAGAGGATGCCGAGGTTGACGACGCAGGCTGCGTTGACGGGCGGCGACATGAGCGCGCGTTCGTAGAGCTCGCGCGCCTCCTCGTCTTCGCCGCGCAGGTCGACGTTGACTGCGAGGCGGAACAGCGCCTGCTTGTGGTTGCTGTCGATGGCCAGCACGTCGTCGTAGCACGTGATGGCCGCCTGGGTGTCGTGATTGAGCTCGTGCTCGCGACCGGCGAAGTACTTGCGATCGGCCGGGCTCAGCAGGGCCTGCACGCGCGCGAGGTCCTTGACGAGGCGGGGGCCTTCGCCGGCTGCGTCGAGTGCGCGCAGCCAGACCAGCGCCTGGGCGGGATCGGTTTCGCGGCGAGTGAGCAGCTTGCCGGCTTCGTCGATCTGGTTGAGCGCGGCGAGGCTGCTCGCGAGGCAAAGCGCGACGGTCGCGTTGGTCTTGTCGGCGGAGAGCAGCGGGATGGCCTCCTCGTGCCGGCCGAGCGCCCACAGGGCGACACCGCGTGCGGTGCCCTTGGCCTTCGGGTTGCCCAACCAGTCGCGCAGCTGTTCGAGGGAATCGACGGTGTGGAACACCGCTGCCTTGAAGGCGTCGAGCTTGCCGGGCGTGAGATCACCGGCCAAGAGTGCCGCGGGGTCGAGCGAAGGGAGGGGTTCGTTCGTGACCGTGTCCGTCATCGGGTTCCTGAAATGCAACGAGAAGGTTCCTGAGATGGCACGAGACCGCGTGCCGGCGGGCAACTGCGCGGGCCGCGCCGCCGTGCCGCCCGGCCCAAAAGGGCCAGCAGGGTAGGACTTCGACCCCGCTGCGGTCAAGCAGCGGGGGCGGGACTTGGCCGGCTCCTCGCTTCCGCGTAGACCGCGACCAGGTCCTTGGCCATCGCCGGGAAGCCGCGCGCGCGGCTGCGGGCCGAGCGCGCGAGGCGCTGCACGGACGGGCGGTCCTGGGCAAGGCGGGCCATGGCCTTGCCCCAGGCGGCGACGTCACCCGGCGGCAGCACGAACCCCTGCACCCCGTCTTCGATGGCGTCCTGCAGGCCGCCGACGCGGCTCACGAGCACCGGTCGCGCGGCGGCGAGCGCCTCGCGCACCGTGAGTCCGAACGCTTCGTGCCACAACGCAGGGGCGGCCAGGACGTCGATCGACGCGAGGATCTGCGGCAATTCCCGCAGACCATACGGACCGTGATACGTCACCGAGGCGCCGGGGCCGAGTCGCGCGAAGCAGCGGGTCAGGTAGCTCTCGTCGCCGTGATAGGGCACCACGTTGCCGTGGACGTGAAGCGCGACCGTCCGCGGCGGCATCGTCAGCAACGCATCGAGCAGCACGTGCAGGCCCTTGCTCGGCATCACGGTGCCGAGGTAGCCGATCCGCAGCGGGCCGGGTCCCGCGGGCGGCAGCTCGAGGTCGACCAGCCGCTCGGTGTCGACGCCATTCTCGACCACGGCGAACCGGCTTGCCGCCACGCCGAGCGCCACGAACGGCGGGATCGCGCGCGCGCTCGGCACCACGAGGCGCTGTGGCACGGCAAGCGCCGCGAGGGCCCGGGCATGAAGGCGCTTCACGGTGCTGTCGCGGTTGTCGGCATCGAGCCAATGGGGGAAGGTCGCCTGCAGGCATTCGGCGCAGCGGCTCGGAATCGCCGTCTCGCACACTTCCTCGCGCCGATGGAACATCTGTCCGCGCGGACAGAGCAGCCAGTAGTCGTGCAGCGTGAGCACCGTCGGCACGCCGGCCTGCGCGAGTGTCGCGAGTGCATCCGACGACATGCCCGTCAGATGGTGCACGTGGGCGACGTCGAACTCGGCCCCGGCAGCGCGCCGTTCGGCGAGGAAGGCGCGCAGCGACTCCGCCATCGGCGGGCAGTGGTAGGTTGCGTCGAGCGAATCGACTCCCTGCCAGCGGTAGGCGACCCGCGTGACGCGCGGATTGCCGGGAGCCGTGCACAGCCAGCGACCCTGCGGCAGGTCCGGCAGCGAGGCGCGCGCGAAGATCTCGACGGTGTGATCGTCGGCCGCCAACGCGCGCGCGAGTCCGTCCACGTGTTGCTCGACGCCGCCGATGCTGTCGGGCGGGAGGCCGTGGCTGATCAGCAGGATCCGCATGGGCCCGTAGTCTCGCAAACTGTCGCGCTGCGCGACAGGTTGACCCGATCATGTGCCAACGCTAGGCTCCGCGCCCCCAAACCCGACCTGCAGCGATCGAGATCGCTTCGCGGTCTGCCTGAACGAGTGTTGTCATGAAGCTCAAGGTCCGTCGCTCCAAAACGAAGCGCCTGAAGATGGTCGGCTTCCGCACGCGCAGCAAGACCGCGGGTGGCCGCAAGGTCATCAAGCGGAAGATCAAGCGTTCCGGCAAGTTCCGGGTCGGCTGATTCCGGGTCGGCTGGTCGCGTAGCTGCCTGCGGCTCTCGTCCATCGTCGCGATCGGGCGGCTGGACGCGGCGTTCCCCTGGTTCGTGGGGTCCGCCCCGTGGCGATGGGGGATTACTTCCCAGGCAGCTGGCGCTTCAGGAACGCCATGTCCGCCGCGAACTGCGACAGCGCTTCGCGGTCGCCGTCGCTGATCTTCTTGAATTTCGCGCTGACGCGCACGCCGCCGTCGCCGGCGAGCTCGACCGTCTCCACGGTGGCCACCATCTCGAAGAAGCTCTTCTTGATCATCTTCACCTGGAACTTCATCTGCATCTCGCTGCCCGTGAAGAACAGCTGCTTGGCCTGGTCGGCCGAGATCCCCGCTTTCACCTGGTTGCAGACGAAGTGGACCCTGATTCCGTCCACGTTCGAGATCGTGCCGAGCAGCGTCTTCGACTTGCGTTCGCCGAGCATCTTGTTCCGGATCTCGTCGGCGAAGGTGATCATGATCTTCTCCTGATCGACGGGCGCATCACCGGCAAGCTCCTTCTGGTTCTGGTGCTTGATGATCGCCTTCGTGGCCTCCTGCTCGGTGTCGTACATCGTGATCAGCTTGTCGATGCCGACCTTGGAGATCACGTCGCGCACGAAAGGCGACGGCTGCGCGATGACGAGATCGCCACCCTCGGCGCGGCATCGCTTGTGGGCCTTGATGACGGCGCCCAGTGCCGTCGAGTTGATGAACCTCACGAGGCGCATGTCGAGCACGAGGTGGTTCACGCCGCGTTCGACGAGCGTCTCCACCTCCTGCATCAATGCGGGACAGTAGAACGTGTCGAATTCGCCCTTCAGGGTGAGCACGGAGTAGTCGTCGTGGACGGCTTTGTCGATCTTCATGGGATGGCGGCGTCGGGTGGGACGAACTGCAGTCGGGGAGGGCACCGAATTCTGACGCCTTTGCAGTCATTGCGCAACGGTGCCTGCGCATACGCGAGAGAGGGCGTGGTGGAGGGCTTCGCCCGATCGGCGGGCCGGCGCGGGGCTCGCGGCAGGCTCGATGACAGCGAACAAGTGGTTGATCGCGGAGGGTGTGCATGTCGGGCGTGCGCTGGCTAGAGTCCTCCGGCGATGAAACGGTTCTGGTTCTGGAAGCGCGAAGAGCAGCACGCGCAACCGACTCGTAGTGCCCCGGACAAGATGACGGAGACTTCGTCCTGGCTCACGGGCAATGCGACCGAGGATTCGCGTTCGATCGAGATCCTGCTCGACACGATCGCGACAGTCACCGCGAACATCGACCTCGACAGCGTGCTGCGCGACATCGTCGATCGTTCGCTGCAGGTGACTCGTGCCGACCGCGCGATCCTGCTGCTCGGGGACTCGCCCGACAATCTGACGGTGCGCATGGCCCAGGACCGCGAGGCGAAGCAGCTGGCCGGTGACCTGCAGTGGAGCCGCAGTCTCGTGCGCCGTTGCCTCGAGGAGGGGGTGGCCGTGCGGTCGGTCGTGCAGTCCGACCAGGAGGCGTTGGAAGTCGGCCAATCGGTCTACGACCTCAAGCTGCGCGCCGTGATGTGTGCGCCGATGCAGGCTCGCAATCGCACCGTGGGCGTCATCTACGTCGACTCTCGCGCCGTCCGGCGCGAGTTCTCGTCGCGCGACCTCGCGCTGTTCGGCGCGATTTCGGCGCAGCTCGCGATCTCGGTCGAGAATGCGCGGCTGCATGCGGACTCGCTCGAGAAGGTTCGCCTGCAGAAAGACGCGGAGATCGCGCGGCGCATCCAGCAGCACCTCTTGCCGCCTGTCCCCAATGGCACCGAAGGGTTGCAGCTCGGTCTGCGCTACGTGTCGGCCGAGGAAGCATCGGGCGACACCTACGACTTCGTCCCGCTCAGCGACGGCCGTCTCGCGCTCATGATCGGCGACGTCACGGGCCACGGTCTCGGGGCAGCGCTGCTCACGCACGCCGTGCAGGCGGCCATGCGCAGCTACCTCGAGCTCATCGACCAGACCGATGCCATCGTCACGCGCATCAATCAGCGGCTCGTCGCGGGAGTCGAGACCGGCAACTTCATGTCGCTGTTGCTGGTCATCGTCGATCCGCGCCGCCGCACGCTGCAGTATGTGAACGCGGGCCACCCGGGCCTGATCCACAGCCACTCCGACGGCGTCCAGGTGCTCGAGAAGACGGGCATGGTGCTCGGCGTCGTCGGTGATCAGACCTACGCCGTCAGCCCGATCATCGAGCTGAGGCCCGGCGACCTGTTGTTCCTGCACACCGATGGCGTCGACGAGGCGATGTCGAAGAACCGCGAAGTGTTCGGCGTGGAACGGCTGCAGAGCCTGTTGGGCCAGCTGCGACAGCATTCCGCGGAGGAGGTGCTCGCGCGTGTCGAGGCCGCCCTGCGCGAGCACGTCGGCGACGGCCCGCTCGAGGACGATTTCACGATGATCGCCGTCAAACTGTCGTGAAGCCTGTCGTGAAGCCCGTGCAATCTGCCGTGAAGCAAGGGTCGCCCATCCGCGCGGGTTCGCCATTGGCGCGGCCCGCGGTCTACGTTCCGCTCGCGGTCGTCTTGCTCGCAGTCGTGGGCCTGATCGTGAAGGCCTACGCAGCCTCGGCGGCGGCCGACGCCGAACGCGCTCAGTTGATCGCCGACATCGAGAGCGAGGTGCAGAAACAGCCCGTCGACGGCAGCGAGCTCTCGCGGCTCGTGGCGCGGCTGCAGAAGCTGCCGGACCATGACACGGCCCGCGACCTGCTGGCGGCCGCGGCGCGCATCGAGCTCGCGCGCGACCGCGCCGAGCGGGCGTTCGGCCTGTTCGGTGCGTTGGCGAGCCAGCCCGGTGCTTCCCCTGAGGAGCAACGGCTCGGCGCCCGCATCCTGTTGCGCTTGCACGAGACCGGCGGCGGCGGCGACGTGTCGGCTGCGGCCGGCCTGCTGCAGCAGGTCATGGCGTTCGCGGAGGCGGCCTACGCGGACGGGCGCGATCCCGCCGACCTCTTGCGCGCGTGGCAGGCGGCGACGCGGTTGTGGCGCGCGGACGCGGCGAGCGGCTTCGGCAAGCGCATCCTCGAAGAGCATGCGGACTCGCCTGCCGCCAGGCTCGTGCAGCTCGACCGCACCTTCGTCGAACGGAGCTCCGCACCGGGCTTCGCGCACGAGGTCGAAGCCGTCGCGGCCGCTTTCGCAGTCGCCCCCGTCGAAGTCGACGCAATGCGAGTGCTCGTCCTGCTCGGCGGCCGCGACGTCGAGCGCGCGGTGAGCACCGCCAAGGCGCTGCTGACGCGTGCACCCGGCGTGTGGGCCAGCCACTACGTGGCCGCGGTGGTCTACTCCGCGTGTTCCCTGAGCCAGCCCGAGGGCAGCGCCGAGCGACAGCAGTGGGTGGACCTGCGCAATGCGCAGCTCGACTGGGTGATCGAGCGCGTTCCCGCGGATCAGCGCGAACGGTGGGTGAAGATGCGCGCCGACAAGTGAGCTCGGTAGCTTCTGCGAGGTGCCGAGCTCAATGATGTTGGGTCCCGCAACGCGGGGGCTCACTCCAGCGAAACACGCAGCCAGCGCCGCTGCGGCACCTGACTCCGTCACCGCAGATGGGCGAGCCCGACCACGAGCGCCGCGAAGCAAGGCGCAACCAGCACCCTGGGCAGCCCGAGGTTCTGCGCGATGTGCGTGAGGTGGCGCCGATCCCCGATCCACGGTGGGACTCCGATCGCGACCCTTGCGACGAGGACCTGGATGAAATCGAGCAGCTGCACGGCAACGGCCCACAGACAGCCGTAGTCGACGCGCGCGCCGCGTGCGGCGGCGATGCCCGTGGCGAAGCCCAATGCGTAGGCTCCGGCGTCGCCGAGGAAGAGCCTCGGGCGCGGCCAGTTCCACGGCAGGAAACCGATCGCCGCGAAACCCGCGGCCGCGAGCCAGCCTTCGCCGCCGCTCGAGACGAGCAAGCTGGCGGCAGCGACGCTTGCCGCGGCTCCGTCGGTGTTGTCGAGGAAGTTCGTCGCGTTGGTCAACGCCCACAAGAACGCACCGAGCGCGACCCAGGTGAGCGGTTCGGGCGAGGGCCAACCGACGGCAATGGCGCCGCTCGCCGATGCGAACGCGAGTGCGATTGCCTTCCAGCGCCAGTCGAGGCCCTGGCCCTTCTCCTTGCGCCAGTCGTCGACGAACCCCACGGCAGCCGCCAGGGTGAAGCCGCCCAGTGCCCACCAGTCCTTCGCGTCGATCAACCATGGGATCACGGCGGCAGCTACGACGATGCCCGCGAGCGGGATTGGCCGAAGGTGAACCTTGCGAGCTGGTCCCGGCAGGTCGTCGGGCAGCCATCCGAACAAGCGGTGATTGGTCCACGCCGCGAGCGCGAGAGCTGCGCAGGTGATGGCTGCGGCTGAACCGGCTGGGATCATCCGTAGAGCGCGTGGGCCTCGATGTAGCTGCGCACGGCAGCAGGGATCTCGGCCAGGTTCCGTTCGCCGCGCCGCCAGCGGCGCCGCAGGTCGCTCGCAGCCACTGCGTCGGCCGGTCCGGGTAGCACGTGCGAGAGCAGCCCTTCGCGCTCGGCCGGCGTGAGATCGAGTCCGCGCAGCGTGTTCGCCGAGATCGCGTGGCCTGCTCGAGGGTAGGTGACGACCGTGCAGAGGGCGAGCAGACGGTGGTGGTCGCGCCAGGTCGGCAGGAGCCTCAGGTTGTCGCTGCCGATCAGGAAGAACAGGACACGGCCCGGCGCTTCAGTGGTCAGTTCCTGCAGGGTGTCGACGGTGAACGATGGGCCGCTGCGACGCACTTCCCGGTCGTCGACCACGATGCCCGGCCGGTTCGCGAAGGCGAGCCGGCACATCGCGAGGCGGTGCGCAGCGGGAGCGAGGTCCAGGTCCTTGTGGGGGGGCGTGCCCGCCGGGACGATGCGTAGCTCAGAAATCGGCAGATGGGAGAAGGCCGCTGCGGCCAGGCGCTGGTGCGTGCAATGTGGGGGATTGAAGGAGCCCCCGAGCACGGCAATGCCCTGGCGTTCGCCTGGGGTGGGCGGACTCGGGGTCTTGCTCGACATTGGCTGGGGGAGACTAGCCTGGGCCCTCGGGCCGCGGGAGCGGGCAAGTTGCGCGAAATCCCGGTTGAACCCCGTTTTCCGGGCTGCTAGCGTCTGCCACCCGCGTGCTTCTCCCGGCGCGCCTCTCCCGAGACCCCCCTCTCTTCGCACGAACATGCGCAAGCTCGCACTCGCCCTCGTTCTGTTGCCTCTCGCCGCCTGCTCCACATTTGGTTGGGAAAACAGCGGCCAAACGGTCACTGCCGAACAACAGAAGCGGGGCGTCAAGGATGTCGCCACGCTCGCCAACAAGTACGAGACCGAGAGCTGGTTCCGCAGCGTCCGCCGCCGCAGCGATGGCCGTAACAACGCGTTCGGCCGCGATCTGATGAACCTCTCGGACTTCATCGATCGCCACTTCTGGAACTACAACGTGAACGACCCGTACATCAACTACCCGTCGAACACGACGAAGTTGGAGCACCTCGGTCGGTTCGGTCTCGTGACGTTGAGCGGCATTCCGCCGATCGACGAGTTCACGACGCGGTAGATTGTCAGCGCCGCGACGCACGCTCGAACAGGGCGAAACAGCCGCCAGGCGCCGCTGCGGCGATGAGCGGTTGGCCCTATTGCTGCGCGGTATCGAGGCCCGAGCGGATCGTGATCACGAGCCTTTCCGCCAATGGCCCAGCAAACGCTGGCGCGCGGCCGGTTCGGGCAGTTCGTAGCGCAGCGCCTGCGCGCGCCGCATGCTGCCGAATCGCGGCGGCACCTCCGCGTCGGCCTCGAGCCACAACACGAGGTGGCCGCCGGGACGCAGCAGAGGGTCCGCGAGCTCGGCCACCGCGGCGGGTCGGCTCACCGCGCGCGCCACGACGAGGTCGAATGCGTGTCGCAGATCGCGCCGCAGGGCCGGGGCCTGCGCCGCATCGAGGTGCATCGTCTCGACGCCGTCGAGGTGGGCGGTCAGAAGACAACTGCCCATCGCGCGCACCTTCTTGCCGGTCCGGTCGAGCAGCACGACCGACGCGCCCGGATGCAGCGCCGCGACGCAGACACCCGGAAAGCCGTTGCCCGAGCCGAGGTCGAGCACGTGGCGGGGTTGCATCGCGCAGAGCGCGAAGGCCAGCCCGTCGAGCACGTGCAGCACGACGGCCTGCTCGCGGTCGCGCACCGCGGTCAGGTTGATCTGCTCGTTGAGCGTGAGCATCGCATCGAGATACGCGAGCAGCCGCTCGGCACGGTCGGGCGCGAGCGACGCTCCGAGTGCCTTGGCGCGCGCAACGAGGCTGCTCGGGTCGGTCGCTTCGTTCACGCGCGGATCTTCGCGTCAACGGCCGCAGAAGCAACCCAGATCAAGGACCGCGAAGCTGCGAAGGCTCGAGCGCTCGCTGCAGGTCCTCGACCGAGGCGTGCCCGGGCAGCCATACGGTCTCGGGCAGGCGGCGAAGCCACGTGGTCTGCCGCCGCACGAGCTGGTGCGTGCTGCGCCGGATGCGATTGCGCAGTTCCTCGCGGTCCTTGAAGCGACCGCGCAGGAACTCGCGGCATTCGGCATAGCCGATCGCCGCGCCCGAAGTGCGCGAGAACCCGCCGCTGCGCTCGATCGCCTCGGTCTCCTCGAGCAGGCCCCGGTCCAGCATCTCTTCCGTGCGGGCCCGGATGCGCGCGTGCAGGTCGGCGCGATCGCGCTGCACGGCGACGACACGGCATGGCCGCAACCAGTCGCTGCGCGCGAAGTGATCCTGCTGGCTGCTGATCGTTGCGCCCGTGAGCTGGAGCACTTCGTGCGCGCGTACGAGCCGGCGCAGGTCGGCGCGGTGGATGCGAGCGGCGGCGGCGGGGTCGTGCTGTTGCAGCTCGGCGTGCAGCCGGCCCGGCTCGGCGGCTTCGCGCGCATGCAGACGCGCGCGCAGCTCGCGATCCGCGGCGGGGCCGCGCATCATGCCCTTGAAGAAGGCCATCAGGTAGAGCGGCGTGCCGCCGACGAACAGCGCGCGCCGGCGCTGGCCGTTCACGAGGTCGAGTGCCGCCGTGGCGGCTTCGCACCAACGCGCCGTGTCGAAGGTCTCACGGGGCTCGACGAGGTCGATCAGGTGGTGCTGCACGCGTTCCCGCTCGGCGGCCGACGGCTTGGCGGTGCCGATGTCCATGCCGCGGTAGACCGCCATCGAGTCCATGGACAACACGACGAGGCCGAGCCGTTCCGCCAGTGCTTGTGCCAGCGCGGACTTGCCGGAGGCCGTCGGGCCGGTCACGACCCAGAGCGGAGGGGTGTCGGGTTGCTGTGTCACGGTCGGAAGCCACGCGAAGTTACCGCCTCTCCTTTGCACCTCGCCACCCGTCCCCTTAGCTTCCTCCGCCCCCCTCACCGCATGATCGCGTTCATCTCGGACATCCACAGCAACGTAGAGGCGCTGACCATCTGTCTGCAGGAGGTCGATCGCCTGAAGTGCAAGCGCATCGTGTGCCTGGGCGACGTCATCGGTTACGGCCCGCAACCGCGCGAGGCGCTGCGCACCGTGATGGCTCGCGCCGAGTTCTCGCTGCTCGGCAACCACGAGCACGGGGCCATGTTCTACGCCTCCGATTTCAACCCGCGCGCGCGCGCCGCGATCGACTGGACGCGCGACCAGCTGAGTCGTCGCGATTGCCCGCGCGAGGAGAACATGAAGTTCTGGAACTACCTCGACGGCATGAAGAAGGAACACCGCGAGGGCCAGATGCTGTTCGTGCACGGTTCGCCGCGCGATCCGGTGCGCGAGTATCTCGTGCCGCGCGATGCCCTGGACAAACAGAAGATGAGCGAGTGCTTCGACAAGATGGGGGATGCGAAGCTCTGCTTCGTCGGACACAGCCACGTGCCCGGGGTCTACCTGAGGTCGGGCGGGTTCCTGATGCCCGCCGAGATCGGCATGCAATGGAGCGTCACCGAGTCGGCGATGATCAACATCGGCTCGGTCGGGCAGCCACGCGATGGCGACCCGCGCCTGTCGTTCGCGACCTACGATGGCGATGGCGCGGGTGGGGTCGTGCGCTTCCACCGCCTCGCCTACGACGTCGAGGGGGCGATGGCGAAGATCCGGGCGATCCCCGAGTTGCCCGACTACCTCGCGGAGAGATTGGCGCAGGGGCGCTGACCGCGGCGAAAGTGCAGGCGGCGCGGCTGCCGCGCGCGCACCAGTCCGAGAAACCCGATGCTGAAGTTGCTACGTCTCCTGTTCCTGCTGCTGCCGGCCTCGGTAGGCATCGCGCAGTCCACTGGCGAGGTCGGGTTCGACCGGCAGTTCGGCGAACCAGGTGCGCCGGGCAGCTTTCACGCGTACTTCTCGCGCCTCGGCGGTGGTCTCAAGGGGCTGCAGCTCACGGACCACTACAAGTCCGTCGCGGCGGCGCGCAACTCGCCGCACACGCCGGCCGATTACATGCTGCTCACGTTCGCTCCGAACGGAGACGACCATGGCTTGCGCCTGGTCGGCACGCCGGCCGAGACGCACTTCGAGCAGGACCTCGCGACGGCCGAGTGGACCTACCAAGAGCGCGACAGCGGCGTGGTCTTCTCGATCGACTCAGGCAAGGGCCTCGTGCTCGAGAAGAACCTGACCCACGATCCGACTCAACGCGGATTCAGGCTCGAATTCGTGCTGCGCAACAGGGACGCCGAGCCCGGTGGTCAGGTCGTGTTCACGCTGCTGGGGCCTGCACTCGTCAACGCGCCCGAGGTGTCGCTGCTCGGTACGTCGTCGGTGGCGATCGCGGACACCGGCGATGGCGCGCCGAAACACGTCGGCCCCGCGCCGGGCAAGGTCCAGCCGCTCGACGTCGACCTGAAGAACCTCTCGTTCGCCGGCAACACGAATCGTTTCTTCGGCGCCTTCCTCTATCCGCTCGACGACGCGAGCCGTGCTGCGCTCGTGGGCGTGGCGGCGGACACGGTGCCGGCGCGCGAAGATCCCGACAGCAAGACGCCGCCGAACAGCGTAGCGCGGGCCCGCTACACGATGTCGCTGGCGATCCCCGCGCGCGATGCGGAGACGAGAGTGTCGTTCGGGCTGTATCTGGGCCCCAAGTCGTACCACGTGTTCGAGAAGCTGGCGAACCCAGAGCGGTTTGCGCCGATCCTCAACGTCGATCTCACCACGCCCTGTTGCTTCGTCGAGGTGCCGGGCGGTCGCTTCATGGCCAGGGTCCTGCTCAGGCTGCTGGGCTGGTTCCACGACGTGATCGGGAACTGGGGCTTCGCGATCATCATGCTGACGCTGCTCGTGCGCGGCCTGTTGGCGCCCGTGAACTACCACATGCAGAAGTCGATGCGCGCGTATGGCGCGCGCATGGCGGTGTTGAAGCCGAAGCTCGACGCGCTGAAGGCCAAGTATGGCGACGACCAGAAGGCCTACCAGCAGGCGATGGTCGCGTTCCAGCGCGAGCACAAGATGATTCCGCCAATCGGCGGCTGCCTGCCGCTCTTCGCCACGATGCCGATCTACATCGGCCTCTTCACGGCGCTGCGCACTGCGTACGACCTGCGGCATCAGTCGTTCGGCCTCTGGATCCAGGACCTGAGTCGCGCCGACGCACTGTTCCATCTGTCGTTCTGGCCGCACGAGTTCAACCTGCTGCCGCTGCTCTGGATCTCGATGTTCGTCTGGCTGCAGCTGCGCATGCCGCTGCCGACCGACCCGCAGGCGCGCCAGATGCAGAAGATGATGCGTTACATGCCGATCCTGTTCGGCGTGATGCTCTACGGCTATGCCTCGGCGCTGCTGGTCTACATGGTCACGTCGATGGTGTGGTCGATGCTCGAGTCCGCGATCATGAAGCGCCTGCTCGGTCCGATCGACCCGAACGTCGCGGCGATGGCGCCGACGCCGATGTAGACCGCGCGGCTTTCCTAGTTCGGCAGCGCGAAGTCGAACTGCAGCGAACCGTCATGCTGCCGCCGCACCGTCGCCTGGCCGCGGTGGCCGAGCACGACCGTCTGGGCCAGGAACAGGCCGAGACCGTAACCGTGGCCGCGCAACGCGCGGGTCGGATAGTAGGGCTCGAACGTGTGGGGCAGCTGCCAGATCGCGAGGCTCGGGCCCGCGGCGACGAGCCGCAGGCGATGGCCACCGGGCAGCATTTCGAGCAACAGCTGACTCTCGGCACCGAGCCGGGCCAGGTCGTCGGCGAACTGCACCACCGCGGCGACGGCGGCCTGCAGCTGTTCGGGGTCGCCTTGCACGACGTGGGATTCTGGCGCGGGTGCTATGGTCGCGAGTGGAGGCTCCTTGTTCTCACGCGCGGCAACCGCTGCTGTGACGAGGGCCCCGAGGTCGGTCGCTTCGCGCCGGCGAGGCCCGCTGGCAGCCTGCGACAGCTGGCGCAAACGATCCACCGACGACGCGATGGTCAGCAGGCCATGTTGTGCCGCGGCGATCTGGTCGCGCCGGTCCCGGTCGCTGGCCGTTTCGAACGTCGCACGCAGGAGTTGGAGGTGGCCGGACACGAACATCAACGGGTTGTTGATCTCGTCGGCGATGCCGCGCGCGAGATCGACGAACACAGAGGCATGCGGCCGGTCGCTGTATTGGCGCGCCTGTTCGATCGCGGCTGCCAGCTCGCCGGGGCTGCTCGGATACGTGGCGAGGCGCGCGTGCAGGCGCGCGGCGAGCGTCGTGTTCGCGAGTTCGTCTTCGGCGCGGCAGACCAGGACGACCGCCAAGGCCGGCCAGAGATTGCGCAGCAGGCGCAGCGCCCCGATCTCCTCGGCGGCGCCGGGCTCGAACGCGATCACCAACACATCGGGTTGGAACCGGCTCAGAGCCTCGCTGTCCCCACACAGCGACGCAGCGACGCGGACTTCCGGGTGCAGCGGCAACCCGCGCAGATCGCCGGCAAGACGGTCGTCCACGGGTCCGACCACGGCGATGCGTACAGCCCGTTCCATGATTGCGAAGGCCTAGTCTCCTCCGTAGCAGAGCCGCGTCAGTGGAGATGAGACTGGACGCTACCCGACCGTTGATCCGGTGTCACCATACCGTGGGAGCGATCAACTCAGCCCGCAGCGTGCCTCCAGACGGGGCCACGCCCGGTCGATAACACCGCGGTGACGGGTGACGACGACAAGGAACCACCGGCAGACGCGGCGCCGCGCGTTGTCCACCTCCAGGCCCTGCCGGGCGAGGGGCAGCCGCCAGGGACACCTCCCGAAGTACGCCTGCGCCGCGAGTTCAAGGGCTTGACGGCTGCCGACCTCGAGCGCGACGACGTCGTCGCGCGCTTGCCGGGTCAGATCCGTTCGGCGCTGCGGCACCTGCGGCGCGGAGACCTGGCCGCCGCCGAACGAGCATTGCCCGGTGAGTTCCCTCCGGTGCTCGCAGGGCCCGGCCATCGACCGGCCGCCGCGCGCCGGCAGGCCGCGGCCGTAGTGGTTCTCGCGTTGGTCGCCGCCGCCGCGATTGCGTACTGGCTGATCGCATGACCGCGCGTGCGGCGGCGGTCCGGGCGGCATGGGCCCGGCACTGCCAGGTGGTGCGAATGGCGGAGAACGCTCGCACCGCGAGTGCTCGCAGCGCACTATGCGGGCAGTCATCGTGAGCGAGGTCACTGCAAAACCGCCGGCGCCGGATCGCGGTTCGACGCGGGGTGCGGCGGGCGAACCGCCGGGGCTCAGCGTCGTCGTTCCGATCTACAACGAACGCGAGAACGTCGTGCCGTTGCACGAGGCGCTGACGCACGCGCTGCAAGCGCTGGGCCGTTCGTACGAGATCGTGCTCGTCGACGACGGCAGCGACGACGGCACGCGCGACGTGCTCGCCGAGCTCGTGGCATCGGATCCGCACCTGCGGCTCGTCCTGTTCCGGCGCAACTACGGTCAGACCGCGGCCATGGCGGCCGGTTTCCGCGCCTGCCGCGGCCGCACGATCGTGTCCATGGACGCCGACCTGCAGAACGACCCGGCCGATATCGGCCGGCTCGTCGCCAAGCTCGAAGAGGGTTACGACGTCGTCTGCGGCTGGCGTCGCGACCGGCGCGACCGCGTGTCGACGCGCCTGCTGCCGAGCCGCGTTGCGAACTTCCTGATCTCGCGTGTCACCGGCGCTCGCATCCACGACACGGGCTGTTCGTTGAAGGCCTACCGGGGCTGGGTTGTGCGCAGCCTGCACCTCTACTCGGACATGCACCGGTTCCTCGCGGCGCTCGGCGCCGGCCTCGGCGCGCGCATCACGGAACTGCCGGTGCGCCACCACGCGCGCCGCGCCGGCATCTCGAAATACGGTCTCGTGCGCGTGTTCCGCGTGCTCGCCGACCTCGTCGGCATCAAGATGCTGATGCAGTTCGCGGCGCATCCGATCCGCTGGTTCTTCCTGCTCGCGTCGCCGCTGTTCGTGCTGTCGATGTTCATGTTCGCGCTCGGCTTCGTCAAGCTGACGCGCGAGGGGTGGGAGCTGTTCAGGCACTGCGACCTCGCGGCTGTCGCGGCCGGCGCCGTCACGCTGCTCGTGGCGGCCAACGTGTGCCTGCTCGGATTCCTCGCCGAGTTGCAGGTCAAGGTGTCGAAGTTCTTCCGCCAGCGCATCTCGGTGACCGTTCGCGAGGCCACCCGATGAGCGGGCCGCTGATCTCGGTGGTGGTCGCGATCTCGGGTCCGGATGCAAACCCAGGTCCGGTGGTCGAGGGTATCGGCAAGGCGCTGATCGAGGCTGGCTACGGCTGTGAGTTCGTTTTCGTGCTCGACGGCCCGTCGGTGCGGTTCGAGCACGAACTGCGCGACCTTGCGACGTCGTGGTCCCTGCGCATCGTGCAGCTCGAGGGTGGCGGGCTCGGCGAGTCGATCGCGTTGTCGGCCGGCGTGGCGAAGGCGAAGGGGGAACACATCGTCAACGTGCCCGCGTATCTGCAGATCGAACCGTCCGAGATCATCAAGGTCGTCGCGGCCCTCGAAGCCGGTGCGGATTGCGTCGCGACGTGGCGGCACGGCCGCATCGACCCCTGGTTGAACCAGCTGCAGTCGCGGCTCTTCAACTGGCTCTTGCGCCTCGTCATGAACGCGCCGTTCCACGACCTGAACTCGGGCACGCGCGGTTTCCGCCGCCAGGTGCTCGAGGAGGTCGCAGTCTATGGCGAGCTCTACCGGTTCCTGCCCGTGCTCGCTCGCCGGCAGGGTTTTCGCGTCGCCGAAGTGCGCGTGCGTCACCGCGAGGAGAAGGGGCGCGCGGGCTTCTACGGCGTCGGCGTGTATCTGCGCCGCGTGCTCGACATCCTCGCGATCACGTTCCTGACGCGTTTCACGCAGCGGCCGCTGCGTTTCTTCGGGTACCTCGGGTTTGGCGCGGCAGTCCTCGGAGCCGCGATGACGGCCTGGCCGCTCTACCACAAGATCTTCGAGAACAAGAGTCTCAGCGACGACCCCGTCTTCGTGATCGGCGCGATCCTCGTGGCCTTCGGCGTGCAGCTGATCGGCTTCGGTCTGATCGGCGAGATCATCATCTTCACGCAGTCGCCGAACCTGCGCGACTACAAGGTCGAGGGCGTCGTCGAGGGTCGCGTGGCGTCCGCAGAGGCTGCGGGTGCTTCCGTTCCCGCTGCTGCTCCGGCGCCACCCGCCGAGGCCGAACCGCCGCCGGCGCCCGCGGTGCCGGCTGCAGCCGCAGCGCCGCCGCGGTCGCTGCGGGTCCGCGAACTGCAGCCCGGCGAGGATGCGCGGTGGGACGCTTACGTGAGCCAGCATGCGCTCGGCACGTTCTTCCATCGTTCGGGTTGGTCGCGTGTGGTCGACGAGACCTTCCGTCATCAGTCACACCACCTCGTCGTCGAACGAGACCGGCGGTGGCTCGGCGTCTTGCCGCTGTTCCTGACCAGGAGTCCATTCCTCGGCCGCAACCTCGTCAGCGCGCCCTACGCCGTCTACGGCGGCGTGCTCGCCGACGACGCGAAGGCCCAGTCGGCGCTGCTCGAGCGCGCGACGGCGCTCGGCCACGAACTGGGCGTCGGCTACGTCGAACTGCGTCACCTCGAAGTACGCCCGGGCGACCGGCCCACGACGCCGCTCTACGTGACCTTTCGCTGCCAACTGCCTCAGGATCCGGCCGAAGTCATGGTGCGCATTCCCAAGAGGGCCCGCGCCGAGGTGCGCTGTGCGCGCGACCCCGAGGCGCCTGCGACCGACAAGAAGCGGCAGTCATTCGGCATCAAGGTGACGCCTGACGGGTCCGTCGACGAGCTGTTCGCGTTGTTCGCCGACAACAAACGCCGGCTCGGTTCGCCGTCGCTGCCCAAACGCTGGTTCCGCGGCCTGCTCGACGAGTTCGGCCGCGCCGTCGTGATCCACCGCGCGGTCGATCCCGGTGGCCGCACGATCGCCGCGGTCATGAGCTTCTGCTTCAAGGACACGGTCCACGCCTACTACTCGGGTTCGCTCGCGCGCATCAACGACACCGGCGTCAACAACCTGATCTACTGCGCGATCATGGAGTGGGCCGTCACACAGGGCTACACGCGCTTCGACTTCGGCCGCAGCCGCGCGGACTCGGGGCCAGCGAGGTTCAAGAAGAACATGGGCTTCACGCCCGAGCCGCTGCACTACGAGTATCTGCTGGTCGGCAGTGGCGCGAAGATCCCCGAGTTCCACCCGAGCAATCCGAAACTGAACCTGCCGCGCGCGCTCTGGTCGCGCATGCCGATGTTCCTCGCGAACCAGCTCGGTGCGCGGTTGTCACGCTACATTCCGTGAGCGGAGGCAGACGATGACTTCTCCCGATACCCCGCCGCACGCTCCTCCCCGTTGGTCGCTCGCCTTCGTCGGCTTCTACTTGAGCTGTGCTGGCGTCGCGCTGGGGGCCACGTTCGCGGGCGGTGGCTACATGTTCTTCGGCTCGAAGGGCTGGCTCGTGTTCGGCATCGTCATGGTGATCGTGAGTGCCGTGACGTGCTTCCTGACGCTCTCGGCCGAGCGCAGAGCTGCGGCGGGCCGGTCGAATCGCGGGCCGAGCGCGTAGGGACGTCGAGCAGTGCGCGACTCCGCCGTGCGGTTCTCGCTTCACGTCGACACGATTCCGCTCGCGGGTAAACGCCCAGAGATGCGTCGGGTCATGTAGGCGCGGTGCCACGGAGGGAATGCCGGCAGCAAGGGAGGATGCGCGTGGTCCTTGGTATTATACCAGGGCACTTGTCCCTCCTAGCTAGTGCCATCGTCTCGGCGCGACAGGCTTCGCGCGGAGCTTCTCCAGCCAGTTCGAGGCTCTTCACCATGAATCCCCTTCTTTCGTCCCTTTGCGTGGTTTCGGCGCTGACTGCAGCGGCCACCGCGCAGTGCTTCGAGTCCAACTACGGCGTGCTCGCCGGCTACGGCGACGACGTGTTGTTCACGCCACAGCCGATGAACATCACCTTCCCGATGGCCGGCGTCGCAGCGAGCTACACGCACGCGCACATCAGCACGAACGGTGTGTTCTGGCTGACGACCGGTGCTGCAGGGATCGGCAGCACGATTTCGGGCTATCCGTCGCTCGCCACCTACCTGGGCACGGCCGGCCAGTCGGCGCGCATCGCTCCCATGTGGATGGACCTCGACCACCTGCCAGCCAATGGCGGTGGCGTGTTCTACAACAACACGATTCCCGGCAAGTTCGTAGTGACGTGGGCCAACGCCGAGGAGTGGGGCACACAAGCAACGACTCCGACGTTCACGGTCCAGGCGCAGCTGTTCGCGAACGGCGACGTGATCTTCTTCTACAACTCGTCGACCTACGGGGCCAGCTACGTGAACCAACTCCAGTTGCGCTGCGGCCTCTCCGAGGGCAACGGCGTGGCGAACCCTGGCTCGGTCGACTTGTCCGCGGGAAACATCAACCTGACTTCCTTCGTGATGTACGAGCAGTTCCCCCTCAACGTGTGGGACCTCCAGGGCACTTCGGTGACCTTTCTGTATGGCGGCACTGGCTACATACAGACAGCCAGCGCCTGCACTCCGGCCTACCACGAGAGCTACGGCTCGGGCTGCTACGACATCAGCGACTCGTTCTATCAATTCATTCCCACTGCGACGACGGCTCCGGCGATCCTCAACGGCCAGTCGATGGTCATGACGCCGGCTGGCAGCAATTACTCAGTGGTGTGGGGTGGTGCCACCTACGTGCCGCCGACCGGTGCGAGCACGATCACCCTCACCGACGACAGCGAAGCCGCGCAGCCGATCTCAGCTCCGTTCCCGACCCCTGCGGGTCCGGTCAGCACTCTATACGTGGGATCGAACGGCATCGTCTCGGTCGCCGCCAACTCGAGTGCGCTGTCGTACACGCCTTATGCCCCCACGTTCTTGAACGCGCCTGTCATGGCTTGGTGGAGCTGGCACGACTACAATCCCGCCGAACCGGGCAGCGGCCAGGTGAAGTACCACGAAGCGACCGTGGGACCGAACACGATTGCCTACATCACGTTCGATGGAGTCGAGAGCTACTCCACGCCGGCAGGGCCCAACCCGAGCACGCTGCAGTTCCAGTTCAACCTGACGACCGGTGATGTGGCGATCGTATGGGTGACCATCGACGGCAACCCCACGAGCGCCTTTGGCAGCGCGCACCTGATCGGCTGGTCGCCCGGTGGCCCCTCGAGCGACGAGGGCAGCATCAACCTCGCCACGGCACTGCCGTTCGTCACGCAGTCGGCGAACATCTTCGCGATGAATCTGTCGGCTACGCCGTCGCCGGTCTCGACCGCCACTTCGGGCACTCTCCTGACCTACACGACGACCAACATGATCGAGTACGCTCCGAGTTCTGGCGTCTACGTCGGCCTGAACATCCTGAGCGTCGCCCAGGTCCCAGGTGGGATCCCTCTGGCGATCCTCGGCGCCCCAGGCTGCAACGCCTACGTGGGCTCGCTCGACCTCCTGCAGGCGATGGTCGGCGTCACATCGACCAACAGCGTGACGTTCCCGCTGCCAGCTGGCGTCCCGCAGGGCTTCCAGCTGTTCTCGCAGTCCGTTGGCCTGATCACTCCTTTCAGTCTGCCCAATGGCCAGAATGCTGCAGGTTGGATAGTCAGCAACGGCCTGAAGAGTTACATCTCGGTGTTCTAGCCCGCAAGTTCACGATTCGCCGCGCGCCCTCTCGGCGCGCGGCATGCCTCGGCTCGATCGTCGACTTCCTGCTACGCGGACGTTCGTGCTGGTCCGAGCAGCCAGGCAACGGCGGAAGCTAGATCGTCCGCTTCGTGGTCGGGCACGTGCCCTGCCTTCTGCAACATTGCGAGCTCGGCGCTTACCGGTTTGCCGCTGTGCAGGTAGACAGTGCGCAGCGGCAGGCCTTTCGCCATCAGCAGGTCGCGTGCGCTGTCGCCGATCAAGACGCCGCCCGTGAACTCGACGCCGAGCAGCTCGCGTGCCTGATGCAGCAGGCCGGCGGCCGGCTTGCGACAGGCGCAGGCGCCGCCGTATTCGCCGTTCGCGTCCGGATGGTGGGGGCAGTGCAGGTAGGCCTCGGGCAGCCCGCGCAGGCGGTCGTGCAGTACGGCGTGCACACGCGCCAGGTCGCTCTCGCTGTAGAGGCCGCGCGCGATGCCGCTCTGGTTCGTCAGGACCACGATGCGGTAGTCGGCATCGTGCAGCAGTTGCAGTGCGGGCACGACGCCGGCCAGGACTTCGAGCTGGTGGGGCTGCGACACGAATCCGACTTCGCGGTTCAGCGTGCCGTCGCGATCGAGGAAGACTGTCCGTCTCACCAGGAACCGCCGACCGATCCAGACTCTGCGGCGCGTTCGGCCAGCAGTTCGAAGCCGAGCTTCGGCGCGTCGGTGCGAGGCAACCGGACATACAGTTCACCGGGCACGATGGCGCCGCGAACGCCGAACGGGAACACGAAGTCACCGGCGGTCCAGAAGAGCGGCAGCGGCGGCATCACGAGATCGTAGGCGCCGTCGATCCACATCGACGTGTAGCCCTCGGTGTACTGGTAGAGGTGCCGGGTCACGGTGCGGTAGCCCCGCTTGCTCAGCGACACGACGTGGTCGGTCCCGAAGTTGCCCGCGATTTCGAGGTGCGCTGGTGTCGTGCGGCCCGTGTCGCGACCGTCGATCGCGATGTGCGCACCGGCTGGATCGCTCGTGATCAACACCGGCTTCTGGCTCGTGAACCAGGTACAGGCACTGGCGGTCAGCAAAGGCAGCAGCAAGAGCGACCGGCAACGCATGGTGCACATGGTATCGGCGCGCCACGCCTGTTTCGCCAAGGCCCACGGGAAGCGCGCGTCTTCCGGTCCACCGGCCGGGCGGTCGCGCTCGTGAGGATCCCGAACCAGATGCTTCTCCCTGGCCGTAGAGCCGGTAGCATCGTGCCTCGATACAGCGCCGTTCCGGCGGTCAACCGGCGGTGCTGAGAGGCGTTTTTGGAGCCCGGTCAGAGGCTTCCCAGGAGGCTCATGTTCACTCTTCATGCTGCGTTCGGCCCCGAGCTGCCGGGGTTCCGAGGTCCGTTCTTCTTGCCTGCCGCGGCGGCCGTCTGCTTGTCGGTTGCACTCGCGTTTGCCCAGGAACAGGCGCCCGCGGCGAAACCGCAGGACGCGAAGCCACAGGCCGCGATTCCGCAAGCCGCGAAGCCCCAGGCCGCGACTTCGCAAGACACGGCGCCAGCTGCGGCGGCGCCAAAGCTCGGGCGCGTGGTGGCCGATGCTGTCGCGCTGCGCTGCTGGCCGGGCAGTGTCGCGGCTCCGCCGGTCTACGAGGATGCATTGCAGAAGGACCAGATCGTCGCGCTGGGCCGCAGCGAGAATGGCTTTCGCGCCGTGATCGTTCCGCTCGGTCCGCTCGGCTATGTGAGCCGCAAGTACGCGGTCGCAACCGCGGAGGGCAAGGTGACGACGAAGGGCGCCAAGGTGGCGTTCCGCTACCGCCCGCGCACCACCGAGGCGCCGGTCACGCAGCTCGCCGACGGCACGGAGCTGTTCGTCGTCGGAGAACAGGAGGATTGGTATCGGGTGCGTGTGCCCGGTGTCGAGGCCTGGGTTGCGGAAGCGGAGGTCCAGGTCGGTACCGACGGCGATGCCGAGCTCGCTGCGGGCTACGCCGCGTGGAAGACCCGCCAGCAAGCGGAGGTGCAGCAGCGGCTCGACCAGATCGCGACGGCGCAGAAGCTCGAGGCGCAGAACAAGATCGACCTCGCCGCCGTGCAGATCGTGCAGGACGCCTTCGCGGCCGAGCTCGCCAAGCCCACCGTCGAGCAGAAGTTCGATCCGCTCACCGAAGCCATCGCAAAGCTCGAGGCGACGCTTGCTCCGGAGTCGGCCGGCAAGGCCGCCATCGAGTCGCTGAAGGGGCGCATCAAGACGCAACGCTGGATCGCCGAGGCCACGATCGTGCGCGACAGCAAGCCGGCGCCCGTCGTCGATGCGACGACGCCCGAGAAGAAGGACCCGACCGAGCGTTTCCAGTCGATCGGCTGGTTGCGCTACGAACGGCGCCTCGCAGGTCCCGGCGTCTATTACCTCGAGAAGGGCGGTCAACGGCAGTATCTCGTGTCGTGCAACACGGGGCGCTACGACCTCGCCTTGTTCGTCGATCGCGAGATCGGCGTGCAGGGGCCACGCCGGCGGCCGGTCACGCAGACCATGACGGTGCTCGACATCGAGCGTCTCGAAGTGCTGGGCACGGCCCGAATGTAGGGCCAGGCTCCTGTCGCGGCGGGGCGACCCACGAACCGGCGCAGCGTTGCACCCAGCCGCCCGATCGCGGCGACGGAAGGCGCCTTGCCGTGGGCGGATCCCGGCCAGCTCGACATGCTGCGTAGACGCGGTTCGGCGACTGCCGAAGAAGGGGTGCTGCGTCGGCGGTTCCGGCGCGGACACCCGTTCTCCGTCCGGCTCGTCGCACCGCACCCTTGGATCTCCGTCGATCGTTTCTCGGGCCTGCCTGCGACTGCCTTGGCCGGCTCCTTGCCATCGTCGCGAGCGCTTCGCTGCTTGCGCTCCCGGCGCAGGCACCTCTGCCAGGTGGCGAGGCGCAGCCGGCACTCGCGTGGCAACGGCACGGTGCGTTGCTGCTCGAGGCCGAGGACCCGGTCGGCGCCTGGGACGCGTTCCGCCGCGCGCTCGCGGATGGCAGCGTCGGGGTGGAGAGCCAGATCGGACTCGGTCGCGTGCATCTCATGCTCGGCCGCAGCTGGCTCGCGCTGGCCTACGCGGAGGCCGCGATCACAGGCGATCCTGCGAACCAGAAGGCCATGGCGTTGTGCGTGCGGGCGCTGATCCGCTCGCGCGCCTTCGACGAAGCGGTGGCTCGCGCCGAGGCCTTCGTGGAGCGTGCTCCCGGAGCCGACTCGGAATTGCTCGCGTCGCGCGCGTCCGCGTTGTTCCGCGTGCAGCGCATCGACGATGCGGCCGAGGCCTACCGTCAGGTGATCAACCTCGAACCGATGCATGCGGAAGGCCACCTGCGGCTCGGCTCGGGTCTGCTCGGTCCCAGCGAGGTCACGTCGTCGAGCGAGCTCAAAGAAGCCGTGACGGCTGCTGCCGCGGGTGATCGCGAGCGCGCGATCCGCATCCTCTTTGCGACCCTCGCGGTAGAGCCGGCGCATCCGGTCGCGCATCGGCTGCTCGGCGAGGCGCTCTTCGCACAGCGGTTTGCCTCGAGCATGGCCGCCAGTGATGCGGCCTTCCGCCGGCTCGCTGCCGTCTTGCCCGTACCCGACGTGAAGGACGTGCCGATCCGGGACTTCGTGCGCCGATACGACGAGCTGTCGCCCTCGCGCCGCCTCGCGGTCGATCGCACCGCGGCGCTGTTCTCGCGGCACATCCCGCGTCTCGTGGCGGTCGGCGGGCGGCACGACCTGCTCGGTGAACTCGAACGCACGACCGATGCGGGGCCGCGTCACAACCTGCGCGGCAAGCGCACCTTCGATGGTCGCGTGTGGGACGACGTGCGCGGTGTGGGCGGCATCCAGGCGGCGACCGGCATCGAGGCGCTCGACGACGCGGCGCAGTTCGGCTTCGACACGCTGGCCCACGAGATCGCGCACCAGGCGCACTTCTTCAGTCTGTTGCCGCTGCAGCGCGCGCGCATCCGCGCGCTCTACCAGCGTGCGCTCGCCGGCGGACACTGCCTCGACTACTACGCGGCGAGCAACGAAGCCGAGTACTTCGGCCAGGGTGTCGAGGCCTTCGCGAGCCTCGCGAAGCGACCGGGCGGCGAGACCACGCATGGTCACACGCGCTTCGAGTTGTACGCCGTGGACCGCGAGCTGCACGACTTCGTGGCGACGTTGGTCGACTACGATCCGCTGAAGCTGCCGGGCACTCGCGAACGCGTGCTCGAGGCGGCCGTGGCGGTCGCGCTGCGGTGCGGTCGGTCCGAGGACGCGCTGGTGGCCGCGACGATGATGAGCCCCGGACCCGAGCGCGAACGGCTGCTGGCCGAGGCCGAGCGCGCGGCTGCGGCCGCACGCTGTCACTGACCGGTCGCCCTGCTGCGACGTTGCTCGCGGGAACGGAGGGTTGCCCGGCCCGGCCCACTTCCTATTCTCTGCCTTATGGCCGCCTACCGCGCACCCCGAGGCAAGACGATCACCTGTGCGAACTGGCAGATCGAGGCTGCCTACCGCATGGTCCAGAACAACCTGGACGCAGAAGTGGCCGAAGACCCCGAGCGGCTGATCGTCTACGGCGGCCTCGGCAAGGCCGCGCGCAATCCCGACGCGCTGCAGGGGATCCTCGCGACGCTGCGCCGGCTGCGACCCGAGCAGACGATGCTCGTGCAGTCGGGCAAGTGTGTCGGTGTGTTCACGACGCACGGCGATGCGCCGCGCGTGCTGCTCGCGAACAGCAACCTCGTCGGCGACTGGGCGAACTGGGACGAGTTCCGCCGGCTCGACGCGCTGGGTCTGATCATGTACGGCCAGATGACGGCGGGCTCGTGGATCTACATCGGCACCCAGGGCATCGTGCAGGGCACCTACGAGACGTTCGTCGCGGCCGGCAAGCGGCACTTCGGCGGCAACCTGAAGGGCCGGCTCGTGCTCACGGCGGGCCTCGGCGGTATGGGGGGCGCGCAGCCGTTGGCCGTGGCGATGGCCGGTGGTGTCTGCCTCGCGGCCGACGTCGATCGCTCGCGTATCGAGAAGCGCCTCAAGACGCGGTATCTCGACGAGCTCGTCGAGGATCCGAGGGACGCGTTGAAGGCGGCGTTCGAGAAGAAGCAGCGCGGCGTCGCGTGGTCGATCGGTGTGCCTTGCAACGCGACGGAGCTGCTGGCGGTCGTGCGCGACAGCGGCCACGTCCCGGACATGCTGACCGACCAGACCTCGGCGCACGACATGCTGGCCGGCTACGTGCCCGACGGCATGACCCTTCAGGCGGCGAAGCAGCTGCGCGAACGCGATCCCAAGGCCTACCTCGTGCAATCGCGCCGCACGGTCGCGAGGCACGTGGCGCTGATGCTCGACCTGCAGGAGCGAGGCGCGGTCACCTTCGACTACGGCAACAACATCCGCACCGAAGCGCGCGACGCCGGCGTCGCCGAGGCATTCCGCATCAAGGGCTTCATCCCCGAATACATCCGGCCGCTGTTCTGCGAGGGGCGTGGCCCGTTCCGCTGGGTCGCGCTGAGCGGCAACCCGCAGGACATCGCGCGCACCGACCTCCTCGCGCTGCAACTGTTCGGCGACAACGTGTCGTTGCGCATGTGGATCGAGAAGGCGCAGAAGCAGATCGCGTTCCAGGGTCTGCCCGCGCGCATCCTGTGGCTCGGTTACGGCGAACGCGCGCGCTTCGGGCTGGCCGTGAACGAGCTCGTCGCGAAAGGAGAGCTCGAGGCACCGATCGTCTTCGGCCGCGACCACCTCGATTGCGGCTCGGTGGCTTCGCCGTATCGCGAGACCGAGTCGATGCGCGACGGCAGCGACGCGATCGCCGACTGGCCATTGCTCAACGCGATGCTCAACGTCGCCGCGGGCGCGAGCTGGGTGTCGATCCACCACGGCGGCGGCGTCGGCATGGGCAAGTCGATCCACGCGGGCCAGGTCACGGTCGCCGACGGCACGGCCGCCGCGGCGGCGCGCATCCAGCGCGTCTTCACGTGCGATCCGGGAATCGGCGTGGCGCGGCACGCCGATGCCGGCTACGAGGCGGCGCGGGCGTTCGCGCGCGCGGCGAACGTCGACCTCGGTGGGTAGTGGAACCGCTGCGCCACGCGGGCGCTTTCTGCTCGCTCGCCGGGCTGGCCCGCGCAACCATATGGGCGCGTAGCAACTCATGCAGCGAACTCTCGATTGCGACGTCGTCGTGGTGGGGGGCGGCCCCGCGGGTGCCGCCGCCGCGGCCCGTCTCGCACAGAAGGGCCGTTCCGTGCTCGTGCTCGAGGGCGAACGCTTCCCGCGTTTCCACATCGGCGAGTCGCTGCTGCCGCTCGGCGACAAGGTCTTCGGGCAGCTCGGCTGTCGCGACCGGCTCGCGAAAGCGGGCTTCGTCCAGAAGTTCGGCGCGCGCCTCGTGTCGCCGTGCGGCACGCATACGGTGCTCTTCGATTTCGCCTCGCAGAGCAACATCGATCCGCCGTGGACCTTCCAGGTGCATCGCGCCGAGTTCGATGCGATCCTGCTCGAGCACGCCAAAGCCAGCGGTGCGAAGGTCGTGTTTGGCCGCGCGCGCGACTACCACTGCTCTGCCGACGGCGTTTCGATCGACTTCACCGACGAAGCTGGCCGCAGCGAGACCGTGCGCTGCAAGGCCGTGATCGATGCGAGTGGGCGCACCGGGCTCGTGGCCAGGCGCGAAGGTGTGCGCATCGTCGATCAGGAGCTCAGGAAGGCCGCCGTCTACGCGCATTTCCGCAAGGTGCCGGCCGAACCCGGTCAGCGCGCCGGGGACACGGTGCTCGTGTCGCTGCCGAAGCTCGGCTGGATGTGGTTCATCCCGCTCAAGAACGGGATCACGAGCGTCGGCGCCGTGCTCGACCTCACCGACTACCAGTCGCGCACGAAAGGCGACGCGGCGGCGATCTTCGCCGAGAGCGTGGCTGCGGTGCCGGCGGCAGCGAGGTTGCTCGCAGCGGCGGAACGCGTCGGCGAATTCTCGGTCGAGAGCGGCTTCAGCTATCGCGCGCGTACCTACAGCGGCGATCGATGGCTGCTCGCGGGCGATGCGGGTTCGTTCCTCGACCCCGTGTTCTCGACCGGCGTGCTGATGGCGTTGCGCGGCGGGATCGAGGCGGCCGACGCGGCTGTTGCGGCCTTCGTGCAGCCTAGGGGCAACCGCGCGGCCGTGCTGCGGCGCTTCGACGCGCGCTTGCACCGCCGCTACTACTTCGTGCGGCGCTTCGTGACCGGTTTCTACGATCCGCACACACGCGACATCTTCTTCGCGCCGCGGCCGTTGTTCGGCATGACGCGGGCCGTCACGAAGGTGCTGGCGGGGGGCTTCGATCCGAGTCTGATCGACCGCTTGCGGCTCGAGCTGTTCTTCCTGGTCGGTCGCTTGCAGCGCCGCTACGATCTCGTGCCGCGGCGCTGCGGCGCGCGGGCCGCGCTCGCGATGGAGCGCCCGTGAAGCGGGTCGCCGGTCCGGTGACGTTCTCGCTCGTCGTGGTCGCGAGCTCGCTGGCCCAGGCCGAACCCGCCGTCGACCCGGCCGCGATCGCGCGCGCCGACAAGCTGCTCGAAGCACACGCCGAGCAGAGCAAGAAGGTCCAGGTCCTCGTCGCGACCTACGTGCAGCGGCGCACGACCGAGCTCAGCAAGGAACCGCTGGTCAGTCGAGGGGAGTTCCTGTTCGTGCGCGACCCAGCCTGCGTGGTGTTCCGCGCCACGACGCCGCGCGTGTCCATCGTGCGGCTTCGAGGGACGACCTACGAGGTCTACCGGCCGCAGAAGAAACAGCTCGAGCGCTTCCACCTCGAAGGGCCCGAACTGGCCGAGGCTCTGTTCGCGGCCATCGGCGGCGACATCGCAGTGCTGCGGCGCAACTTCGCGATCCAGGACTGCGTCGCGGATCCCGTCGCTGGCCGCGCGTCGATCCGGCTCGCGCCGCGCACCGTGCTCGTGCGTGAGCGGCTGCGACAACTGATCATCACCGTGCGCAGCAGCGATGGGGTCCTGTGCGCCGTGGCCTACCGCGACGGCGCGGGCGACCTCGTCGAGATCGAGCTGCAGGAACCCCGGCCGAACCCGCCCGACCCCCCGTCGGCGGAGTTCGATGTGGGCAAGGACACGACCATCGTCGAGCACGCACCGCCGAAGAAGAAGGACTGACGCCGCGCGGCGCGCCGAGCCCTCACATTGGGCTCTTGCGCAAACTTCGAAACCCAGAGTTGGCAGAAGCCGCGCCGATCGACTAGCATCCGGGCTCGCCGGGCGGTCATCCCGGCGAACTTGGTGGTCATCCTTGCACTGGAGCCGGCGCTGAAACGCTCGGCACCGCGCGGGGTTGGCCTGAGGCGACAGCTGTATGCATGCCGGCGCTGGTCAGGCGCTGTGCACGGAGGGCTTCATGAAGCAGAACGAGCGTTTTCTGGTCTACGCGGTGACGGGATTCCTTGCGCTCATCCTCGCCGTGGCCGTCTTGTTCGGGCGCGAGCCAGTTCGGGAGACCGGTGGTCTCGGTGATGGCGGTCCCGGTGCCAGCCCGGTGAGTGGGGATGCGCCAAAGCATGGTTCGAAGCTGTCGGGCCTGCAGGACATCCTCGGCGCGGGCCAGGACGGCAAGGAAGTTGCCAGATCGAACCCGTCCACGGGTGCGCCCACGCCCGAACAGGTGGTGCCCGGGCACCCGCTCAACACGGGCGGCGGTCTGCTGCTCGCGCCCGACATCGTGGCCCAGCAGCTCGGGAGCAGCCGGCGCGATCGCATGGTTCGCTTCGTGCGCGCCAAGGGCGGCGATTCGCTCGACATGCTCGTGCGCCGCTGGTGCGGCGCACGCGATCCGTATCTCGCCGAGGCCAAGTGCCTCAACGAGGACCTGGTCACGTTGCGCGTGGGCCAGGAAGTGGCCGTGCCGTGGGTCGAGGACGAGGTGCTGCTCGCTGCGATCGAGGCCCAGAAGCCAAAGGTGCTGCCCGAAACGCGCACCACGGCAGCGAACGTGGACGCGTCGGCCGCGCCTTCGAGCGTGCATCCGGCGTTCGCGGAGCCCGGTGCCCCGGCGAGCAACGCAGGCAATGCGCTCGCCAGTTCCGCGAGCGCTGGCTCGGAGTATCTGGTCAAGCAAGGCGACAACCTGTGGCGGATCGCGGAGCGCACCTACGGCAAGAAGAACGCGGCCCGTATGGTCGGCGAGATCAAGAAGGCGAATCCGAGCGTCGACAACCGCCTCGTGCCCGGCCAGAAGCTCGCGATGCCCGCGGCACCCACGGACGGGTGACGATTCTCGGAGGAGGCCAGACCTCGCCTCACTTGAGCCCGTAGCGCTCCAGCTTCTTGTAGAGGTTGCTGCGCTGCAACTCGATCCGCTCGGCGGTCCGCTTGATGTTGCCGCCGAACTCGAGCAGCTTCCGGCGCAAGAACTCCTTCTCGGTGGCGGCGCGGAAGTCCTCGAGCTTCTCGAAGCGGAACCAGTCGGTGCCCCCGTCCTTGGTGCCGGAGGGACTCGGCGTCAAGACGGCCTGCAGGTCCGCGGCCTCGAGGTCGGCGGACTCGCCGAGCACAGCCGCGCTCTCGATCACGTTCTTCAACTGCCGCACGTTGCCGGGCCAGGGTTGGGCGGCGAGCCAGGTGATCGCGCTCGGGCCGAGCCGGTGGGGCGGCAGACCGTTGCGCGCGGTGGCCTGGTCCAGGAAGTGGCGCGCGAGCGTCTCGATGTCGTCCGGGCGTTCGCGCAGCGGGACCAGGTGGATGCGAACCACGTGCAGGCGATAGAAAAGGTCCTCGCGGAAGGTCTTCTCTGCGACCATGCGGCCGAGGTCCTGGTTCGTCGCGGCGACGACGCGCACGTCGACGGGTCGCAGCTGCTGGCCGCCGAGGCGTTGCACGGTGCGTTCTTGCAGCGTGCGCAGCAGCTTCGCCTGCATCGGCAGCGGCATGTCGCCGACCTCGTCGAGGAACAGCGTGCCGCCGTCGGCTTGTTCGAACGCACCGATCCGCGCCGCGATCGCTCCTGTGAAGGCGCCCTTCTCGTGGCCGAACAACTCGCTTTCGACGAGGTCTTCGGGGATCGCTGCACAATTGATCGCGACGAACGTGGCATTCGTGCGGCGGGCACGGTGCAGCTGGCGCGCGACGAGTTCCTTGCCGGTGCCGTTCTCGCCCGTGACGAGGACCGGAACGTCGGTGGGCGCGACCTTGTCGATCACTCCGCGCACGTGTTGCATGGCAGCGCTGCTGCCGAGCAACTGGTGGTCGGCGGCGATGGCGGCGCGCAGCGCCGAGTTCTCGTGCTGGAGCTTGGCAGCGCGCAGCGCGTTGCGGATCGACAGCAGCACGCGGTCGTTCGCGAACGGCTTCTGCAGGAAGTCGTAGGCGCCGCGGCGCACCGCCAGCACGGCGGTGTCGAGGTCGCCGTGGCCACTGATCATGACGACCGGCAGCAGGGGCCGCGCCTCCTTGATCTTGCTCAGCACCTCGAGACCATCGAGGCCCGGCAGCTTCACGTCGAGCAGCACGAGATCTACCGCTGCGTCGAGGGCCGCTGCGAGGCCGGCCGGACCGTCTGCCGCCTGGGTCGTCTGCCAGCCGTCGTAACCCAGGGCGAAGGCGAGCTCCTCGCGCACGGCGCGATGGTCGTCGACGATCAGGATCGTGGTGGGCGAAGTGGGCATTGCACTTGGATATAGCTGTCGTGTTCCCAAAGAGTCAGAGCAGCGCCGCCCCCAGTCCAGAAAGCCCGGTCCAGAAAAAGCCGGTTCCGAGGGTCCGTTGCCAAGGGCAGCCCCAATCCGGCTGGGAGCACCATGTGTCCGGTGATATCCGCGGCGGGGCAGGTGCAGGCTATCCTTCCTCGCGCTAGGCACTGTGTTGCGTCCACTTGACGGTCGCCCGTCGGAACATACCATTCGACAGCCCTTTCCAGCCCAACAGCTGGGGGAGTTCCGGCACCGACTCGTCCGTACGCCCGCGGTGTCGAACCCCCTGTTTGTCGCCTTCTTCCAAAGACCCCTCCAGCATTCGATTCGCAAGGAGTCCCGTTTCATGGTCCGTTCGTTTCCTCATTCTCTCCTGGCGGCCGCCGTTGCCGTCATTGTCGGTGGTTCGGCCACAGCACAGGTAACGCCGCTGCAAGAAGCCGTCACCCTGTTGCGACTGAACAAGCAGGGCGAAGGGCTGCAGAAGCTCCGCGAGATCCTCACTTCGGACCCGTCGAACACCGAAGCGTTGCGCCTCTACCAGTCGGTCTCGCAGGACGAGTGGTACATGCTGATGACCACGAAGGGTGAGGTCCAGCAGATCGCGCAGTTGATCCTCGACCGCGCGAAGGTCGAGACGAAACAGCGCTCGCGCGACGAAGCGGCCATCAACGCGCTCGTCGCGACGGCGACCGCGAAGGACAGCGACCATCCCACGCGCCAGACCGCGATCAACAAGCTGATCGCCGACCACGGTGAGTTCGCGGTGCCGGCCCTCGTCGCCAAGCTCGGTGACGATGACTCGGAAGGCCAGATCCAGGCGATCTACACGCTGCAACAGCTGGGTGCCGTCGCGGTGCTGCCGCTCATCGAGGCGCTCAAGAGCAGCATGAACATCGTGGTGCAGAACGCCGCCGCGGCGCTGCATCACATCGGCGACAGCCGCGCGATTCCGGCGATGGTGGGCCTCGCCAACGACGTGCGCCCGAGCATCAGCGAGATCGCACGGAAGTTCCTCGCCAAGAAGAGCGCGGGTGGCAACACGGTCGATCTGCTGGTGGCGCAAGCCCACGACTACCTGAAGGGCGACGTGCCCTACGGCGCTGCGAGTGAGGTCGTGTGGACGCTCAAGGACGACAAGCTCGTCGCCACGGATGTGATGCCGCTGCTCTACCCGAGCGAACTGGCCAAGGCCTGCGCGGCCGACGCCGTGCGCATCAACCCGGCGAGCCTGCCAGCGCGCACCATGTTGGTCGAGGCCAACGTCGCGCAGGCCTACCTGATCGAGACCTCGATTGCGCAGGGCGACGCCGCCTTCAAGCCGCTCGAGCCGGTCGTCGAGGAGCTCAAGATCACGGCGCTTGCGACCGGCGTCGACGCGATGCGGTCAGCGCTCGACGAGGGCGTCAAGCACGGCATGGCGCCGGTTGCAATCGGTTCGATCCAGGCGCTCGCCAAGGCCGAGATCATCGGCACCATCGACCAGAGCTCGTTGATCGCTGCGCTGAACAGCAGCGACAAGCGAATCAAGTATGCCGCGGCCCACGCGCTCGTGAGCGCCTCGGGCGGCGCGCGCGTGCCTCAGGCCGACCGGGTCGTCGCCGTGCTGGCCGATGCGGTTGCCGAAGAGGAGGTGCGCACGATCCAGGTCATCGCCCCGGCGGTCGACACGGCTGCAGCCGTCGCGAGCAGCAGCAAGGTCCGCGGCTTCGCGATCGACGCGAGTACGAGCGCCGTCAGCGGCATGCACAGCCTGCTCGTCAACCCGAACGTCGACGTCGTCGTCATCAACGAGATCCTGCCCGACCAGCTTCCCGAGGCCGTCATCGGCAACATCAAGAAGGACCCGCGCATGGCGAACACGCGCGTGGTCGTCATCGCCAAGGACGAGGAAGCGGCCAAGACCCGATTCGGCGAAGGCGTGAGCATCGTGAAGGCTCCGCTGACCGGCGAGAACCTGATCGAGGCAGTCAACAAGGCCCTCGCAGGCTCGACCAATCCCGGCAACGTGCGCGCCGAGGCCTACGCCGCGAATGCCAGCAACTCGCTGCTCGCGTTCGCCGCCCAGAAGGGCGACATCGGTGCCGCGCTGGCCAACCTGGGGCTGCAGCTGAACCGCGGTGACGCGGTCTCGGTGCCCGCGGCCAAGGCGCTCGGACTCGCCGGCGGCCAGGGTCAACTCGCGCCGCTCACGCAAGCACTCGGAGGCGCGGGCAGTCTCGACCTCAAGAAGGCTGCAGCCGAAGCGCTCGGCAACGTGCTCGGACGCCTCGACCACTGTCCGGAAGACGTCGGCTCGGCGCTCGCAGCCGTGCTGACGAGCAGCGGTGACGTCGGCCTGCGGGCAGCCGCGGCGGCTGCGTTCGGCAAGGCCAAGATCGACAACGCGAAGAAGGCCGACATGCTCAAGCACCTCAACAAGATCGCAGCCGGCCCGAGCGGCGGCTGATCCCGTTCCGCGTCTGCTCCTCGCTGCCGGCCGCAACCTTCGGGCTGCGGCCGGTGTCGTTTGGGGGCTCGCTGCTTCCCTGAAGGCGTCCGACGGATCCCGCTGGATCCCGTTCGCGTGACTCGCTACCCTCCCCCGCCCGTTGTCCGCCGATGTAGCTCAGTTGGTAGAGCAATGCTTTCGTAAAGCATAGGTCGAGGGTTCAAGTCCCCCCATCGGCTCCAATTCGGCGGCTCCAATTCGGCGGCTCCAATTTGGCGGCTCCCACACTTGGCGGCCCCAACCTGGTGGCTGCCATTGGCCGCCGAGACACACGCCGTCGAAGGCCGTCGAAGATCGGTTCCGCTGTCGCTAGCATTTCGCCTGGTGGTTTCCCAGGGAGTTAATGAAATGGCCAGGTTCATCCAGATCGGTGCGGCGCTCGTTTGTTTCCTGGCGGGGGCGTGCAACACGCCGTCGCCGCGGCCCTGGTTGCGGTTCGAGCCGGTGGAGACAGTGAAGGACTGGACGACCGATGCAGGAGGCACGCTCGTCGGCCGCTTCCATGGCGCCGACGTCCACTTGGATCTCGCGAACCCCGAGACGCGCGTCCAGGTGACCGTCGGCAACAACACGGCCGCACCGATCGAGTTCCGGATCGGGCCCGAGGCCGGTTCGCCCGGTGCGATCGGCGAGGTGCTGCTGCGTCCGATCGACGGACCGCCAGGGGTCACGGGCCCTCCGATGCTGCCCTATGCCGGCCTGCAGCCTCAGGTCGTAGATGCGGGTTGGCGCGGCACCTTCTACCTCAATGAGCCGCTCGGCCGTGCCGTGACGCTGGGCCAGACCTTCGTGCTCACGGTCGAGGCGCGCAATGCGTCGGGGGCCGTGCAACGTCGCTCCTTGCTGCTCGCCGCCAAGAACGCCGGGACGATACCGCTCGACAAACGGTGATGCTGACGTTGGGCGCAATCGATCCTGCCAGCTCGTGGCAGACGATTGTCGTCGCGGTATGGCTCGTCGGTGAGCTGCTGGCGGTCGTCTTCGTCTACCGCGTGCTGGTGCGCGGAGGGTCGCCGGCGAGCACGCTGTTGTGGATGCTCGCGATCCTCGCAGCGCCTTGGCTCGGGCTGCTGCTCTACTACCTGTTGCCGCGCCGGCTGCAGCTGCGACGGCTGCGCCGCCTGCGTGTGCGCGGGGAACGGCTGCGCGAGGTGCGGCCGAGCAGCGCGAGTCGCGGGTTGCCGCCGGTCCTCGAGCGGCATTGGGACGCCGGCTTGCATGCGTTGCTCGCAGGGGACGATGGCACGGGCCTCGTCGGCGGCAACCAGCTGCGCTGGCTGTCGTCGGGCAAGGAGTTCTTCGATGCCGCTGCCGCTGCGATCGAGCTCGCCGTGCACCACGTGCACTGCGTCGTCTACATCTTCCGCCCCGACGAGACGGGGCGGCGGTTTCTCGATGCGCTGACGAGTGCCAGCAAGCGTGGTGTCGTCGTGCGCCTGTTGTTCGACTCGATCGGCAGCTTCGGCCTCTCGGCGTCGCACTTGGCACCACTGCGCGCCGCCGGCGGCCGCGCGGAAGCCTTCCTGCCGCTGTTGTGGAAGCGGCGGCCGTTCACGATGAACCTGCGCAACCACCGCAAGCTGCTCGTGGTCGACGGCAAACTCGGCTTCGTCGGCGGACGCAACGTGGGCGACGAGTACTTCACCGACCGCGTCGGGCGGAGCCGCATCTGGCTCGATGCGATGCTCGAACTGCGCGGCCCCGTCGTGGATCGTTTGCAGGACGTCTTCGTCGAAGACTGGTGCACCGCGACGGACGAAGTGATCGCGGACATTGTCGTCGCCCCGACAACGGCGCTCGCGGACGGCCTGCAGGTCGGCATCGTGTGCAGCGGCCCGGATCGCGACGAGTCCGACCTCTGGTTCGCGATCGTGCAGGCGATCAGCGAAGCGCAGGCCACGATCGAGCTCAGTTCCCCTTACCTCGTGCCGCCGCCGATCCTGATGTTCGTGCTACAGCTCGCCGCGGCGCGCGGTGTCCGCGTGCGCGTCTACACGAACGGACCCAAGACCGAGGCCGCGATCCTCTACCACGCGCAGCGCAGCCACTACGCCCGCTTGCTCGCGGCCGGCGTCGAGCTGTACGAGACGGTCACCGAGTACAACCACGCCAAGATGCTCGTCGTGGACGAGAAGACCGTGCTCGTCGGCAGCCCCAACATGGACTTGCGCAGCGCGCACCTGAACTTCGAGATCGCCGCCGTGGCGGTCGACGCTGGCACGTTGGCCCGCGAGCTGGTGCAGACGATGGAACGCCGTCGCAACACCTTCCGGCGCATCACGGAAGCCGATCTGCCGAACCAGCCGTGGTGGCGCGCCATCGACGGCATCTGCGGTCTCTTCGCGCCTTTGCTCTAGCCGAGCATCCAGTCATCGCCGCAACGCGGCGACGCTAGCCCTTCTGGACGCTCCAGATCTCGGCGCCGAGGAAGTCCCACGGCAGTCGGCCTTCGTCGCACTCCGCTGGTGCCGGCGAGAAGTGCACGTCGACCATGTAGATGATGCGACAGGTGCGCTGGCTGATGTTGCTGGCGCCGTGCGCGATGCCCGGAGGGATGCGCACGAGGCGGTCCTTGCCATCGCCGAGCACGAAGCGCATCGTCTTGCCTTCGGTAGGGGAACCGGCGCGGCAGTCGTGCAACACGAGCAGCAACTTGTCGCACGGCGGCACATACCAGACGTCGGTCTGGCGGTGATGCAGGTGGAAGGCCTTCACGACGCCGGGCTCGATGTCGGAGTAGTTGATCTGCTTGCACTCGAAGCCCGGGAGCTGGCCGTGCATCCCGGCGGTGAGTCGGCCGAGCTCGGTGATCGAGCCACCGTCGTCGTTGAATCGCTTCAGCTCGACGATCTGCACACCGTCGATGGGCGGCTGCTTCGTGTAGTCCTGATACACGAAGGCTGCCTTGGCCTTCTCGTTGATGCGCGTTCTGGCGTCGGAATGATGCGGGGCGGTCACCGGGGGTCCTGCGCGACGAGACGTCGCGTCAGCGAGTGGGCAGGCGCCACGGCTTTTCTGCAGTCGGCGGTTCCTGCTCCAGCGTCACCTGGAACTGGAATTGGGCGAAGCGCTTGTTGTTCTGCTTCGTCAGCGGAACACCGAACGTGAACTTCGCCACGGTGTTGGCTTTGCCACTGGCCTCCAGCACGAGCCCACTCGGCACGGGACCGGTCGAGCTCGGCTCCTGCGAGGGCGCGTGGATGAAGGCGACGATCTTGCCTTCGCTGCCGCTGTACAACAGGAAGTAGCTGCGGTCGGTCGGGACCTGCACTTCGTCGAGGCGCACGAAGGCGAGCTCTTTTTCCTTTCCGGGCTCGATGGCTTCGAGGTCCTTCTCGGTCAGGCCATACCGTGCAATGACCTCACGCCAGCCTTCCTTCTGGTTCTTGCCGCCTTTGCCCTTGTCTTCGGAACCCGCGGCCTCTTCGCCTCCGCGTGCTTTCGCCTTCTTGAGGGCAGCGAGGTCTTTGCAAGCCTGCTTGATCGCTTCGGTGAGTTCGCGGGGCATTCCCTCCTTGCGGTAGAGCACGGTGTAGAGGCCGGCAGGTGCGGCAGGAGCAAGTTGGTTGGCGGTCGTGACCAACGTGCCGATCACGAGCGGCGTTTCCTGACTCTTCTCCAGGAGCTTGGCCAGGTCCAAGGCACGGTCCTTGGCCAGCCAGTTGACGGGCGCGAACGAAACAGCGCGGTATCCCGTGGGGAAGCCGTCGGCGCCGAGCTCGTAACGCTCCGCGCCGATCTGGGCCGCGAGGTCCGTCAGCTGATCCTCGACGAAGTAGTTGCGGCTGTAGATGCCGCGCAGGCGGGAGAACAGCACGTCGTAGCCGGGCTTCAGGCTCTTCGCGAGGCGGAAGCCGAGGCCCTCCAGCACGTCGATGGGCTGCACGGGTGCTCGCGCATCGACGAGCAGCTGGATGGGTTCCTGCCACGAGAGGTAGGAGCCCCCCTTGCCGATCGCCTTGTCCGCCTTCCATTCGGGGTGCGACAGCACCATGCACCCGGTCTTGTCCTTCTGGAACTTCTTCCACTCGGCATCGAAGACCGTGGCCCCATTCTGGGGTCCGTAGCCGAGATCGGCCACGAGCTGCCAGACCTGTCCGAACATGTCGAGGTGGCCATACGGGCCCGTGCCCGCCGGCACGGTGCCCACGGGCTTCAGCACTTTGTCGCGCGAGCCGTGGATCTTGAGGTCCTTCAGCTTGTCTTCGGTGAAGACGTCGCTGGTTGGATCGGCGGGATTGCCCCACGGCCACACCTGCGTCCCGTCGCCGCGCGCGGCGCGCGTCCACTCCGCTTCGTTGGGCAGGCGCATGCCGAGCCATGCGGCGAACTCGTTCGCTTCGCGGTAGTCGACGTGCACGACGGGAAGGTTGGCGGTCGAACGCCCTTCTTCGTCCTGCAACTTGTATGGGAGATCGTTGCCGCAGCGTGTCCAGTAGAGCACCGGACCCAACGGGTCGTTGGGGAACTGCTGCTTGATGTCGGCGAGCTTGCTGTTGTAGTCGTCCACGCAGCCATAGCGCCACCAGCCGAACGGGGCGCGCGCCGGCAGCTTCTTCTCACGGCGCATCCTGATGTAGGGCTCGTACTGGGCGCACGTGACCGGGCACTTGGCGAGCAGGTAGGGCTCGACGGTGACGCGTTGTTGTCCGAGCGTCGACGAGGAGCGCTGCATCGCTTTGATGAGCTGCTCGGGCGCTGTCTTCGCCGCGAAGGCCGGGCGGGTCGGGCTGATGACCTGGCAGGCCGCAGCTACGAGCTGGTCGACGGTCAATCCCATAGGGACGGTGCCGCCCGGCACAGGGAGCAGGAACAGCGGCAGCCCATCCATGGCGGGCGCTGACGGTCTGGCGATCACGCCACCTTGGCCCTTGGCCGCTGCGCCCGCGGCAACGACTTGATCGGCCGGCTTCGGTGATTGAGCGCACGCCGATACGAGCAGACTGCCGAGGGAGAGCGCCGCCAGCGAATGCGGTCGCAGCGAGTTCAGTTGCATCTTGCTTGGTATGAGGCCAGGGAACTCACGGCGTGCCGCATGGGGGGAGGCGGACACCGTTGGGGACGACGGAGGGGGCCGGCATCCTAGCTCGATGCCGTGGGGTTTCGAGCGGATTGTCGGTGCCCGAGGCGACGTGGCAACCCCCTCCTCGGCTTCCGCCGCAGCTTCTGGAGAGTCAGCCATGCCGCGGGGGCGTTGGAAGCGGGCTTGCCCGCAACCCGGCAGTTGACTTCGTTGTCGCCTTGCGCATTTCCGGCAGCGGGCCTTTGCAGAGTGTTTCGCCCAAACGCAGTCGTTCAAAACAACATGCCGGGGTTCGCCGCGAAGAACCTGTAGCCCATGCGATCGAGCCCGTCGGCGACCATGTTGGCGAGCGTCGGGTCGAAGTGGCGGCCGGCCTGTTCACGGAACATCGCGACGATCTTCGGGATCGGCCACGCGGGCTTGTAGCTGCGCGGCTCGGCCAGGGCGTCGTAGACCTCGGCCAATACGAGGATGCGGCCGGGCAGGTCGACTTCCTCCCCCTGGAGGCCGTTGGGGTAGCCCTTGCCATCCCAGCGCTCGTGGTGCTGGTAGACCCAGTTGCGCATGTCCTCGTGGTCGGCCAGCTGTGACAGCACCTCGTAGCCCATGGCCGGATGCCGCTTCACGACCTCCATTTCCTCCGCCGTCAGAGGCCCCGGTTTGGTGAGTATGTGGTCTGGGACCCCGATCTTGCCTACGTCGTGAAGCAACGCGGCCAGCCGCAAAGAGGCGCGATCCTCGGCGCTGACGCCGCAACGGCAGGCCAACGCGTCCGTGTAGCCGACGACGCGGGCGGCATGGCCGCTCGTGGTCGGGTCCTTCATTTCGATCGTGCGCGGCAGGACGGACGTGAGCACCCGGTTGGCGGACTCCAGCTCCTGGTTGCGTCGCGCCAGCTCAGTCTCCGTGATGACGCGCCGGCAGGTCGCCAGCAGGCTGTTCGCGTCGAATGGCTTGACCACGATGTCGGCCACGTGTTTGCGCAGGGCCTCCTGTGCTCCGTCGAACGTCGGGCGCCCCGTGAACACGATGACCGGCGTGCACGGCCGTCGCTCCCGCGCGACCTCGGCGATCTGCGAGCCGAGATCCGTGTTGCCGAGGTAGAGGTCCGTGAGAACGAGCTGGAACTGCTCCTGCCGCATCAACGCAACGGCCTGGCGCAGGCTCGTCGCGACCGAAACCGCGTAGTTCGCCGCTTCGAGGACCTGCCGGAGCCCCTGCAGCACGTCGGGCTCGTCGTCTACGAGCAGGATGCGCTGGCGACTGGGCCACGGCGTCGGTGGTGAGACCGCCATGCCACCGGGACTTGACGCGCGGTCGGAAGTCTGTGCTGCATCGGCAGAATTGGGGCGCCCTGCGTCGGCATGCGGGAGTCTCATGATGCGTGTCCTAACCGGGAAGGAGCCTGGGTTCGCGGCGAGGCGTATCCGTAAACTAGTGTCCACAAGACCAGCGCGGACTCAACAGACTTCACCCCATTCCAATCGAGGGTTTCACCCGCGGAGAAGTTCACTGACGCGGCGGCCGCTCGCCCCGCTCCCGCGTCGACTCGACGGTTGCGCCGCGGGCAGATGGCCCCAGAATCCCCGATGGGACCTGGAATGGCAGAAACCTTTTCACGCATCGTTCGCGCGGCAGACGCCGGGATCCGCTTGGACCAGTTCCTCGCCAACCAGCCCGAAGTCGCCGGCCGTGCGAACGCGCGGCGCCTCGTCGATGCCGGGCAGGTGACGGTCGCCGGCCTGCGCGTCCGGCCGGGCATGTTCCTCGAGGCGCATCAGGTCGTGGAGTTCGTCGTCGACCTCGTGGTGCGCGATCCGCTCGCTCCCGACCTGCCGCTGCCCGAGATCGCTGTGCTCTACGAGGACGAGAGCCTCTGCGCGATCGACAAGCCCGTCGGTCTGGCGGCGCACCCATCCGAAGACAAGTCGGTGGTCGCGCACACGGTAGCGAGCTGGGCGCTGGCTCGATGGGTGGAGCTGCCTTCGGCGGAGGAGACGCCGGGTCGTCCCGGCATCGTGCATCGCCTCGACCGCGACACTTCCGGGGTCATGGTCGTGGCGAAGACGCAGGTGGCCTTCGAGTTCCTGCGCGCGCAGTTCAAGGCCCGCACGGTCCAGAAGGAATACCGATGCCTCGTATTCGGCGAGCCGCGCTTCCAGAGCGACTGGATCGAACGGCCGATCGCAGTCGATCCGCGTCATCCCGATCGCATGACGGTCGTCGAGGAAGGTGGGCGCGAGTCGTCGACCTTCTACGAAGTGGTGGAACGGTTCCAGGGCTTTGCACACGTGCGCTGCATGCCGAAGACCGGCCGCACGCATCAGATCCGCGTGCACATGACGGCGATCGGGCATTCGCTGGTCGGCGACCGCGTCTACCGTTCGCGGGTGCGGCAACACGACGTGCTGCCGGACGGCGCGCCGGACCCGAAGCGGCAGTGTCTGCACGCGCAACGCCTCGTCCTGCCGCATCCGGCGACGCACGAGACGATCGAGTTCGAGGCCCCGATGCCGGCCGACATGCGCGACCTGCTCGTCTGGCTGCGCGCCAACCGTGCGGCAGGGCGCTGAGGCCGCGGACTCCTCACGAGACTGGCGCGGGACCGTTGCCCTGCTACCGTGCCGGCTCACGCCGGTGCGCTCGAGTTCGACATGCTGAGCCGTTGGAACGATGAAGAAGCCCGGGACTACTGCCGCCGCTACGAGGCCCATGGCGAGGTCTTGGCGCTGCGCGTCTACACGTCGCGGCTGATCGGCCGCGAACCGACTCTGGTGCTGCACGGCGGAGGCAACACGTCCGTGAAGACGCGGCGCAGGGATGTACTCGGGAACCTCGTGCCGGTGTTGTGTGTGAAAGGCAGCGGCAGCGATCTCGCCGAGGTCGAACCGGCCGGGCTGCCGGCCGTGCGGCTGCAACCGCTGCAGGAGCTGCGGATCCTCGAGCGGCTCTCCGACACCGACATGCAGAATGCCGTGCGCTCAGCGCTGCTCGACAGCCGCGCGCCGAACCCGTCCGTCGAGACGCTGCTGCATGCGTTCTTGCCGCACACGTTCGTCGACCACACGCATGCCGACGCGGTGCTCGCGCTGACCGACCAGCCCGATCCACAAGCGCACGTGCGCGACGCGTTTTCCGACGACGTCGTGTTGCTGCCGTGGATCATGCCGGGCTTCCCGCTCGCAAAGGCCGTTGCGGCCGCCTTCGAACGGGCCCAGCGTTGCCGCGGCATCGTGCTCGGGAAGCATGGGCTCTTCACGTTCGGCGACGATGCGCGCGAGAGCTACGAACGCACGATCGAGCTCGTCGACCGCGCCGAGCGCTACATCACACGTCGCATCGGCGGTGTTCCCGCGATGTTGCGCGGCGAGAGGGCCCCGTTGCCGGCCTCGGAGCGGCGCGTGTTCCTGCAGCGGGCCTTGCCCGTGCTGCGGGGCGCCGTGGCCACAGCGATCGAGACGCCCGTGGGCCCAGCGTGGCAGCGTGTGATCGCCGAGGCGCGCACGCACGACGACCTCGCGGCCTTTGCGTCCCACGCCGGCGCGCGTGCCTTGTGTGCGACGAACCCGATCACGCCCGACCACGTGATCCGCACGAAGGGTCGTTACCTCTTCCTGTCGCGCGAGGCCGCGGTCGATCCGGTTTCGTGTCGGCGCGAGGTCGCCGACTACGTCGCCGGGTATCGGCGTTACTTCGAGACCTGCGCGCAGGACCTTGCCCCGGGTCGCATGCTGCGCGCCACGCCGAACGTCGCCGTGGTCGAAGGTGTCGGACTCGTGGCGCTGCACGGCTCGAGGAGAGCCGCCGTGATCGCCGCCGACATCGCCGAACACACGCTGCGCGTCAAGGCAACAGCGCAAGCGCTCGGCAAATACGAGCCGCTCGCGGACGGGCCACTCGCGCAGATGGAGTACTGGCCGCTCGAGCTCGAGAAGCTCGGCACCGTGAAGGAACCGTTGTTGCACGGCCAGATCGCGCTCGTCACGGGGGCCGCGGGCGCGATCGGTTGCGGCATCGTCGAGGCGCTGCTCGAGCACGGCGCTTGTGTGCTCGCGAGCGACATCGACCCCGAGCGCCTCGAGGTCGTGGCCCGGCGGTTTCTGAAGCAGCGTTCGCAACTGGCCACCCACGTCGCGGATGTCCGCGATCCGGCCGCTGTCGCCGCGATGTTCGCAGAGTGTGTGTCGACGTTCGGTGGCGTCGACTGCGTCGTGCCCAACGCCGGCATCGCGGGTGTCGGTCGCATCGAGGCGCTCGACGCCGCGAGCTTTCAGCGCGTGTTCGAGATCAATGCGACCGGCACGATGCTCGTGCTGCAGGAAGCGGCGCGGGTCCTGCGCGCGCAGGGCACGGGCGGCAGCATCGTCGTGCAAGCCAGCAAGAACGTGTTTGCACCCGGCGTAGGCTTCGGCCCCTATTCGGCCAGCAAGGCGGCCGTGCTGCAGCTCGCGCGCATCGCGGCGCTCGAGTTCGCCGAGTTCGGCGTGCGCTGCAACGTGATCAATGCCGATGCCGTGTTCGGCGACGGCGAGGTCGAGAGCCAGCTCTGGCACGTGCTCGGCCCCGAGCGCATGCGGGCTCGAGGCCTCGACGAGGCGGGGTTGCGCGAGTACTACCGGCAGCGCTCGTTGTTGAAGATCGCGGTGCTGCCGCGCCACGTGGGCGAGGCGGTCGTGTTCTTCGCGTCGATGCGCACGCCGACCACGGGCGCCGTGTTGCCCGTCGACGGGGGGCTGCCCGAGGCGTTCCCGCGATGAGCGGCTCCGTGGCGCAGGAACCCGCGATCGAACTGCGTTCGCTTCGCAAGACCTACCGCAAGGGCAAGAAGACGACCGTCGCCGTGGACGGCCTCGACCTCGTCGTGCCTCGCGGCCGGGTGTTCGGTCTGCTCGGCCCCAACGGCGCGGGCAAGACGACGACGGTCGAAGTCTGCGAGGGTCTCACGGTGCCCGACTCGGGCTCGGTCCGCGTTCTCGGCCGGCAGTGGGGAACGGGGAACGACCAGGAGATCCGCGAACGCATCGGGGTGTGCCTGCAGGAGACGAAGTTCCACGAGAAGGCGACCGTGCGCGAGACGCTCGAGCTGTTCGCCACGTTCTATGGCAACGGACGCCCGGTCGACGAGGTGCTGGCGCTCGTGTCGCTGCAGGAGAAAGCCGACGCGCGCGAGTCCACGCTGTCGGGCGGACAGCGCCAGCGTCTGTCCGTCGCCACGGCGCTGCTCGGCAAGCCCGAGATGTTGTTCCTCGACGAACCGACGACGGGGCTCGATCCGCAGTCGCGGCGGCAGCTCTGGGAGGTAGTGCGCAGCTTCCGCGCCGGCGGCGGGACGATCGTGCTCACGACGCATTACATGGACGAAGCGCATCAGCTCTGCGATCAGGTCGCGATCATCGACCACGGCAAGGTGATTGCGGAGGGCACACCTGCCGAACTGATCCGCTCGCTCGGCGCCGAGCACTTCCTCGAAGTCGACGTCGACACTTTCGCCGACAAGGTCCGGCCGGCCGACCTCAGGGCACTGCCTGGCGCGCGGGCCTGCGAGATGACCGCGGTGCGCGCCGTGTTGACCGTGGACTCCGTGCACGTGGTCCTGCCCGCGCTGCAGCACCTGCTCTCGTCGCGGCAGGTCGCGATCGTCGGGCTCGCGACGCGCGACGCGACGCTCGAGGACGTGTTCGTGCATCTCACGGGACGCCATCTGCGCGAGGACGGCAAGCCATGAGGCCAAAAGCCACGAGGACGCACCCATGAGGCCACATGTCGCCATGGCCGTCGCGAGGACGACGTTTCGCGAGTTCTGGCGCAGCCCCGAGGCCGTGTTCTGGACCTACGGCTTCCCGCTGATCATGGCCATCGTGCTCGGCTTCGCGTTCCGGCCGGGCGAGCTGCCGCCCGTTCCCGTCGTCGTCGTCGAGGGCGAACAGGCAGAGAGCTACGCGGACAGCTTGCGGCAACATCCGCGTCTCAAGGTCGAGGTCCTGCCCGAGGCCCTCGGCGACCGCGCGCTCGCGCGCGGCCACACCGCGCTGCTGCTGAAAGTGAAGGATGGCAAACCGGTCTTGCGCGCCGACCCGACGCGGCCCGAAGCCGAAGTTGCGCGCCTGCTCGTCGAGCGCGTGCTGCGCGACAGGGACAATGGCCCGGGCCCGCAGATCGCGAGCGAGGTCGAAGCTCGCCCCGGCGCGCGCTACATCGACTTCCTGATTCCCGGTCTGCTCGGCCTCAACCTGCTCGGCGCGGGCATGTGGGGCGTCGGCTTCAACCTCGTGCAGATGCGCACGCAGCACCTGCTGAGGAGGCTGTTCGTGACTCCGATGCGCCGCAGTGAGTTCCTGGTCGGCTACCTGCTGGGCCGGTTCGTGCTCGTCGTGCCCGAGTCCGCGGCGATCGTCCTGTTCGGCTACGTGTTGTGGGGCGTGCCGCTGCGCGGCAGCATCGCAGCGATGACGGTGCTCGTCGTCGTGGGCGGCCTCGCCTTCAGCGGGCTCGGCTGTCTGCTGGCCACGCGGCCGCGCACGATCGAGGGCATCGCGGGCCTCATGAATGCGTTCCAGTTGCCGATGTGGCTGCTCGGCGGCACGTTCTTCAGCAACGAGAAGCTCGAGGGCATCGTGCGCTGGGCGGCGGAAGCGATGCCGCTCACGCACCTGAATCGCGGGCTGCGGGACCTGATGCTCGAACCGGGCGGTTGGTCGGACGTGACGTGGCCGCTCATTGGTCTGTCGGGCTTCGCGTGTGCGTGCTTCCTGCTAGCGCTGCGGCTGTTCCGCTGGACGTGAGGTGCGGCGCCACCGGGCTCCCGCACTGCGAATACTGGCCCGTAAGCCGTGGTCCTGACTGGTCTTTGACACCCGGCGCAGAGTTACTAGAGTACGGGCGTGGCGAGGACTGTGACCCTGTCGAACGACCTCCAGTGCTCGTCGCGATCGTTCCCCTGACCTCCGACTCCGATGATCCCACGACCAGTCCTTTGTCTTGTCTCGGCTTTGGCGCTGTGCCCCGGTGATGCACCGGCAGCCGTTCCGGCCTTGCGGCTTTGCCCCGAATTCCAGACGCAGGATCCGCCCAAGCCAAAGACCCCTGTCGATCTCCAGGCCGAGCGCGAAAAGCTGCGCGAGACGGACGTCCTGGCCTGGAAGAAGCTGCCGGTCAAGTCGATGGCCGAGGTCGTCGACCCGAAGAAGGAGTCGGAGCCGCTCGAAATCCCCGACTCCGTCACGGCCGAGGAGAAGGCCAAGATGGAGGAACTGATGAAGAAGGCCAAGGACGGCGCCGGTGCCAAGGCCGACCGGGCGCTGCGCGAGTTCGAGAAGATGGGTTACCCCGCGCTGCTCTTCATCATCAACCAGCTGCGCGAGATCGACTACAAGAACACGGACGCCGCCCTGTGGGGGATGCGACTCAACACGACGCTGATGAACATCACGATGGGCGTGCACACTGGCTACGTCGCGGTGGACCTCGGTGAAGAGATGGATCCCCGCAAGGCGCAGTGGAACGCGAAGACGGTCAGGGAGTGGGTCAACGCAGTGAAGAAGGAGTGGCCGACGCGCGAGAAGTTCGACGAGTTCATCACGAAGCGGAAGGCCAAGAAGGAAGCCGAACTCGAGGGCGGCGGCGAGAAGAAGGCCGACCCGCCAAAGGGCAAGTAGCCCCGCCGCGATCGCGCGCACGTTCGTCCGAGAAGTTCTTCACGTGACGTCGGTCGCGAGGAGGGTCCCTGAGCCGAGGGGCCGGTCGATGCGCAGTCCCCGCGCTACCGCAGGTGTCGAGCCCTCAGCTTCGTGATGGTCGCAGTCGTGCCTGCGGGAGCGACGATGCCGGGCTCGCCCTTGCGCGACTTCGTTGACTTGATGTCCTCGGCATAGAGGAGGACGCCCTTGTATGTGACCGTCAGCTGGTTGCCGATCGTGCGGATCACGAGGTTGTAGACCCTGCCGTACTCGATCGGGATGGTTGCATTCTTCGTTCCGACGGTGAACCCGGGGACCTCCTTCGTGTCCATTTTGTCGCCGATGCGCGTGTAGAACACCAGGGAACCCGAGTCGAGCTCCAGATCGATCTCGAGCACATAGTCGCGCCACTTGTCGGCGGGCGTGTAGCTGAGGCCGCCCGACGCAGATTGCGCTCCGGGCTCATTGGTCAATGTCAGGCCGGCATCGAACGTGTGCTTGAAGGAGCTCGAAGCTGCGAGGGTCCAACCCGAGGTGTGGGCCAGAAGGTTGGTCCACGGCACCTTGTTCTGGTACGCCTCGTCGAACAGCTTCGCGACGATCCCGTTGATCTCCGTGTAGGTCTGCTTCCACATCGGTGTGAACAACGACTCCCCCTCCTTGTCCTTGTTTGCCATCGCCTCGTGCAACAGGGAGCGGATCGTGTCCTCGAGGGGGCCATAGGGAGCCAGCTGCTCCCCGGTGGTCGCCGAGGCAGCGGCTGTCGCGGCAGTGCGCAAGGCATCGAGGTAGCGCTTGGTCACTTCCTTGGCCGCTTTGTTGTACCGGGTCAGGAGCTCGCCCCCTGCGTCGGTCGCCTGCCCCTTGAGTTCGGCGTCCCGCACATCGTTGAAGAGCTTTCTGAGGATGTCGGTGGTCGGCGCCGATGCCAAGTGCGCCTCGATGGCGGACAACTTTTCCCTCAAGGAAGGAGTCTTGACGGGGTCCTGCGGGTGGCTCTCGACCCACTCCTCGAATTCGCGAAGCTGCTCGTTGCACTGCTGCTCGGCATGGATGAGCGAGTCATGCGTGTCCATCACGAACATCAGCACGATGCCGGTCACCAGAGTGACGCCGCCGATGACGAGCCACCCGATCCTGGCCATACGCTTTGCATCCGCGTCGCGAACCCTCTGCGGATCGACGTCGTGAGGGCGGCTGCGCCCTGTGTGTCGTCGGACCATCGGCTCACTTCCTCGCTTCGTAGTCCCAGCCTGCGGCGAACTGGATCTTCTCGATGTTCTCGCGCTTGGCGAGGTTGACCACGCACACCACGTCGTGCCAGGGAACCATCGGGGCCGCGTCGACGATCGCGGGAGTCTGCGGCTTGCCGAGACGCAACCAGCCGGCATAGCTGTCGCGGATCAGCTCCTGCAGTTGGGTGTCGTCGCGGACGGTCGTGTTGCCGAACTTGCGGATCGTGCTGCTGTTCGCTTCGTCCCAGAGCAGGGCGACGCGGATCTCTTCGATCGGCGTTGGCTGCGACGGCAGGTGGACCTGCCCCATGTCCTTGGGCAACCACGACTCGAACTTGCCTTCGAGCTCCTTCCACTTCATGGAGCACATGAAGAACACGCACAGACAGAAGATGATGTCGACCATCGGGACGACCTGGATGCTCACAGGGTTGTCGTTCGGATCTTGGCTACCGGCCATGGCTGGCTCCTGCTCGGGAAGTGCTGGGTTGGTTTGGAGGCTGATTTGGGGGTTGGGGATGTACAGGGATCACGCCCTGACCGGCTTGGGTGCCGGCCGATGCGTTCGCGCGGGGTCGCGCGCGTGAAGGAGTGCGAGTCTGCGCTAGCGCAGGTGTCGAGCGCGCAGCTTGCTGATGGTCGCGGTCGTGCCGGCTTGAGCAACGATGCCGGGCTCGCCCTTTCGCGACTTCGTGGACTTGATGTTGTCGTCGGACCAGGCGATGCCCTCGCCGGTGACCGTCATCTGGTTGCCGATCGTGGTGATCACGAGGTTGTAGGTCTTGCCATACTCGATCTGGATGAGCGCGTTCTTCGTGCCAAGCGTGAACCCGGGGACCTCCTTCGTGTCCATCTTGTCGCCGATGCGCGTGTAGAAGACCAGGGTACCCGAGTCGATCTTGACCTCGCACTCGAGCACATAGTCGCGCCACTTGTCCGCGGGCGTGTAGCTGAGGCCGCCCGACCCGGATTGCTCTCCGGGCGCATTGACCAGCGACAGGCCGGCACCGAACGTGTGCTTGAAGGAGCTCGAAGGAACGATGGTCCAACCCGAGGTGTCGCCCAGCAGGTTGGTCCACGGCACCTTGTTCTGGTACGCCTCGTCGAACAGCTTCGAGACGATCTGGTTGACCTCGATGTAGGTCTGCTTCCACATCGGTTCGTAGTAGGCCTGCGCCTCGGCGTTCTTGGTCGGGCCTGGAGCCATCGCCTCGTGCAACATCGTGCGGATCGTGTCCTCGAGGGGGCCATAGGGAGCCAGCCCCTCTCCGGTGGTCGCCGAGGCGGCGGCGTTCGCGGCAGTGCGCAAGACCTCGATGTACTTTGTGGCCACCTGCTTGGCCACGTTGTCGAACCTCGCCTTGAGGTCGGCAGGCGCACTCTCTGCCTCCATCGTGAGATCGGTGCCACGCACTTCGGCGAAGTCCCTGGAGAGGTTGTCGATGGTCGGACTCGATGCGAGGTGCGCCTCGAAGCCCGCCAACTTCTCTTTCAGGTTGCGGGTCTTGATGAGGGTTGCCAGTGCCGAGCTGAGCTTGTCGCCTATCGTCTTCACTTCTTCCTGGATGCGTGAGCCCTTCCAGAGCTTGCTTTGCGCAGCGATCTTCTCTCTTGCGCTCTTGATCGAGTCCTCGTTGTTGAGGTCTGCCCGCTTGATGCTGTTCAGGAACTCGTCCAGCGACTGTTCGTACTTTTGCTGTTCATTGGCGCGCGTGTCGTGCGTGTTCATCACGAACATCAGCACGATGCCGGTGATCAGCGTGAGGCCGCCGGTGACGAGCCACCCGATCTTGGCCATGCGCTTTGCATCCGCCTCGCGCACCTTCCTCGGATCGACTTCGTGGTGGGGGGCTGTGGGATCATGGCGCGACGGCGCTTGCGTGATGCGCCCCGACTCTGTCACGCGGGAACTCGCCGCCGAGCGTGTGACCGTACTCGGGCGCGCGGCGCCGACGGCCTGCGAGACTGGCGCGGGGCGTGCGGGCGGTGGAGCGGCCCCTGCCGCCTTCGCGGCTTTGGCCTTGGCCCGGCGGTCGGCTGCGCACTTCGCGCAGAGGATCTTCGATGAAGTGACTACTTCTGGCATCTCGAACTTGATGCCGCAGTTTTCACAGATGGACATAGCGTCGGACATCAGTGTTGGCCCTCGGAGGAAGGTTGGGATGTATGCGAATGCAGGTGGGGGGCGCGCCACTGGACCGTGGGACGACGGGCGCGCGCGGAGACGACGCGAATGACTCCAAAGGCGACCATCGCCGAAAGGGCAAGGACCAGGATGAGACTGGCAGGGTCCATGGAGCCGAACGCCGAGTGTGGCTCTTCGGGCGCGAGGCGGAGTTCGCGTGCGATCAGATACGGGATCTTGAGGACATTCCCGTTCTGCGCTTTGTAGCTGACGAGCCGGTAGAAGTGTGCGACGACCTCGACCGTGTCTCGCTGTATGGTCAAGGCCGGTGGCCGATCGACGACGTCGACGACGACGCCGTCGGTGCCGTCGTAGTCGGCCAGGAAGGTGTGCCACATGGCGTCGACCTGGAACACCGGATTGTCGAGTTTCTCCGCCCAATAACCCGCGACGAGGCCGCGCAACTTGACGACTTCACCGCGCTGCAAGTCGGGTGCTCGCATCGCGAGCTCGCGGTTGAAGAGCGGTGGATTCTCGACGACGTCGCCGGGCCGGACGTGGTCGATCAGCATCTGGATCAGGCGCCGGTAGCCCGGTGTCTGTGCGAAGCCGGCACCGTCGGCCGGGTCGAGGTAGGCACCACCCACGAGGGTGGCCAGCTTCTTGCGCTTGCCCTCGAGCACGGCCTCGTCCACGGGCTCCTGGAACACCTTCTCGATCGCGCGCGGCACCTTGCCGCGGAAGGTGACCATGAAGAACAGCATCACGAGCAGCAGCAGCGCGAGCCCGTAGATGCGGCCGGCACTGCCCGCGAAGCCAGCGCCGCCGGAGAGTCCGGCGGTCACGAAGCTCGCGAAGGGGCGGCTGCGCCTGGGAGGCCGGCGGACCATCGGCTCACTTCTTTGCTTCGTAGTCCTTGCCCGCGGCGAACTCGATCTTCTCGATCTTCTCGCGCTTGGCCAGGTTGACCACGCGCACCACCTCGCGCCAGGGCACCAGCTCGGCTGCGTCGATGATCGCGGGAGTCTGCGGCTTGCCCAGACGCACCCAGCCGGCATAGCTCTCCTTGATCAGTTCCTGCAGTTGGGTGTCGTCCTTCACGACCGTGGAGCCGAACTTGCGGGTCGTGGTCCTTTCCGCTTCGTTCCAGAACAAGGCGACGCGGATCTCTTCGATCGGCGTGTCCATCGTCATCGGCTGACTCTGGCCCTTGTCCTTGGGCAACCACGACTCGAACTTGCCTTCGAGCTCTTTGAACTTCATGGAGCACATGAAGAACACGCACAGACAGAAGATGATGTCGACCATCGGGACGACCTGGATGCTGACTGGGTTGTCGCTCGGGTCTTGGCTACCGGCCATGGTTGGCTCCTACTCGGGATTGCTGGTTTGGGATGAAGGCTGGTTGGGGATGGGCCGGGGGACTCAGGTCTTGCCGTCCGGTTTGGTGGCGACGACCTCGATTTTGTAGAAGCCGGCCTTCGAGCAAATCTGGATCAACCTCTGGACATGCTTGTAGGGCGCGTCCGCAGCGGCGCGCAGCTGGATGGCCCGCGTCGAGAAGTAGGTTCCAGGCGCATTGCCTTCTTCCGCTTCCCCGGGCTGATGGGCGAGATTGTGGAGCTCGGTCTTGAGGAGCTCCCAGTCGTGAAAGTGGTGACTGAGGATCACGACGTGCCAGTCGTCCATCGCGCCCTCGCCGACGAGGTTCACCGTGGTGGTCTCGTAGCCCTCCTTCTTCTTGGCGTCTTCCTTCACCATGTCCGCTTCCGGCAGCTTGATGTCTTCGGTCACACGCTGCGACATGTCGGCGCTGAGCATGAAGAAGAGCAGCAGGAGGAACATGATGTCGATCATGGGAATGAGGTTGCAGCCCACATTCTCCTCGACATCCATACTCTTGAAGCGGGACATGTTCGGACCTCAGCCAGTGGTCGTGTGCTTGTGCGACGTGATCTTGCCGACGAGGCTGCGCAGCATCTCGACTGACTGCAGGTTCACGGACAGGGTCATCTTCGTGACCTTGTTCTTGAACACGAAGTAGGCCGTCAGGAAGATGATCGCGAGGAAGAGGCCGAGCGTCGTGTTGACGAGCGACTCGTAGACGCCGACCGCGAGGTCCTTGGGCGTCGGTGCCTTGAGCTGCTCGATGACCTGGAACGACGAGATCATGCCGGTCACCGTGCCGAGCAGGCCGAGCAGCGGCGCCACGTTGCCGAGCAGCGACAGGTAGCTGATCTTCGTCTGCAGCTTGAACGTCTCCTCGGCGGCGGTCTGCTCGAGCACGCCGATCATCTCTTCGTAACCGGCGTGACGCATGCGCAGCGCGTTGCCGATCAGGTTGCAGACGTAGCCCTGGTCGTCGTCACAGACCTCGATGGCCTTCTGGTAGTCCTCGGCCTCGATGAGGGCCTCGAGCTCCTGGATCAGGTCGGGCGGTGCGACCTTGTCGCGCCGGATGCTCGTGCAGTGCTCGATCACCAAGGCGGTGCCCACGATCGAAGTCAGGAGCAGCAGGTAGCCGACTGTTCCCGTGGACTCGAACAACTCGAGCCAGGACTTACCGTGGTGGGGTTGGGCCGCCGGCTCCTGCGCGATCAACAAACCGCTGCAGATGGTCAGGGCGACGGCGACGAACGTGAGTTTTCGGATGCTGGGACTCATTGGGGATTCCTTGCTGCAAGGCTTTGTTTCGGGGAGAAGCTGCTATGGGAACTGAAGGGGGAGGAAGAGGCGGAAGGACGTGAGGAACGGGAAGTGAGTCGGAGGACGCGGATCAGAGGGCGTCAGGACTTGAGGTAGATCGAGCTCGGGAATTCCTTGCGCAGCTGGTCGAGCCGCTGCTTCGCACGCTGCTGGTTCTGCTTCTTGCTGGCGTCGTCGGTCCCCAACTCGGAGAGCTGCTGGAAGACGCGGCCCGCGCTGGCGAGAGAGCGTTCGTACTCACTGGTGCCTTCGCCAGGTGCCGGGCCGTACTCGACCACGCCGCGCAGATACATCAGCAGCGCGTTGGTCAGTTGCTCGGCGTTCTTGGCCTTCATGGCGTCCTGGAAGACGATGTCCGCGAGTCCGTTCCAGGCACCGGCCAGCACTTCGTTGCCGACGTCGGGAAGGTCGATCAGGACGCGGTAGGCGTCCCGGGCCTGCTCCGAACGGCCTTCGGCGTGTTCACAACGGGCCAGGCCGAGCTTCGCCATCGCGGTCCACGATGCCGGCGCACCGCGGGCCGCCGCGGCGGCCTGATACTTGACCTTGGCGCCGACGAGGTCCTTCTGCGCTTCCTTGAGGCGGCCGCGGAAGTAGTCGAACACCGCCAGGAACAGCGCATCGACGCCGCCATCGGTGGCTGCCTTCGACAATGCCTCGATGGCGGTCGTGCCGGTGGCCGGGTCGCCGAGGGCTACATAGCAATCGGTGATCCCTTGCGCCGCGAGCACGATGTAGCGCGACTTCGGGTTCTCCTTGACGAGCTGCTGCAGGGCAGTGGCTGCCTCGGTGAACTTGCCCATTCGCTGTTGGGCCTGGGCGAGCTGGAACACGACCAGAGGCTTGAGCTCCTTGCGGAAGCTCGCCGAGCCGGCCAGTCCCTCGAGCCTCGAGACGGCGGCGGCGTAGTTGCCGTTCGTGAGCTGGTTGACGGCCTGGTGGTATTCGGGGGCGCCGTAGGTCACGTCGGTGATGTCGTCCCACTTCAGCTTTACGTCTTTCTCTTCCTTCCCCTTCTTCGTCTTGAAGAGCAGGACGTCGTACTCCTCCGCCACGATGCGGCCTTCGTCGACCGTACCGCTGCGGAGTTTGACCTTGTCCTGGGCGATCACCGGGGACTGGATCATCATGGCAGGAAGGAGCCAAATGCCGGAGGCGATGAGGGGTAGCTTTGTCATGTTGGCGAGCTGCATGATTTCAGGACGGGTCTAGTTCTTCTTCTTCTCGGGGTCTTCAGGGGGCGGCTGGGCCGTCATTTTTTCTTCAGGGGAACCTTCAGCGAGATGTCGCTCTTCAACTTCTGGAACCGCAGCTTGAGTTGGAACTGGTCGCCGTCGAACTCCTGGTTCGTGCGCTCGAGCGAGCTCATCGACACGTCCGCCTCGTCGTAGAGGCCGCGATCGAAGAGGGTCTGGATCTGGCCATAGCGCGAGAACCACCACTGCTTCGGGTTCTTCTCCTGCGACACGCTGCGGAAGACGCGGTCCAACTTCTCGGAAGCGCGCGCGCGGCGCGCCTTCTCCTCGCCGGAGGTCGTCGGCATGCGCAGCGCGAAGCCCCATTCGAGGTAGGCGTTCAGCAGTTCGGGGTTCTTCTGCAGTGCCGCGGGATCGAGCCGTTGGTTGGCGCCGAGAATGTTGTGCTCCTCGAACAACTTCGCGAGCTCGGCTTCGCACTCGTCCCACTTGCGGAGATACCCGAGGATGCTCGCGCGGCCGACGCGCGTCTTGGGCGTCGTGGCGTCGTTGTCGGCCAACCGTTTGTAGAGGTCGAGTGCTCCTTGCCACGCCGTCGTGTCCCTGGCCTTGAAGTCCAGCAACTCGAACCAACCTTCGACCTTGTCGCCGACGTCGTTGGCGATCAGGCCGATCACCCTCAGGCGTTCCGCGATCTGCGCGACCTCGGCGTTGCTGGCACCCGTGGCGCTGCGCAGGTAGTACTGCGTGGCCTGTTTCCAGGTGCCGAGCGCGCCGAGGCGGTCTTTCTTGCTGGTCTCGACGGCGCGGTTGTCCAGCGTCGAAGCCAACGACCGGCAGGCGGCGACCAGGTCGCGCGATTCGGGCGCTTTGTCCAGCGCAGCCTGCATCTCGGCGGCGGCAGCTTCGATCTTGCCCTCCTCGAGCTTGATCCGGATGCGCAGCGCCCAGAGCTTCGGCGCCTGCTTGTCGTCGTCCGACATCGTGATCGGCTTCAGGATCTTCTCCGCCTCGGCCGGCTTCGCGGTGCCCGAGAGATACAGGTTCGCGAGCGCGATGCGCGCGCCGATCTCGACCTGCTCGATACGCGCCTTCACCTTGCCATCGGCGACGGTGATCTTGGCGCTCTCGGCATCCTTCAGCACCGACAGGAAGCCATCCATGGCCTTGGCCGTGAACGGCTCCGCTTCCTTCGGCTGGCTGCCGTTCTCGAGCTTGCGCGCGTGACGCGAGTAGGCGCTCGCGGCGTAGTAGCGCGCATCGAGATACACGACCGAGTCGGAACTGATCTTCTCGTAGACCGCCGCCGCCTCGAGGTTCTTTCCGGCCCGGTCGAGTTGCTTCCCGCCGAGCAGCAGCAGGTCGCCGACGTGCGAGTCGGTCGGGTAGTCGCGGACCAGCTGCTTGCTGCGGTCTTCGATGAACCGTTTGAACATCGGCAGCTTGTCCGTCTCGTCGAGCTCGAGGTAGCACTGGATGGCCCGCCAGAGTGCATCGGGTGCCTCCTCGGACTTCGGGTAACGCCGCACCACGGCGTCGTAGGCGACCGCGGCCTCGTGGAACCAGAGCCGGCTCGCGTTGATCGCACCGGTGATGAACATCGCCTTCGCGGCAAACTTCATGTCCTCGGGTGTCTTGGCCTGCAACACGGTCTGGCGGCACAGCTGCAAGGCTCGTTCGTACTCGCCCTGGCCGGCCAGCGACTCGGCCGTGTTCAGGGTCTTCTCGGTGCCGACCGGGCCGCCGCCCGCGATGATGCTGCTGAGAAGCTGCTGGCCGCGGTATCCCCAGCGGCCCTTGGGATCGATCTCGATCAGCTTCTGCGCGACGGCAGTCGCCGCATTGTTGTCGCCGAGCATCAGGTGGGCTTCGCCCTGGGCAGCCAGCACGGCCTTGCCCTGCTGCGCCTCGAGGGCTTGCGGAATCGTGGCGAAGTAGTCCTTGGTGACCTCGAGGATCTTGGCGGGTGCGTTCTGGTCCTTCAGGAACAGCGTCTTCTGCAGCACGGCCGCGGCAATCACGTCGGCCGCGTTGGGGTCGACCTGGTAGATGTTGGTCTTCTTTTCGTGGTCGAAGCGTTCGCGCAACGCGATCGCGTCGTCGCAGAGCTCGAGTGCCGTCCCAGGGTCGCCGAGGCGCTGCTGGCACAGCGCCATCATCAGCTTGGCTTCGAAGCCCGCGAGCGTGTCGCCGAACTCGAGGTCGAAGTCCTCGAGCGTGGACACCGACTCCTCGATCAGGTGCTTCGCGGCAAGGGTTTCCGGGGGGTAAATCAGCGCCTGGTAGTAGCAGATCTTGCCGAGACCATAGAACGCCACGAGCAGCGGCACTTCGCTGCCGGGCTTGTCGTCGACGCGCAACGGGGCGTAGGCCTTCTTGCGCTCCTTGAGGTCGGCTTGGGCGGCGGTGAACCGTTCCGCGGCCGCCTTGCGGATCTCCACCTGCGCGGCGGGATCCTTCTCTTGTGCGAGCGCTTCGGACACGGCGTCGGCGAGCAGGCGGTACTGTTCGATCAACTCGCCGAGCGCTTCGATCGACGCTTCGCTGCCGGGCGCGGCCGCAGCGAGCAGAGCCGTCTTCTCGTCGATGACCTTGGTCACGAGTTGGATCCGCTGCTTCGCGTCGCCTGAATTCACTGCGATCGCGATCAGCAGCTTCATGTGCGACGCCTCGACTGCCTTCTTCTCGGCTTCGGGCAGATTCGACGCGGCGACGAGCTGTCCGATCTTGTCGGCGTAATCGATGTAGCCGGCCTGCCACAGACCGTTCAGGAACGCGGCATTGTGCTTGCCCAGCACATCCGCGGACTGCCCCGGAAGCACAGCTGCGCAGAGCAGCGCGATCGGGGAAACCGTGGTCCGGAGCAGGGATGGCTTACGCGGCGCGGCCGCCGCACGGCGAATGTCAGCGACCAAACGACACCTTGCCATAGCGGTAGTAGGCCTCGAGGCAGAGCACCATGATCGCCGTGGAGTACACGCGACCGCCGTCTTCGCCCCATGGATCGAGCGGATCCCACGAACCCCTCGGGTTGCCGTCCTTGAGCTGCGTCTTGACCGCTGCGTCGGTCATCTTCCTGGCCCAGCCGTCCCAGTGGGTGCCGCCGACCTGATACATCGCGTAGCTCGCGTAGTACCAGTAGTACATGTCGATCGAACCATCGGTCGCGTTCCACACGGGCGGCTTGCTCATGATGAGGTCGGCCGCGGGCCCCATGGTTTTGCAGTCCTTGGGTTCCTGCTCCATGAGGTAGCGGCACAACAACACGACGGCCGTCAGCGCCTCGGTCTTGTTCTGCGGGAACTTGGCCAGCTTGCCGACTGGCCGCGAGCTGCCTTCGCTGATTTTCAGATACCCGGAGGCGCCGGTCGCATCGGTCACGCCGTCGAACCACACGGTGGCGGCTTTGAGCGCGGCATCGTCGTACGCGAGGTTGAACGCCTTCGCCGACAGCAGCGCCTGCACCATCCAGCCCGTGATCGACGTGTCGTTGTCGTTGTCGCGCGGCTGGTAGCGCCACACGCCGTAGGGATTGCGCGCGTTCGCGATGTAGTTGATCGCGAGCTGGGCGTGCTTCTTGAGCGGCCGGTGCTCGGAGAGACCGTAGGCTTCGCAGAGTGCCACGGTCGCGATCGCGTGCGAGTAGACGTATGCGCTCGAAGCGTTCTGGCCGATCAGACCGTTCTCCGTGTTCTGCTGCTCGATCAGCCACTTGACTCCCTTGCGCACGACCTCGCGGTAGGTGCCGATCTTCATCGTGTTGCCTTCGCCGAGGAAGGCCAGCAAGGCCAGACCGCTGACGCCGACGTCGTTGACGGGGCTGCCTGCGCCGGTGCACGGCTCACCGTTCAGGTCGTGCTTCATGAACTTCTCGCAGTCCCAGCGGCCGTCTTCGTCCTGGTGCTTGCGCAGCCATTCGAGGCCGAGCGTGATCGCCTCGTTGACGCGTCCGCCGGCGCCGCCCTTGCCTCCCTTGCCGAACCGGCTGCCGTACTTGCCGCCCAGCTTGCGACCACCACGTGCATCCGGTGCAATGCCGTGGTGTCCGGGGCCGGTGACGCCGATCGCGGAGCCGCCGGTCGTGTCGCCGCTCGGCAGGTTGGACAGTTCCGTCGGGTCACCCGACTCGGGTTCGTCCGTGGCGTCCGGATCGAACTCCGTCAGGTCGCTCGGCAGGATGTCCTGGTCCTTGAGCTTCGGCACCTCCTCGCGGTCGACGATGTCGGGCGGGATGACCTGCTCGACCAGGGCACTCTGCGTCACCGTGATCTCCGTCGGCAGCGTGTCGTCCGTCGACGAGTCGCGCGCGTAATACATGATGCTCGCGACGGCGACACCGGCAACGTGCAGCAGGATCGCGATGAGCACCCACGGGGATTGAGTCGCTATCTTCTTGCCAATCTGCTCAGTCGGGGGCGATTCCAGGGCTTCGCTCATAGGTGGGACCTCGTGCGCAAACCGGGACAGTGGAAATGCCGGCTTCGGGGGTTCGAGCCTGCACTTCGCGGGAGAGGAGCCTCCTTCTAGCAAGCGCGACCTGCTTGTCACGTCGAATTCCGCGTCGACGAAGTTCGGCAGAACATGTTGTGAGGATCGGGTTTGCGGGAGATCGCGCGGCAGGGGATCGCCCGTTTATTCACTTCATTGACTTCGCAGGCCGCTGACTTGATGCAGCCTTGATGTCGCGTCGGGGCGAGTTGCACCATTTGACCGGTGCGTCGATGCTGGCGGTGTGGTTCCTTCTCCCTCCGGTTCGTCAGTGAACTACTCCGTCGGCCAGAGGCACGGAGTGGCCGCGCGGAGCACCACCGAGCCAGCCTGGATCAGCTACCTGACTGCGTTCGCCGCCGTCGCCGTCGCGACGCTCGTCGCGTTCCCGATGTTCCAGCTGCGCGACCTCGCGAACATCGTCATGGTCTACCTGCTGGCGGTGTTCCTCGTGGCCGCCGTGCTCGGCACCGGACCAGCGACCCTCGCGACCGTGCTCGCGGTTGCCTCCTTCGTCTACTTCTTCGTTCCGTACTACTACTCCTTCATCGTCGCCGACTTTCGCTCCCTTCCGACGTTCGCCCTGTTGTTCTGTGTCGGGCTCGTCGCAGCGACGCTCACGGGCCGGCTGCGCGCCGAAGCCGTGGCGGGGCGCGAACGCGAGATCCGCAGCCAGGCCCTGTATCAGTTGTCGCGCGGTCTCGCTGCAGCGGAGACGAGGGCCGCGATCATCGCGGTGGTGCGCGAACACGTGCAGGAAGTCTTCGGCTGTTCGTCCTGGCTGCTCGAGTGCAAGAGCGACGGACTGGTCGTCGTCGAACCCGCGGGTGAGGATCCCACGCTCACGCCCGAGGTCATGGCCTTTGCGCAACGTGCACTGCGTGAACGATCCGTGCTCCGGGCCGATACTCTGCTGTTCGTCCCGATGATCGTCGCGAGCGAACCCGTGGGCCTCGTGTTCTGCCGCGGCATCGACGTTCGCGACGTGAGTTCCCTGCGCCTGCTCGAAGCCTTCGCCAACAACGCCGCGATCGCGCTGCAGCGCCTGATCATCGGCGACGAGGCGCGAGAGACGCAACATCGCATCGATGCGGTACGCTTGCGCAACGTCTTGTTGAGCTCGATGAGCCACGATTTCCGGACGCCGCTTGCGTCGATCACGGGCGCGGTGACGACGCTGATCGACAGCGGCGCGTCGATCGATCAGGAGACGCGCACCGACTTGATGCACTCGATCCGCGAGGACGCCGATCACCTCGAAGTCCAGGTCCGCAACATGTTGGACGTCACGCGACTGGAGTCCGGCAATCTGCAGGTCGAGCGCGACTGGCACGCGCTCGAGGAGGTGGTCGGATGCGCGCTGACGCGTCTCGAGCGTTCGCTCGCGTCGCGCAGCATCAAGATCGAGATTCCGGCCGATCTGCCCTTGGTTGCCATGGACGCGCTGCTGATCGAACAGATGCTCGTCAACCTGCTCGAGAACGCGGCCCGCTACACTCCCCCGGGCAGTCCGATCGAGATAACCGCCGCGGATCACGAGGAGTGGATCCGCATCACGATCGCCGACCACGGCCCCGGGATCCCCGCCGCGGAGCGCGAGGCAGTGTTCAAGAAGTTCTATCGCGGTGCCGGCGCCAAGGTGCGCGGCGGCTCCGGTCTCGGGCTCGCCATCTGCCGCGCTATCGCGCAACTGCACGGCGGATTCGTCTGGGTGGACGACCGGCAGGATGGAGCCCCAGGCTCTGCGTTCCAGATCGATCTCCCGAGCCAATGGGAGAACCAGCAGGTGTCGACGCAGACGACGAGGAACAACACGAAGGACGCCGAATGAACGACGTCGCGGGCGCCCCGCCGGTCGCCTACCACCTGCTCGTCGTCGAGGACGAAGCCCAGATGCGCCGGTTCTTGCGCGTGACGCTGCGCGTCAACGGCTACCGCGTGACCGAAGCCACGACCGCCACCGAAGCCATGGCGATCGCCGAGACGCGGCGGCCCGACCTCGTGATCCTCGACCTTGGCCTTCCGGACCTCGACGGCGTGACCGTGGTCGGCAAGCTGCGGACCTGGTTCACGGGTCCGATCATCGTCGTGTCGGCGCGGCAGCAGGAAGGCGACAAGGTGCGCGCCCTCGACGCCGGCGCCGACGACTACCTCACGAAGCCGTTCGGCACGGCGGAGCTGTTGGCGCGCATCCGCGTGGCCCTGCGCCACGGCAACCGGATCGGCACCGAGCCGGACCAGGGTGTGTTCCAGACCGGCGACTTGCGCGTCGACCGCGATCGCCACGACGTGTCGGTGCGCGGGCAGAGCGTGAAGCTCACGGCGCTCGAGTACCGGCTGCTCGATGCGATGATCCGGCACGCGGGAAGAGTCGTCACGCAGCGGCAGCTCCTGCGCGAAGTCTGGGGCGAAGCGCACGTCGAGGAAGCCCACTACCTGCGCGTCTACATGTCGGCGCTGCGCCGCAAGCTCGAAGAGAACCCCGCGCGGCCGAAGCTGCTGCTCACCGAGCAGAGCGTGGGCTACCGGCTGCGTTCCGATTGAGTCACAGCACCGCGCCGGCGCGATCAAATCCCGTAGACCGCCGCGTTGCCGAGCATCTCCTCGATCCGCAGCAGCTGGTTGTACTTCGCGACGCGATCGCTGCGGCAGGGCGCTCCGGTCTTGATCTGACCCGTGCCGGTCGCGACGGCCAGGTCGGCGATCGTGTGGTCTTCGCTCTCGCCCGAACGGTGCGACATGACGGCGCGCATGCCGGCGCGGTGGGCCATCTCGATCGCTTCGATCGTCTCCGTCAGCGTGCCGATCTGGTTCGGCTTGACGAGGATCGCGTTCGCCGCCTTCTGTTCGATGCCCTGCCGTAGCCGTTCGGTGTTCGTGACGAACAGGTCGTCGCCGACGAGCTGGGTCTTGCCGCCGACGGCCGCCGTCAGCATCTGCCAACCCTTCCAGTCGTCTTCGGCCATGCCGTCCTCGATCGAGAAGATGGGGAACTGCGTGCTCCAGCTCGAGAGCAGGTCCACCATGCCCTTCTGGTCGAAGCTCTTGCCCTCGCCTTCGAGCGTGTATGTGCCGTTGCGGTAGAGCTCCGTGGCCGCGGCGTCGAGCGCCAGCACGATGTCGCTGCCGGCCTTGTAGCCCGACTTCTTGATCGCGCCGAGGATGATCTCGAAGGCGGCCGAGTTGCTCTCGAGGTTCGGCGCGAAGCCGCCCTCGTCGCCGACCGCCGTCATGAGCTTCTTCTGTTTCAGCTCGGCCTTGAGCGCGTGGAAGACTTCGACGCCCATGCGCAGACCTTCGCGGAACGAGCTGGCGCCGATCGGCATCACCATGAACTCCTGGAAGTCCACGTTGTTGTCCGCGTGCGCGCCGCCGTTCAGGATGTTCATCATCGGCACCGGCAAGCGCCGCGCTCTGCTGCCGCCCACGTAGCGGAAGAGCGGCATGCCGAGTTCGTCGGCGGCCGCCTTGGCCACCGCGAGGCTCGCGCCGAGGATCGCGTTGGCGCCGAGCTTGCTCTTGTTCTTGGTGCCGTCCACATCGCGCAGCAGCGAGTCGACGAGGTGCTGGTCCTCGGCGGGCTGGCCGAGCAGCGCCTCGCCGAGGATCGTGCTGGCGTTGGTCGCGGCCTGCGTGACCCCCTTGCCGAGGTAGCGCTTCTTGTCGCCGTCGCGCAGTTCGGCGGCCTCGTGGGCACCGGTGCTCGCGCCCGACGGCACGATGGCGCTGCCACGCGCGCCCGATTCGAGCTCGACTTCGACTTCGACGGTGGGGTTGCCGCGCGAGTCGAGGACTTCGCGGCCCTTCACGTGGACGATGGTGCTCATCTGGGCCGCAAGGGATAGCGGCCGGGGGGCCGTGCGGGAAGGGCTACTCCCCGCAAGCGCAGTTACCGGCCAGCGAAGGCTGGCCGGCTGTTCCCTTTCCCTCTGGCTGGTTCGCCGGCGATGCCGCTGCGGGGCAGCAGGCTCAGCAGCCGCTGCCGCAGTGGCTCCGTGGTGCGTGTCTCAGTTGCGGTGTGTTGCGGCAGTGGGGTAACCGCGTCACTGGCAGCCCGAGTACTTGCAGTCCGTCGAGATGAACTCGATGTTGCCGCCGACGAGATCGAAGGAGCCGACCTGCATGTAGAAGTACTGCTGATACCAGTTTGGCCAGGTGCGGCCCCACGAGAACTCGCCGAGGTCGTTGGTCACGAACTTATGACCCCAGACGAAGTCGCAGAGCAGCAGGCACCCGGGGCCGGGCAACGGCGCGGACCACTGCGTGAGTCCCCAGTTCATGAGACCCTGGGCGTGCGGGTGGAGGCCCGTGGCGCTGACGGTGATGTTCATGTTGCCGCCCATGCCCTGGGGCGTGAACGTCACGGAGAGCGTGGCGCAGCTCGACGCTACCGAGGTCGAGGTGCAGGTGAGCTGTGCTGACGCCACAGTGGTCAGCAAGAGAGGTACAAGAGAAGTAAGGAGGTTCATGGTTTTCGGTTAGGTCGAGGACACGGACACGCTTCGTTCCCCAGGAGGCGTGGGTCACGACGCCAGACTCGCAAAACAGGGGCGGATCAGCCGCACCCGCACTCGATTAGTCACAGGGGGAAAAAAGGGGACACAGAAAAACCTGAGACGAGATGCTCGAGGGCTTGCGCCGTGGGGTCGGTGCCATCGCGACTTCGAACACCGAAGCTGCACGCAACACGACACTTGCATCGCGTCTTTTCAGCGCGAGCTTGACTCGCGCCGGAGCCATCACCCGCGGCAAGAAGTGGCAAGAAACCGTCGGCGGTCGAGCGACGCGTCGCCGAGAAGTCGACGCAAGAATCATGGTGGAAAGTCTGTGAGAGCTGCGAGGCACCATGAAGAGACCATGAAGAGTGCTCCTATCCGCAATCACGAGGCTCGGTGCGACACAGCAATGCCGTCCACCGCAGACACGAAGCCCCCAATGCGCAGCGGGGGAAAATGCGGCAGCTACACCCAACTGTTGGTCAGCAGTTCGCCCATGCCGCCTGCGCCGGGCACGATGTACTGCACGTCGTTGAGCCCGCGTTCTTCGTCGGGCCAGGTGCCGGGCGGGTTGGCGAGCGCGCGCGCCGTCGACAGGCCGCGATCGAGGCGACCGGCGTAGAGCCGCACTCCGGGGTGGGCCCCGGTCACGCGCTGAATCGCTTCGGGTGTCACCATGAGGTGCGCGGCGACGATGCCGAGCGCATGCTCACCGCCGTACTCGCGGTAGACCTCGACCGCGCGGCAGATCGTGCTGCCCGTTGCGCCCATCGGATCCGGGATCAGGACGAGCGCGTCGTCGACGGGGCCACCGAGCTTGGTGCCGTCGAGCCGCACGCCGGTGACCTGATGCTGGCTGTCGGTGACGCGCGAGAGGTTCAGGAAGTCGAGACGCACGTTCTCGGGTGGCAGGACCTCGATCGCCGCTTCGTAGCAGGCCTGGGCCGGCAGGATGCCGGCGCGGATCACGGCGCAGATGACGAGCCTGGTGTCGCGGCAGAGATGGGGACCATGCACGAAGGCGCGCGGCTCCTGCGCCGTCATGCGCGTCTGGGCGCGTTGCTCGCGCAGCGGGAACTCGCGCGCGAGCACTTCCTGCAGCAGGCGCACGTAGGCCGTGCGCACGAGGGCGGGCAGCTGCGCGGTGCTCGTCTGCGGGCTGCCGATCCGCAAGAGCAGCGTCGACAGATACGGATCGTCGAGCACCAGGACGTCGCGGCCATAGCGATGGTCGAGCATGGGGAACGAGCCGAGACCATACCATTGCGGTCCGGTCGATTGGCCCACCCCCCCAGTCTGGCTCAATGCCACCGTCTCGTGAGGTCCTGTCCGGTGAGGTCCGGTGCAAGGTCTGCCGCGGCCGGCTATGGTCCCGCGAATGTTCGCGACCTGCCTCGCCATCTCGCTGGCCGCCGGGCTGCCTCAGGGCAGCGAGGCCGACCGGCCCACGGGTCTCACCGTGGTCGTCGTCGACGTCGGCCAGGGTGACGGCATCGTCGTGCGCGCGCCCGACGGCAGGGTGCACGTGATCGACGCCGGGCCCAACGGAGAAGGCACGGCTGCCGTGCTGCCGACGATCAGTGCGCTGCAGCCCGCGAACTACGGCTTCACGTTCCTGTCGCACTTCCACGACGACCACCAGGGTGGGCTCGACGAGGTGCTCGTGGCGCTGCCGTTCCAGTTCGCCTACGACCGCGGCGACGTGAACCGGCCCTCGAACCCGGGCGTGAACAACTACCTGGCGGCGGCGGGCACGCGCCGGCGGACCGTGACGCTCGGGACGATCTACCAACTCGGTGGGGGAGCGACGCTGCGGTGCATCGCGCTGAACGGCAACGTGCTCGGCGGTGTGTTCGTCGATCCGACGGCGTCGGCGCAGGAGGAGAACTCGCGCTCGATCGCGCTGCGGCTCGACTATGGACAGTTCTCGATGTGGCTCGGCGGCGACCTCACGGGGGGCGCGAGCAGCACGGCCGACGTCGAGAGCCCGGCTTCGCTGAGTTGCGGCGACGTGGACGTCTACAAGCTGAACCACCACGGTTCGAGCACTTCGACGAACGACAACCTCGTGACCAGGCTCGCTCCGGAACTGGCCGTGGTGAGCTGCGGCGACGGCAACCCGTATGGGCATCCGACCAACACGGTCGTGAATCGCCTCAACCAGGCGGCGGCGTCGCGCGCGCTGTTGTCTACGACGTTGGGCAATGGGACCACGATCGGGTTCGGCGTCGCGGGCGGCATCCGCATCGACACGGACGGCACGCGCTACCGCGCGACGGCCGAGAACGGCGACTTCCTCGACTTCTATTGCGACGAGGTCGTCACGCCGGCGCTCGCCGCGGGTTCGGTGCGCATCAGCGAAGTGCATCGCAACCCGAACGTCGTGCCCGACACGAACGGCGAGTATGTCGAGGTGATCAACATCGGTTCGCGGCCGCAGGGCCTGCGCGGCCTGCGGCTCTCGAACTCGACCGGCACGGTCACGATCGCGAGCAACTTCCAGCTCGTGCCGGGCCGGCCCATGTTGTTCCAGGTCGACGCGGCAGCGGGCCGCAACGGCGGACAGCCGCTCGGCCAATGCCTGCCGTTCGGCTCGCTCTCGCTCGGCGACAGCAGCGGCGGGATCGTGCTGCAGCAGAACACGACGACGATCGACAGTCTGTCCTACGCGACCGGTTTTCCGGGTGGTGCGGGCGTTGCCGCCGAACGGCGCGACCTGAACGCACCGAACTCGGCCGCGAACTACGCGGCGGCCGTGGCGACGTTCGGGTCCGGCGACCGCGGCTCGCCGGGCAGGAGCAACGACGCCGATACGACGGTCCATGCCGTGCAGATCGCGGTGACGACCGAGCCTTCGCGCTTCACCGTGCACGGCAGCGCGCTCGACTTCGGCTACTACATCAGCGTGCTCGGCCTCGCCTATGGCAGCTCGCCCGGTATTCCGTGGAACGGCGCGCTGATCCCGCTCAACTTCGACCCGCTGTTCCAGGCGGCCCTCGGGGCGCCTTCCGTTCTCGCCATCATGCCCGTGCTCGGATACCGTTCGCTGACGGTGCAGCTTCCCGTGCCAAACCCGGTCGCCGGGATCCCGCTGTTCGCGGCCCACGTGGTGCTCGACTACTCGCTCGCGGTCCCGGGGCTGTCGCCGGCCACTTCGTTCATATTGCCGTGAAAGACTCCCCGCCGTTCCGCGTGCTGCTCTCGCACGACCAGATCCTGCGGCGCACGCACGAGCTGGCGCGCTCGATCGCGGCGGTGGCGACGGGGGAGCCGATGCTGCTCGTCGCCGTGATCGAGGGGGCGCGGCCTTTCGCGCGGCAGCTGCAGAAGTCGCTGCCGTTCCAGCTGCCGTTGCACGAGGTCCGAGCGTCGTCCTACGGCGCCGGCACCACGAGCGCGGGCGTCGTGGAGATCACGGGCGAGCCCGCCGTGTCGTGCCGTGACCAGAACGTGCTGCTGCTCGAAGACATCGTCGACACGGGCCGCACGGTCGCCGCACTGCAGCGCCACTTCGCCGCCGCAGGAGCCAGGAGCTGCCGCGTGGCGACTCTGCTCAGCAAGCCGTCGCGGCGGGTCGCCGAGGTGCGGCTCGACTACGTGGGTTTCGAGATCCCCGACGTGTTCGTGATCGGCTTCGGCATGGACGTGGCGGGTCGATACCGCGAGCTGCCCGACGTCGTAGTCTACGATGCCGAACTGGAAGCCTCGTTCTCACGAGCAGCTCCGGTGCGGTGAGGAGCCCGAGCGCTGCGGGCCGCGGTGCCGCGGCGAAGGGGGCGTTTCCTCGGCGGGCTGCCATGCTACACTGTCGCTCCCCTCTCCTTCCGATTCCTGATCCGCATATGCGTCGACTGCAATCTGGCTTCACCCTCATCGAGCTGTTGATCGTCATCAGCATCATCAGCCTTCTCGCGGCCGTGTTGGTGCCCGCGGTCTTCGGTTCGCAGACTGCCGCGTTCGCGCTCGCGGACTCGGCCAACCTCAGGTGGCATGGCCAGCAGCTCGAGCTCTACAAGTTGCAGAACAAGCGCGGCCTGCCGATCGAGGGCGGACACAAATTCGTGCTATCGACGTGGACCATCGTCGGCAAGACCGAAGAGAACTTCGACCGCTACTTCACGCCGGGGCGCCGCGACAACGATCCCGACTATCGCGCGCTGCGTGCGCAGCTCGAGCGCGGCGAGAAGGTATGGGAGGAAGTGAAGAACACGAATTCGCAGGACACGCACTACGCCGGCCGCGCGCGCGAGCATCTGCAGTCCGCGACGAGCGGCGAAGACGAAGCGTGGATGGCGGACGACAACGAAGGCGTCTGGTCGCACGCGGACGGCACCGTCAACGTGCTGTTCAACGGCGGCATCGTGCGCTCGTACAGCTTCCTCGACATGAAGAGCCGTGGCTTCGTGCAGGGTGAGTTCGACAAGAACAACCCGATCGAAACCACGGGACCCAACTCGCCGATTCCCGAGTGTCGCAAGCTCGCCAACTGAGTAGTTTCCCATCGCCGCGGGGCGGACGCCTCGAGCCGCCGCCGCGGCGATGAGTTCTCGGAGCAACCGGCGAGTTACGCGCGCGGCAGCGGCGTCGCGCTAGAAGAAGCACATCACGGGTACTGCGTAGGAAACGACTCCGGTCGCCCCCGTGTGATCCGTGCTGTTCGCGATCCGGCTCGTCGGGATCGGCAGCGGGCCCGCCGGCGGCGTGACCACCGTCGTCGCGTCGCTGAACGCCAGATCGGCCGTGACCAGGCTGATCGAGCCCGCCTGACACCACAGCCGGAAGCCCGGGGGCAGGACCGGCAGGCCCTGCAAGCTGCCGTCGTAGGCGCCCTGGGTGTTCATGACTCCCGGCAGCAGGAACCCGATGTCGGCCGAGCTCCAGATCGTGCAGTCCGGTCGCGTGGGCCACGTGATCGAGCTGATCGAGGTGCCGAGCATCAGGAAGGGCACCGTCACGCCGGTGCCGGGGTCGCGGACCCCGTCGCGGATCGACACATCGAAGCGCGTGCCGCCGAGCAGGCGCCAGAGCGTCATCTGCGCAAACGAGGGTGCCGTCTGCCCCGGGGCCGGGCAGCCCAGGCCGGTGCGGAAACCGGGCTGCTCGGCGCGACCGTCGGTGTAGTTCTCGTGGGCATCGAGGTAGATGCTGAGGTTCTGGTTCTGGCCCGAACCGGACACGTTGCCGAAGATCGTGACGTCGACGCAGAGCGTGCCACCCGCGGGCGGCACGAGGAACGGCACCTGGTATGGCACGAGCAGCTCGAAGGTCGGTGCCGGATCGGACGGTGGGCGATCGGTGGCCGGGAACACCACGAACGTGCGCGGCAGCGCGACCGTGGGGTTGCTGCCCTCGTTGATCGCGAACGTCGTCGATGCCTGGTTCGGCAGCCGTGGTGACATCGACAGCTTCACTTCCAGATCGCTGCTGAAACCGGGCACGATGCCGCGCACGCCGATCGCATCGCGGCGGTAGCCGTGGCCGCTCAGCAGCGTGCCGCCGGGCACGTCGCTGTGCAGTGTCTGCATGCGCGCGTCGGCGCGGCCGAGCGGCAGGTGCGTGAACGAGCTGCCTTCGAGGTTCTGTCGATCGGCGGGGGAGACAGCAGGCTGCTGGGCAGCAGCTGCTGCACACACGAGGTGCGCTACGAGCAAGGTCGAGAGTTGCATCGGTGGTTCCTTTGCTGCCGCGGGACCATCCAGCTTGGCAGCGAGGTAGTGGAAATGCGGGCCGAACTTCCGGCAGAAAATGTCGGCGAGTCGTTGCGGACGGTCGCTGCCCTTCGCTAGCATCTCTGCCCCTCGTCGACCCTGCTCTCACGCGGTGGGGATGAGCAACCTACAGAAACAGTCGAAGATCGGTTCGAACGCCCTCGGTGCCGGGGTCACTTTGGCTGTGTCGGTTGGGTTGTTTGCCTATGGCGGGCTGTGGCTCGATGCACAGTGGGGCACCCGACCCTGGATGCTCCTGTTGTGCGTCTGCCTCGGCATGCTCGGTGGCATGCTGCATCTGATCCGCGTGTTGGCGCCAGAGCTCTGGCCCTTCGGGAGGTTGCCGAAGAACGGCCCATCACCGCCAAAGACACTGCCGCCAAAGACATCACCGCCGAGAAGCTGAACCCACAGATGCCCGAGACCTCACCCGCGAACGCCCATCACGGCACGCCAATGTCCGGCACGCCTTCGTGCGCCGTCGACGTGCTGTTGCTCGGCCGGGCGTTCGGCTTCGCGGTGCTGGTCGTCCTGCTGTTCGCCGCGCCGGTCTGGGCCCTCGGTCTCGTGCCGCAGGACGGTGTCCCGTACTTCGCCGCGGGCATCGGCGCGTCCTTGGTTGCAGCCTTGCTGGCGATCTGCGTGCATAGCCGTTTCCTCGACGCGCGCGCGCCGGCCGCCCTGGCACACGATGGCCGTTTTCTGGCCGGCCGGCTGCAGGCGCTGCTCGCCATTGCGTTCGGCGCCAAGCTGGCCGTGCTCGTGCTCGGCGTGGTCGTGCTGCGGCAGGCCGGCGTGAAATTCGAAGCACTTGCGACCTTTTGCATCACGTTCGCGGCGGTGTCGTTGGTGTGCCAGCTGGCCACCGCGGCCTACCTCTCGCGGGCAATGACCCATCGTGCGAACCGAGCGCCGGCCGCCCCCCGCAGCGCGGGGACGGAGATCGCTGCAGAACGCAGCGGGCCACCGGCGGAACAGGACCACCAACCCTGAGCACTTCGAGCCCAGTTCCAGCTCGAAGGCCTGACGACCCACCATGCTCTCAGCGCGTTTCCTGATCATTGCCGGCCTGCTTGCATGCCTCGCCACGCCTGCCGTGCGCGCGCAGGAGAACAAGCATGCGGCCCAGGAGCAGGGCCACGCGCACGCGCCGCGCACGATGGAGATGTCGAACGCCGACATCTTCAATCACCAGTTCTCGCACAGCGTTCCCTACGCGATCTTCGAGCCCGGGATCGGGCCGCGCTACGACGGCAACGGCATCGTCGTGGACGGCCACGAACAGAAGGTCTCGTGGCTCACGATCTACAACGTGCAGCCGTGGCAGTGGGTCTGCCTCGGACTCATGTTCGCGATCTTCCTGCCCGTGCTCGGCAGCTTCCGCAGCGGCCGCGCGAACCGGTTCACGCGCGTGATGCGTGGCTTCTGCCACTGGGTCCGCGACGAGATGGTCTACTCGGTGATGGGCAAGGAAGAAGGGCGGGCCTTCGTGCCGCTCTTCATGTTCACGTTCTTCTTCATCACGTTCCAGAACTCGATCGGGCTGTTGCCGAGCGCGGGCCACACCTTCCCGTTCGCGATCTACACGGCGACCGGCACGCCGTTCGTGACGGTCTCCCTGGCCGCGGTCACGCTGTCGCTGATGCTGGTCCTCGGCATGAAGAAGAACGGAGTATTCGGCTTCTGGAAGGGCCTCGTGCCGCACGGCGTGCCCCTGGTGCTCGTGCCGCTGATGTTCGTGATCGAGTTCGTGAGCCTCTGCGTCAAGCCCTTCGCGCTCACCGTTCGTTTGTTCGCGAACATGCTCTCGGGCCACCTCGTCATCGCGGCGGCGATCGGCCTCATCTTCCTGTTCGCAAAGATGCAGGCGGGGGCGATCACGTCCTACCTGACCGCGCTGCCGTGCCTGGGCCTCGCGATCTTCATCTACATCATCGAGGCCTTCGTCACGCTGCTGCAGGCCTACATCTTCACGTTCCTGAGCATCAACTTCATCTACCAGTCGATGCACCAGGACCACTAGTCCCACACGCGTCCAACTCACTCTTCGAGCTTCCCACTCGTCCACCCTCGCAAGTCACGGAGAACCCAATGCTCGCTTTCTTCCAGGATCCTGAAATCGTCAAGCTTGTCGCGCAGAACCCCGGCTTGGGCATCGGCGCCGGTCTCGCTGCCGGGCTTGCCGGCGTCGGCGCCGGCATCGGCATCGGCCGCATCGGCGGCTCGGCCGGTGAGGGCATCGCGCGCCAGCCCGAAGCCGCCGACGCGATCAAGGGCAACGCGCTGATCTTCGCGGCCTTCGTCGAAGGTGTCGCGCTGTTCGCGGCGGTCATCGGCCTGATGCTCGCCACCAAGTAGTCCCACCTCCTCGTAGTCAAGCTGCTTCTCCATCCGGCGGGCTGACCGCCGGGCCCGTACCAGTTTCCCATCGGAGGCTCGCGTGTCCCTCGCCAGCACCTTGTCGATCCCTCTTGCCGCGGTGACGTCCGTGCCGAGCCAGGACCCGCGTGCCCTGAGCACGCTGCTCGAGTTTGCACCGGGCGCGATGATCTGGACCTTCCTCGCGTTCGGCATCGGCCTCGTCGCGATGTGGAAGTTCGTCTACGGTCCGATCACGAAGGCGCTCGAGGATCGCGACAAGAAGGTCGAGGACTCGATCGCGGCGGCCGAAGCGGCGCGCAAGGAAGCGCAGGCGCAGATGGCGGGTGCGAAGGCCGAGCTCGAGAGGGCGCAGGCCGACGGCAAGCGTCTCGTCGACGAGGCGATGGCGCGCGCCGAGCGCCAGGCCGCCGATGCGGTGCGCGTGGCCGACGAACGCGCCAAGGCCGAGCTGCAGCGCGCGCGCGACACGATCGCCGCCGAGAAGCGGCAAGCCATGCAGGAGATGCGCGGTCTGGCTGTCGATCTCGTGATCACCGCGACCGGACGCCTGTTGCACCAGGAGATCGACGCGGGCAAGAACCGGCCGCTCGTGCAGCAGTTCGTCGCCGCTGCGGACAAAAGCGCTGCCGCGGACCGGGGGGCACGATGACGCTGCAGGCCAAACGCTACGCGCAGGCGCTCTACGGCTCGGCCGTGGCTGCCAAGGCAGCCGACCTTGTGTTGGCCGACCTGCAGGCGCTGCAGCTCGCGATCTCGTCACCGGCGGCGCGGGACCAGCTCACGAGTCCCGACGTCACGACGGCCGAGCGGACCAAAGCGCTCGACGACCTCGCGCGCGGTCGCCACGCGCTCGTCGTCAATCTGCTCGGCGTGCTGCACCGCCGGCACCGGCTCGAGGTCCTGTTCGCGCTCTACCCGGCCTACCGCGCGCTGCTGATGGCCGACCGCGGCGAGGTCGATGGCGTGGTGCAGACTCCACACCCGCTCGGCGAGGCCGAGGTGCAGGCCCTCGAGGCCCTCGCGGCCCGGCTCAGCGGCAAGAAGGTCTCGCTCACCGTGCAGCTGCGCAGCGACCTGCTCGGCGGCGTGAGCCTGCGCGTCGGCAACGAACTCTACGACGGCTCGATGAAGTCGACGCTCGCCCAGCTCCAGCAGCAGCTGCTCCAGGCATCGATCACCGGCTGATTCTGACTCTCCCAACGCCACAAACGACACCGTTCCCCCCGACTGATCTACCATGGATCTCAAACCTTCCGAAGTCGCAACCGTCCTCAAAGCCGAGATCGAGGGTTTCCAGGGCCGGATGCAGAAGTCCAACGTCGGCACCGTGCTCATGGTCGGTGACGGTGTCGCGCGCGTGCACGGTCTCGACGAGTGCATGATGAGCGAGCTGCTCGACTTCGGCAACGGCGTCAACGGCCTCGCACTCAACCTCGAAGAGGACAACGTC
>DASRJH010000086.1:0-3285 GCA_035649575.1 Planctomycetota bacterium
GCAGTGAGACATCCTGTGTCAAGCAGTAGGCGTTGTCGCGAGGTCGACGCGCAGGGCATGGTGCGACCAGGATGCGAGGGACCGCAGGGAATGCGGTCCCTGGACGTCGAGCCCTCGCGATGAAGACTGCGCTCGCTTCGCTCGCTGACTGGGGGCTCCGCCCCCAGCCCAGAGCCTGTGAGGAGGCGATGTCAGGCCGTGGCCGCAAGAGCGGCAGCCGCCGGATGACGAGCGGGGTCGTAGGGCTCTGCGGCCTGCCACATGCGGAAGAGCACGCGCACCCAGGCTCTGGCGAGCACGCGCGAGGCGTGCGGATGGTCGCAGCCGCGAGCTCGCGCGCGCCGGTAGACGCCGGCGGCCCAAGGCGACGCGTGCCGCGAGTTATCCGCGAAGGTCGTGATCGCGGATCGCAGTCGATGGTTGCAGGCCCAACGGAACACGACGCCGCGTTGCTTGCCGGAGGCGTAAGTGACCGGCACGACTCCAGCTTCGGCGGCGAGGTGTTCCGCCGAGTCGAAGCGTGCTCGTTGGTCGCCGAGCTCCGCGAGGATCTGCGCGGCGTTGACGCGGCCGCTGCGCGGCAGCGACATCACGATGCGACCCTCGGGCAACTCGGCGACTTCGTGTTCGACGCGCGCGGTCAGTTCGAGCAGTTTGGCAACGAGTTGCTCGAGGATGCTGGCCAGCATGGCGGCCAGCTGGCCCTTGGCCTCGGCCTCGAGTTCGCCGATTCGCGGCAGCGGCGCTGCGCGCAGTCGCTGCAGCAGCTCAGCTGCCGTGCGACGGCCGCAGTAGCTGTGCTGCGCGAGGAAGCTGGCCAAGCGTTTCTCGCCGAGACGCTCGGCGCTGGCAGCGGTCGGGTAGCGACGCACGAAAGCGAGCGCGATGGGCGAATCGATGTCGGCGAAGATCGCGACGGCACCCGGCCAACAGCTCTCGAGCAGCGCGCTCAGCTGGTTCGCCATCGCGACCCGTTCGCCGACCAGGTCGTCGCGCGTACGGACGAGGGCGCGGAGCGCCCGGATCGCGTCGGACTGCGGCAACAGCCGTGCGAAGCGGTGGCCGTCAGTGCGCAAGATGTCGGCGAGCATGTAGCTGTCGCCGAGGTCGTCCTTGCCGCCCGCGGCGCGATAGCGTGGCCGGCAAGCCTTCACGACGTTGGGATGCAGCGGCACGATTGGATGGCCGGCCTCGACGAGCGTGTCGACCAGGAGGCCCGTCGGGCGCTCGATGGCGATCGGCAAGTCCGCCGGCGTGCCAAGTTTCGCGAGTTGCCGCACCATCTTGGCGAGCCCCTCGGCGTCGTGTCCCACCGTGCCCTTCCAGCGAACCGCGCCTCCCTCGTCGATCACGCTGACGGCATGTGCTTCTCCGCCCCAGTCACAACCAGCGAACAACTGCATGGGCAACCTCCTCAGCTTGGTGGTAGGACTCTCGTTGCCGGGAGACCGAGCGGGTCGCTCATGAACAGGCGCTCCGGGCCCGCAGCCTTGGCGCAACATCCTGTGGCCCGTCGAGGTCTCCCGGCCTCTTCCACGCGGTGGGTCTCACTGGGGCCATCGAGTGGCCAGCGACGCAGACCGTCGTGGAAGAGGCACGAGAGCGAAGGCACCGTGATGGCTAACACCGCGGCGACCTCGATGGCAAAGGTTGCCCCATGAGCGGCTCGCCCGCGCGGCCAGGCGCCGTGCGGGACAGGCAGCACGGCCGCCGGTTAGACTGCCGCCATCATGCGTCACCTCGCAGCCACGGTCGTGTCCCTGTTCGCGCTAGCACCGATGGCAACAGCGCAGCGCCTGATCGGCTTCGACTGGGCCTACCGAACCCTCTACCGGCTGAATCCGTTCACCGGCTCGACGACCACGATCGGCACGATCAACGGCACCGCAACAGCTCCCAATAGCCTGGCATTCGCCAGCTCGACGAACACCGTCTACCTGAGCGACTCCTTCCGCGGCCTGTTCACCCTCGATATGGCAACTGGCACCGCGACCCCCGTCGGTGCCATCCCGTCGATCATCGTGGTCGGCATCACGTACGACGGGGCCAACGACACGCTCTATGCCACGCGGCAAGGCACGCTCTACACGATCGACCGGACCACCGGCGTGCCAACGCCAGTTGGCGCCACCGGCGCGCCCGGCATGTCGCTCTGCTACGTGGCGACGACGAACACGATGTACGGGTTCTACGCGACGCTCACCGGCAACTTTGGAGAGCAGATCTTCAACTGGTGCGTGATCGACGTGACCTCGGGCGCTGCGACGGTAATCGCCAGCTACACCGGAACCAGGTTGGGCGCGAGCCTCGCCTGGGACGCCGAAACCGACACGATCTACGCGATGGCGGACAACTACTACTCGCCCAACTACACCATCGACACGGTCGATCGCGCGACCGGACAGTTCACCCAGATCAGCAACACCAACAACAGCTACCTCAGGGGGCCGTTCTGGCTGCCCGGCACCGGCACCTACGCGCCCATCGCCACCGGCTGTGCCGGCACGCTCGGCGTCCCCGGCAACGCCGTCGTCAAGGCCGCCAACATCGGCCACGACTTCGTCGTCAACGGCACCAACCTGGCGCGCGACGCGGGCGTCATGGTCGTCGGGTTCAGCACCTCGGTGTTCAACGGCATCCCGCTGCCGTACGACCTCGCGAGCTCCGGCGCACCGGGCTGCACCGCCTACGTCAGCGCCGAGTTCGTCAACCTGATCCTTGGCTGGCCGGGCAGTGCCTTCGCGACATACACGACGCACGTGCCCGACAACCCGCTGCTCGTCGGCATCCACTACTTCGCGCAGACCTACAGCTTCGACACCGTCAACTCGCTGGGTCTGGTCGCCGGCAATGCCGGCGGCGGCATCGTCGGGCAGTGAAGTGCGGCGCTGCGCGGCCATTGCTGCTGCGCGGGGCGTCGACCCCGGCGGCACGAGCCGTCGCGCGGGCTGGACACGCTTCTCAGCCAACGGCTCCGACCCTTCCAGCAGGGAAGAGCGCGCCTACCTGCTGCGCCGCACCTGACTACTGCACGGTGACGCGGTCGATCGTCGACTGCTCGACGATCTGGCCGCTCGCATCGAGCAGCGTGACGATGCCGTCGACGGCGAGGCCGCTCAGCAGCGAACCGATCGCCGGGGGCAGCGTCTCCGGGGCGTACGGGTAGCTGCCCGGGCCCGCGTTCGTGAAGTGGAACAGGCTGCCCGGCAGCGCCGGTTCGCCGAGGGCGAGGTCGACCACGAAGTCGCGCTCGATGCCGAAGAAGTTGCCGAAGCCGCGGGGGCC
>DASRJH010000087.1:0-2307 GCA_035649575.1 Planctomycetota bacterium
TGTATCCGCGGTCGGAGCGGGCAAGGGTTGGCGCGACCAAGGTCATCGCCATCTGCCCGCGTACGGGTCGCGTGATCGGCACGTTTGGAGTCGGCGAATAGGGAAGAGCCGCCCGCTTGCCGGCAGCAGCCCGGGCCCGGCCCCGCGGCTACGGCCGCTTGCTCTTGCCGCCCGTCTTCGAGCCGCGCTTGCTCTTCGACCTTCTGCGCCGCTTCCGTGGCGGGGGTGGCAGCAGGTGCTCAGCTGGCGAGAAGGGCCCCATTGCGTGCGCTAGCGCGAGCGCTTGGAGCTCGAGCGGGGCTTCTGTTGGCTTGGACGCCGGCAGCGTGGGCAAGGTATGCGTGAAGCCGATTGCGAAGCCACCCCCCGGAACCAGCGGGCCAGGCGGGAGCTCCTTGAAGAAGTGTTTCGCCGGAGGGGTCGGCGTCGCTTCCTGCGCGCGCGGCTTCTCGCGTCGCGAGCGCTTGGTCGAGGGCTTGGATGCCGCTGTCCTAGCAGGCAAGGCAGGTCGTCGTCTTGTGGCCATGGTGTTCTCCATTTCGGGCGCACCTGGCACGGCGCTGCGGCCGCAGGAGCCTTCGTTCGCCGGGCTGCTCACCCGCGCGCATCGGTCAGGCTGCCTCAGCCTGACCAAGCCACCTTGCGGCTCCCCGCAGGTTGGCCGCCCACCGTTGTCCTGTCCGGTGGGCTGTCCTGATGCTGCTATAAGTGTATCACGCGGCATGACCCCGGCCCAAGACAACGTCGAGCACCTTTTCCAGGCCATGCTGGCGGAACTGGATGCTGCGCTGCACGGCGCGAGCTCGTGATGCACCCGAACATCGACCTCGCCATTCGCCGCTTCAACCTGTCGCCGCCGCCAGTGCGCGGCGAGGACAAGTATGAGGAGAAGCTGACCAACTGGTTCCTGGAGGGAGCGTTCTTCCGGGACTTCGTGTTCCGCAACCAGACCGGCAAGGGCGGGCGCGGCGACCTCGCGGACGGCCTCGTCCTCTTCGACCGCACCGCGCTGTTCGTGCAGAGCAAGGCGCAGGACGGCGACAAGGACAGCCGCGCGTGGGCCGCGAAGAACACCCGCAAGGCGCTCGCGCAGGTCGGCTACGGCGAACGCATGCTGCGCGAACGGCTGGTGCAGGAGGTAGTGAGCGACACGCTCGGCCCCGTTGCCTTCGACCCCGACCGCTACACGGAGCGTATCGGGCTGATCGTGCTGGACCAGGACGACGCGACGCCCTTCGTGGCGCGCGAGCTCGTGCCCGAACTGGCAGAGCAGCGGTTCCCGGTGCACGTGCTGTCGTTGCCCGACCTGATGGAACTGGCGACGCGGTTCGACACTGCGTCCGACTTCCTCTTCTACCTGGAAGAGCGCCATAACCTCTCGATCGGCGGCGTCTCCGTGCGGGTCCACGCGGAAATCGAGATGGCTGGTGCGATGTTGCAGCTGATGCCACAACGCCTTCGCCAGCACCGCCCAAACGTGCCTGATGACGTGCTCGAGAAGACGGTCACCGCGTTCCGACGCAAGGTCACCGGGGAACTCCGCGACTCCGACGACTGGCGTTGTAGCGCCATGGTCGATGACGTCATTGCGAAGATGCACGACCGTGATCCGGAGTTGAGCTGGAACCAGGCCGGCAGTCTCGGCGGCGTCATGAAGGCGGCGGAGTTGCTGTCGTCGCTGACTCGTGACCGGCGCGTCGCGATCGGCAAGAAGCTGGTCCATGCTGTCAGCGCGGAACCGCTTGACCCCTTCTGGGCCTTCTGGTGGGCCACCAGGTCAAACAAGTGCTGCTACGTCTTCCTCGTCTCGGACATGCCACGAGAGCAGCGCCAGGACCACCTGGTGAAGATCCTGCAGTCGGGGATGGCCCGCTGCATGGGGAAGATGCAGACCGACCTCGGCGTCGGCGTCGCCACCAATTCGCGCGCCCTGCAGGGGCGGGCCTACGATGTGGCGACTCGCTTGAAGCCCCTGACCGAGGAGGAGCGAGCCTTCTGGCTCGCGGCCCCCGACCCCTTCGGATTCTGATGTGCAGGCGGACTGCGCCGACATCGACCCCGATCGTGAGCTCGCGGTCGACAGTCTGCCAGAGCTCAGCGTGAGCTTGCGGCGGTGCTGCGCACGAGCGACCGGTCGCCGTGCTCGTGCGCGCCCGCGTCCAGGCGCTCGCGAATCTGCTGCACGAAGTCGGCGATGCCGGTGGTCACTTGGCCCACCGCTTCTTCCTGGGCTTGCCCCGCGGTTTCGCCGCGGGTGCGCCGCTCTCGGTCGGAAAGGCCGACGCCTCGCTGGGCTCCGGTTGCAGT
>DASRJH010000088.1:0-11630 GCA_035649575.1 Planctomycetota bacterium
TCGCGCGAACTCTGGCCGAACTGGCGCAGCAGGTGATTCGGTGGGGCCGGCTGCTGCAGATCGCTTGCTCGCAGCAGGTCGCCCTCGCGGCCGCGCGAGGCGCGTTGCCCCAGCGGCACACCCATACGCTGCAGCTCTTCGGCGATTGCGGCCACCTGCTTCTGGTCCCCGTTGCGCCGCGCCTGGTTCATCTCGCGCAGCAGCGGTTGCGCCTTCTTCTGCAACTCGGTGTCTGCGGCCATCTGCTGGCGCATTTCTTCGCGCTGGCGTTGCTGCTGCTGCGCGCGCATCGGTTGGTCGTTCTGCGCCATCGCGATGAGATCCTTCGCATCGGATTTCGCGAACTCGGCGAAGCTCTCGTAGACCGGCTTGGCGCGTGCATCGGGTGGACGCAGGCGTTCGTCGATGTCGGCGAAGACGAGCGTGAGCAGCGAGTCCCAGGTCTGCTCCGCGGTCATGCGGCGCAGCATCGGGCCCTGGAACGTGAAGACCGCGTCCGCGTCCGCGTCGCCGGCCGGCGACTCGCGCTGGAACAGCTTCGTGTGCACGAGCACGCGTTCGAACTGGCGCAGGTCGAAGTCGAGATCGACCATGAGTTTCTCGATCTGGACCATGAGCTCGGGGTGCACGGGCTCGGTGTCCTTCTTGAAGTCGTCGAGTGGCTCCACGACGCCGGCGCCGAACGTGCGGGCCCACATGCGATTGGCGATAACCTTGGCGAACTGGGGGTTCTTCTTGCTGGTCATCCAGTCGGCGAGTGCGCCGCGCGAGTCGATCCCGGCCGCCCCGGGCTGGGGTCTCTGGTCCCGGCGCGGTCGCTGTGGCTCGCCCTTCTTCTGCTCGGGATACTTGAGCTTGACGTCGGCGCCAAAGAGCGTGTTCGCGAGCACCGCCGTGCCGGGCTTCAGGTCCTCGTACTTGTAGTCCCTGGGCAGACGCTCGACGCCGCTGCCGCTGCCTTCGAGTCCCTGGTTGTTGCGCCGCACCAGGTTCAGGGCGCGCTGGCGCGTGCGGTCGTCGAGACCCGCGAGCTCGGTGCGCAGGCCGACGAGGTTCGGCAGCGTGCTCTCGTCGCGGTATCGCAGGCCGCCGAAGAACGCCGCCATCTCGAAGAACTGCTTCTGCGTCCAGATGTCGAACGGGTGGTTGTGGCACTGCGCACACTCGAGCCGCGTGCCGAGGAACAACCGCAGCGCGTTGGCCATCGCGTCGTGCGGCATGTTCTTGTCGCGCAGCAGCATGCCCGTGGCGCCGTTGCCCTGCTGGTGGCCGGGGCCCGTGGCGACCAGCATCTCGTGCACGAGTTGGTCATACGGCTTGTCCTGCTGGATCGAACTGCGCAGGTAGTCGGCGAACGGCTCCCCGGAGATGTCCTGAATGCGCGACTTGACGCGCAGCTGGTCGAACCAGAAGTTCGCGAAGTGGCTCGTGTGCCCTGGCGAGTCGAGCAGTTGGTCGCAGAGCACATCGCGCTTGTCGGGGTTCTGGTCGGCGAGGAAGGTCTCGGTCTCGGCCAGCGTCGGAATGCGGCCGACGATCGTCAGGTAGGCGCGCCGCAGGAAGGTCGCATCGTCGGTGAGCGGCAGAGCGGTCTGGCTGCGCCGCTGCAGCCCGCGGTCCAGTACTGCATCCAGGCGCGCGGCATCTTCCTTGACCGACTTGAGCGGCCGGACCGACTCGACCGACTTGGCCGGGTGCTGCGGATTGGCTGTCGCTGTCTGTGCGTGGAGGCCGGCGACCAGGGCGCCGCCGAGAAGGACGCTGGCAAGGACGTTTCGCACCATGGTTGGAACGCAGGACGCGGTCGAGCAGGGCAAGGTCGCCAGGAACGGCTCTGCAAGTAGTTCGGACACCGCGCGCCATGGTACAAAGGAAGTCTCTGGATCGCACCCGGGCACCCGGGGGAAGGCCGTGTCCGGGTGGCGCCGGTCGCCGCGTTCGACCCTCGCGAGGCACGGCGCCGGGGGGCGAAAGGCCTCGAACTCGCCGCAGCGCGACGGCCGTACACTTTGGCCCCTGAGACGGGTGAAAGGCGCTCTGCGCGGCTCGCGATGGGGCGTTTTCCCGCCCGTGCTTTCCATCTGGGGGGTCGCTAGTGTTGGGCGGTCTGCTGCCGAGCCAAGGTCAACCCAGTTTCCAGAGGAGGTCGTTCCGTGTCAGCCGCCGCGCGTGCCGCCGCCATCCAGATCATCGCCAGAAAATCCCCGGTCGTCGTCGAGCCCCGCCCCGGCAACCTGCCACAGATGTTCGGGGCCAACGTGTTCGGCCTCGACCAGATGCGCACGAGGTTGCCCGAGAGCGCCTTCAAGGCGCTGCGTTCGTGCATGGAGCACGGCCAGGAACTCGATCCAGCGCTGGCCGACCAGGTCGCCAACGCCATGAAGGAATGGGCGGTGGAGCGCGGCGCGTCGCACTTCACGCACTGGTTCCAGCCGATGACCGGCTCGACCGCCGAGAAGCACGACAGCTTCGCCACCACCGAGGGTGGCAAGCTGATCATGGAGTTCAGCGGCAAAGCGCTGATCAAGGGCGAACCGGACGCGAGCTCGTTCCCGAGCGGAGGCCTGCGCGCGACGTTCGAAGCGCGCGGCTACACGGCCTGGGATCCGACCTCGCCCGCGTTCATCCGCGAGACGGCGAACGGCGCCACGGTCTGCATCCCGACCGCCTTCTGCTCGTGGACCGGCGAGGCGCTCGACGAGAAGACGCCCTTGCTGCGCAGCACCGAGGCGCTGGACCGCGAAGCCGTGCGGATGCTGCGCCTGCTCGGTGACAGCCGCGTTTCGTTCGTCTATCCGACGCTCGGCTGCGAGCAGGAGTACTTCCTGATCGATCGCGACTTCTATCTGCTGCGCCCCGACCTCGTCGCCACGGGACGCACGCTGTTCGGGGCCAAGCCGCCCAAGGGACAGGAGCTCGAGGACCACTACTTCGGGTCGATCGCGCCGCGCGTGCTCGCGTTCATGCAGGAGGCCGAGCTCGAGCTGTGGAAGCTCGGCGTGCCGGTCAAGACGCGCCACAACGAGGTCGCGCCGAGTCAGTACGAGCTAGCGCCGATCTTCGAGCGCACGACCATCGCAGTCGACCACAACATGCTCTGCATGGAGGTCCTCAAACAGGTCGCCCAGCGCCACGGCTTCCAGTGCCTGCTGCACGAGAAGCCCTACGCGGGCATCAACGGTTCCGGCAAGCACAACAACTGGTCGATGGCGACGGACACCGGCGAGAACCTGCTCGAGCCCGGCAAGTCGCCCGAGCAGAACATGCGCTTCGTGGTCATGCTCGCCGCGATCATGCGCGCGATCGACCTGCACGCGGATCTGCTGCGGGTCACGATCGCACACGCCGGCAACGACCATCGCCTCGGCGCCAACGAAGCTCCGCCGGCGATCATGTCGATCTACCTCGGCAAGCAGCTCACCGACGTGGTCGAGACGTTGATCGCGGGAACGAAGACCGGCGAACGCAAGCGCGAGACGATGCGACTCGGCGTCAACGTGCTGCCGCCGCTGCCTAGAGACGCGACCGACCGCAACCGCACGTCGCCGTTCGCGTTCACGGGCAACAAGTTCGAGTTCCGCGCCGTTGGCAGCAGCCAGGCGCCGAGCAAGCCCAACACCGTGTTGAACACGATCGTGGCCGACTCGCTCGCCTACATGGCGACCGAGATCGAGAAGCAGAAGGCGCAGAAGGGTCTCGAAGCCGCGGTCAACGAGGTCGTCGTCGACCTGTTCAAGAAGCACCAGCGCATCCTGTTCGACGGCAACGGCTACGCCGGCGAGTGGCATGCCGAAGCCGCTCGGCGCGGCCTGCCCAACGTGCGCAACGCGGTCGACGCGATCGGCAATCTGGCCTCGAAGAAGAACCTCGACCTGTTCGAGCGATTCGCTGTGTTGTCGCCCAAGGAAGTCGAATCGCGCATGAACATCATGTTCGAGGGCTACAGCAAGGCCATCGCAATCGAGGGGCAGAGCGCGTTGTCGATCGCGCGCACGATGATCCTGCCCGCCGCGCAGAAGTCCCAGCTCGCCGTGGCGCAGAGCGTCGCCGCGGCGAAGGCCGCCGGCGTCGACGTCAAGGCGCAGGAGAAGCGCTTGCGCGATCTGGGCGCACGCATCGAAGCGTTCGTCGTGGCGATCGAAGACCTCACGGCCGTGTTCGAGCTCGCGGAACATCACGCAGGAGCACCGCAAGACCACGCGAAGACGTATCGCGACAAGGTCGTGCCTTCGATGGCGAAGCTGCGCGAGATCGCCGACGGGTTGGAGACGATGGTCGACGACGCGGAGTGGCCGCTGCCGAAGTATCGGGAGATCCTGTTCCTGCAGTGATACCGCCGCTGCTGCCGCGGGGCGGGCGAACCCTCGTCGAACCCAAGGCCGACCGCGCTCAGCCTGCGCGTTGCAGCTGCAGCAGCGGCATCACGATCGCGACCACGATGCCGGCGACGATCACTGCGAGCAGCACGATGATCAGCGGCTCGATGACCGAGGTGAGCTTCTGGGTCGCGAAGTCGACCTCTTCGTCGTAGGTGGCCCCGATGCGCTCGAGCATCTCCTCGAGGTTGCCGGCCTGCTCGCCGACGCCGACCATGTAGGAGATCGTCGGCGGGAACGCGCCCGACATCTTCATCGGCGTCGCGATGTCCGCGCCCTCGAGCACGCGGTCGTGCACACCCTGCAAGGCGTTCTGCAGGACCTTGTTGTCGAGCACGCTCTTCGTCACGGCGATCGCCTGCAGCGCTGGCACGCCCGAACGCAGCAGGGTCGCGAGCGTGATCGAGAAGCGCGCCATCGACTGTTTGCGCATGAGGTCGCCGAACACGGGCAGCGCCAGCTTGAAGCGGTCCCAGATCAGGCCGCCGCGCTGGCCGTGCACGAACAGCTGGAAGCCGATCACGGCCATCAGCGCGCCGACGATCACGAGCAGCCAGTAGTTCACGAGGAACTCCGATACCCAGATCATCACCTTGGTCGGCACTGGCAGTTCCATGCCGCGACCCTTGATGAGCTGTGTCACGCGTGGCACGACGAACGTCATCAGCACGGCGACGACGATCGTGCCGACCAGGCACATGATCATCGGATAGATCAGGGCGGCACCGACCTTGTTCTTGAGCCGCGTCTGGGTCTGCAGGAAACCCGCGAGGCGGATCAGGACCTTGTCGAGCGCACCCGACGACTCACCGGCCTTCACCATGTTGGAGTAGAGGTCGGTGAAGTAGGCCGGATGCTGCAACACGGCATCGCCGAACGGCATGCCCTGCGTCACCTTCTCCCTGATGTCGCGGAAGCAGCTCTCGATCTTCTTGTCGGGCGCCTGCTCGATGATCATGCGCAGTACTTCGGCGAGCGGGATGCCAGCCTGCAGCAGAGCCGCCATCTGGCGCGTCACGGCGGCGACCTGTTCGGTGCGCTGTTTGTTGGGCGTCTCTACGCCCGTGACGCCGCGGATCCGGATCGCCCCTCGCCTCCTGGCCTTGGCCTCGCGGATGTCCGTGACGTAGAGCTGGTCCTTCTTGAGCTTCTGGCGCGCATCGCGGGTCGTGTCGGCATCGATGATGCCCTTCTTGACCTTGTTGTCGCTGTCGAAGGCTTTGTATTCGAAGATCGGCACGCAGTGCTCTCTGGTTGTTGGTCCCAGCCGGTCGGCCGATCAGACCACATCGAGCTGGGTCACGCGCAGCACCTCGTCCGGGGTCGTCATGCCCTGCAGCAGCTTGGTCACGCCGTCCATGCGCAGGGTCTTGAGACCGCGCTCGAGCGCGCCGCGTTTGATCTGGCTGGCCGTGGCCTTGTTGACGATCTGCTCCTGGATCTGGGTGTCGATCGGCATGATCTCGTAGATGGCGGTCCGGCCCGCGTAGCCGGAACGGAAGCACTCGTCGCAGCCCTTGCCGAGCATGATCTTGCCGTTGGGGAACTGGTCGGGCGTCAGTTTGAGGTCCTCGAGGAAGTAGCGCATCCGCTGATCCGGCTCGGAAGGCTCGCGGCAGTTGGGGCACACCGTGCGCAGCAGCCGCTGCGCGATCACGAGCAACAGCGAAGAGGACACCAGGTAGGGTTCCACGCCGATGTCGATCAGGCGTGTGACGGTCGACGCGGAGTCGTTCGTGTGCACGGTCGAGAACACGAGGTGGCCCGTGAGGGCCGCGCGGATCGCGATGTCGGCCGTCTCGTTGTCGCGCACTTCGCCGACCATCATGACGTCGGGGTCCTGGCGCAGGAACGACCGCAGGCCCGCTGCGAACGTGAGACCCTTCTTCACGTTGACCTGAACCTGGCTGATGCCGTCGAGGTTGTATTCGACGGGATCCTCGATCGTCAGGATGTTGAGCTCGGGTGCGTTGATCGCATCGAGGCACGCATAGAGCGTGGTCGTCTTGCCCGAGCCGGTCGGGCCTGTGACGAAGATGACGCCGTGGCTGTAGTTGATGTAGCGGTTGATCGTGCGCTGGGCATCCGCGGTGAGACCGATCTGGTCGAGCGAGTAGATCTTGGTCGTCTTGTCGAGGATGCGGAACACGATGCGTTCGCCACCCGAGACCGGCACCGAACTGATGCGCACGTCGACGTCGCCGTCGCCGACGCGGATCGACGCGCGTCCGTCCTGCGGCAGCCGTCGTTCGGCGATGTCCATCTTGCCCATGACCTTGACGCGCGAGACGATGGCCTCCTGCGCGCGCTTGGGCACCGACTCCATGTCGTAGAGCACGCCGTCGATGCGCATGCGGACCTGCAGGCGGTCGCCGTAGGGCTGCAGGTGGATGTCCGAGGCGCGCAGCTTGAGCGCCTGGAACAGCAGCATGTTGACCAGCTTGATGACAGGGGCCTTGTTGGCATCGAGCAGGTCCTCCGACTCCTGGATGTTCTCGGCGATGCTGACGATGTCGGTGTCCTTGACATCCTGCAGCGCTTCGTCGACGCCGTCGGCCTTGTGGCGGTAGGCGCGGTTGATCAGGTTGGCGATCTCGCCACGGCTTGCGAGCACGGCCTCGACCTCGCGCCCGAGCAGCGTCGCGAGGTCGTCCATCGGCTGCACGTCGAGCGGCCGGTGCGTGGCCACGCGCAGCAGCGTGCCCGTGTCTTCGATGGCGATCAGCCCATGCGTGCGCGCGAACTGCACCGGGATCTGGTGGATGAACACGGAAGGCACGCCCGTGCCGTCGAGACTCGCGCGGTAGTCGAGCCCGAGCAGTTCCCCGAAGAACTGCAGGCACTTGCCTTCGGGCAGCATGTTCTTCGAGATCAAGACCTGGTCGAGCTGCTGGCCCGTTTCGCGTTCGGTGCGCAGCGCATCGTCGATCTGCGGTTGCGTGAGTCCCGCGCGCCGCAGCAGACCTTCGCGGATGCGGTCCTGGAAGATCGCGGGACTGGCGGAACTCGGGGTCGTCGACTGGGTCATCGCTTGCGCGCTCCGTTCGGGTCGCTCGGTGCCAGCGGCGTGGACGGCGTCTTGCCGGTCCCAGTGCCGGCGGCTTTGGGGTCGGTCGCCGCCCTGCGGTAGGTCGGCATCTCGTACTCGCCCTGGGCGTCGAGGTCCTCGACCGTGGTGCCCATGTCCTGCAGCGTGCGGGCCTGGGCAGCGGCGGTACCGCTCCACTTGCGGTCGATGATCCGCAGGCGGCGCTCGCCGATGTAGTCCTGGGCCTCGAGCTTGCGCGTCAGGCTCACGTGATACAGGTCCTGGAAGTCGTCTTCGTCGAGGATCGTCGGCGTGACGAAGAAGTACAGGTTCGTCTTGTTGCTCGTGTCCTCGCTCTTGCGGAACAAGAACCCGAGGATCGGGATGTCCTTGAGGATCGGAATGCCGCCGTCGCTGTGCGACTCCGAGTCCTCGATGACGCCGCCGAGCACCATCGTCGAGTCGCTCGGCATCGTCACCTGCGTCCTGATGGTGCGGCGCAGCACGATGCCACCGCCGGTCGCCGAGTTCGGATCGAAGGCGCCGACGAACCGGCTGACCTCGAGACGCACGTTGAGGCGCAGGTAGTTGTTCAGCGAGATCGTCGGCGAGATCTCCATCGTGATGCCGGCCTTGCGCGGTTCGCCGAGGGAGTTCTGCGTCGTCGAGTTGCCCTGGTTGCTCTCCGTAGTCGGTCGTTCTTCTTCGGTCGTGACCACCGCGGCCTCGTTGTTGTTCACGAGCACGCTCGGCAGCGACAGGATGTTGGCCCGGTCGTCGGTCGAGAGCGCGTTGATGAGCATCGGCACGGCGAAGTCACCGCCGCTGATGATACCGCCGGTCACGCCCTGCAGCGGGTTGTCGAAGTCGGGCAGGCGCGTGTCGGGGATGCCGTCGTCGTCGTTGTCCTGGAAGGTCGATTGCCCGAACGTCGTGTAGCCGAAGCCGCGCGTGTAGTCGCCGCTCTCCTTGAGGTCGAACAGGCCGAGCTCGACACCGAAGCGATCGAGGTCACCCGTCGTCAGTTCGACGAGGGCCGCTTCGATGAGCACCTGCGGCTGGCGCTTGTCGAGTCTGTCGATCAGGGCCTGGATCTGTTGCCACTTCGTCTGGGCAGCGGACACGACGAGGCTGTTGCTCTCCGGGTGGGCCCTGATGACGGTCCGGCGCGTGCGGCGTGCGGGCGAGCCGCCGGCGCCGCCGGCGGGCGCCTGCGCGGACTGCTCCGCCTGGACGTCTTCCTGCATGAACTGGTTCAGCGTGTCCTGCAGGTCTTTCGCGAGCACGTTGTTCAAGTGGATGACGTTGGCCGAGCCGTCGATCGGCTGGCTCGGCACGTCGAGTCGCGCGATCAGCTCGAGCGCTTCGCGGACCTGCTCCTGCGTGCCGCTCAGCACGAGCGCCTTCTGCGTGCTGTGGACGACGATCTTGAGCTGCGGCTGGCCCGAAACACTCTGCGCGGCGCCCTGTTGACCGCCTTGTTCCTGCAACACCTGCTGGCGGATCTTGCTGCGGCTCTCGAGCACCTCGGTGAGGATCGGCTCGAGCTCCTCGGGCGCCTGGTTCTCGAGCGGCTGGACCGTCACGACGAGGTTCGGCTGCTCGACCGGCACGTCGACGAGCTCGAGCAGCTTGACGGCCGCGTAGACCTGGGGCCCGTAGCCCTGCAGCAGCATCGCCGTGTTGTTGCCGACGTTGCCGAGCGTCAACTGCGCGCCGCCAGCCGCGCCACCCGTGCTCGCGTAGAAGGGCCGCAGCGCGTTCGTCGCGATCGTCGCATTGATGTGCTTGAGCGGGATCGTGGTCAGGATCGGCACGCCGGTCTGGTTCTTGTACTGGGGCAGCTCGTCGGGCGTGACGTATCTCGCGCCGTTCGTGATCTCGCGTTGACGCGGGCCCGTGATGCTGATGATCTCGAGGATCTCCAGGTCGCCTTCGCCGCGCGGCACGACGGCAAAGTTCTTGATGTAGAGCATCGTTTGGAAGAACGAGTAGAAGTCCTCTTTCAAGCGGGCCTTCTTGATGCGCATCGGGCCGAGGAACGTGATCGTGTTGCCCGCCCCGGCCGCGGTGAGCTCGCTCAGCGTGAAGGTGAACCGCCTTTCCGTGATCTCCTGCGTCCACTTGATGAACTCGGCGAGCTCCATGCCATTGTTCTCGTTCATCGAGAACACGTACGAGTCGGTGAGCGGGTCGAGGGCCAGCCGCGGTTGGCCCTGAGGCTGTTGGCCCTGCGGCGGATTCTGGCCCGCGGGGGGCTGTTGCTGTGCTCTCAGACCAGTCCCGGAAAGGGGCATCCCGAAGAGCAGCATTGCGGCGACCAGTGTCGAGGAAGCCGACGTCGCGCAGGCGACAGAACGGCACAGGATGTGGCGCACGATGTTCTGCGGCCGACTGCCGGGGGCAGCCGCTGCACGCGGTGCCACGGGCGCGAACCGCACGAATCTGGAGAGCACGACGGGGGCAGACTGGTCGCTGGATTCACCAGGTGGAATGAGATCAGCCATCATCTGGGTTCGCGTTGGACCCCTGGGCGAGGTCGGAATGACCCGCTTGGGACCGGCGGGCGACCGCTTTTATTTCCCGCCGCGGACGCGTGGAAGACGGAAGTCCGTGTTTCCGACTTTACGTTTGCGCCTCTCGTCCGGCTCCGGTTGCATTCGAGCCGACATCGCATGAGGTGACTCGTGCTGGGTTCGTGGGCAATGAAGCTGTCCGATCTGATCACGTCCGATCTTGTCGAGGTGCCGTTGCGCGCGGCCGACAAGTGGGAGGCGCTTGCTGCGATCGCGCGCGTGCCGGCCCGGGCCGGGCGTTATCCCCAGGCGCTCGTTCCCGTCGTCGAACAGGCCCTGGTCGTTCGCGAGCGCAGCATGACCACGGGCATGGAACACGGGATCGCCATACCGCATGCGGCAATCGACGGCATCGATGAACTGGTCGCGGTGCTGGGGCTCAACCCAGCGGGGATTCCGTTCGAGACCCTCGATGGAGCGCCGGCGCGCATCGTGATCGGGCTCGTCATTCCGCGAAGCAAGAAGCTGGCCCACATCAAGACCCTGGCCGAGATCGCCAAGCTGTTGTCCCGCGCCGACGTTCGCGCGCGTCTGCTGCGCTGCACCGACGGCGAGAGCGTGGTTCAGGCGCTGGCAGAGATGCAGTAGCACCGCATGCAGCGTGCGTGGCGCTGGCACCCGATGTCGCCCGACACGCCAGTTGGTGGGGGACGTGGTGCCCTACGATCCAGATTGGCCGAGTTCTGCGATGAACGAGGCGGCGGATAGACTGCGCGCCCTGCATAATCGGAACCCATGACCGATGTCTCGGTAGCTGCGCTGGCCGACCTCGTAGGCGGCCGACTCGTTGGCGACGGCTCGCGTCGCATCGTCGGGCTCGGGGACTTGCGCACCGCGGGCCCTGACCGCATCGGCTTCGTGCGAGATGCGCGCTACTACCCGGCGGCCGGGACCACGGGGGCCGGAGCCCTGCTGTTGGCCACGGAGATCACGACGCGAGCGAGCCAGATCGTGGTTCCGGACGTCGATGTCGCCTACGCGAAGGTTGCGCTGCACTTCCATCCCTTGCCGCGCGCGCAGGTCCATTCGGTGCACGCTTCGGCCGTCGTCGATCCGGCTGCCGAGCTCGAGTCGCCCGTCCAGATCGGTCCCTGCGCGGTCGTGGGCAAGTGTCGCATCGGCGCCGGCACGGTTGTCATGGCCGGCGTGACGATCGGCGACGGCAGTACGATCGGACGCGACTGTCTGTTGCACCCGAACGCCACGATCTGCCATGCAGTGCAGCTCGGCAACCGCGTCATCGTGCACGCGAACGCAGTCATCGGCAGCGACGGGTTCGGCTACGCGCGCGAGGGCACGGCGTGGCTCAAGGTGCCGCAGCTCGGGGGCGTCGTCGTCGAAGACGACGTCGAGGTCGGTGCCGGTACGACGATCGACCGCGCGACTCTCGGCTTCACGCGAATCGGCGCTCGCACCAAGATCGACAACCTGTGCCAGGTTGCGCACAACTGCGTGCTCGGCACCGACATCGTGATGGCGGGAGGAGTGAAGGTGGCGGGCTCGACGACGATCGGGGATCGCTGCGTGCTCGGCGGCATCGCGGCCGTCAGCGGTCACCTCACGATCGCCGCGGACGTGCGCCTGGCCGGAGGCACGTTGGCCTTCAAGGACGTGCTGGAGCCAGGCGACTACATGGGCCACCCGATGATG
>DASRJH010000089.1:0-12588 GCA_035649575.1 Planctomycetota bacterium
TGTTCCGCGAACACGGCTACGAGGCGACGACGATGCGCATGGTCGCGGACAAGGCCGAGGTGTCGCTCGGCAACGCCTACTACTACTTCGAGAGCAAGGATCTGCTGTTGCAGGCGTTCTACCGCGAGGTGCACGAGGCCCACGTCGCGGCGTCTGCGCAGGTGCTGCAGCGGGAGCGCACGCTGGTCGGCCGTCTGCGCGGCGTCATGCTCGCGAAGCTGCAGGTCATCGAGCCATACCACCGCTTCAGCAGCCTGATGTTCCGCACGGCCGCGGATCCCGCGAGCCCGCTGAATCCGTTCCACCCCGCGAGCGCCGACACGCGGGCCGAGGGCGAAGCGCTCTTCGCCGAGGTGCTGCGCGGCAGCAGCACCAAAGTGCAGCAGGACCTCGCGGCCGAGCTGCCGCGCCTGTTGTGGACCTACAGCATGGGCATGGTGCTCTACTGGATCCACGATCGCTCGCCGCAGCGCGAACGCACGCGGGCCTTCGTCGAGCAGACCGTCGATCTCGTCGCGACGAGCATCAAGCTCGCTTCGAACCCGCTGCTGCGGCCGCTGCGCACGAAGGTGATCGGGTTGTTGCACGAGCTGCAGCCCGATCGCGGCGACGCTCAGTAGTCGACGTCGTTCTTGCTGACGATGAGCACGACGTTCGAGACACCGTCGGTCTTGCTGAGCGCGGTCGTCAGCTGTTCGGCCGTGGCTTCCTTGAGCAGCGTGATGTCGTAGGTCAGACGCAGGTTGCGGCCGTCGCCCGACGGTTCGATGTGCAGCATGTTCGAGCGCTTGCTGTGCTGCCGGATCTTCTCGAGGTAGGCGTTGCTGTCCTTGTCCTGCGCGTAGTTGAACCGCAGGATGAACTCGCTCTTGTAGAGCGCGCCGAAGTTCGTCGCGAAGAGCAGCAGTGCCAACAGGCAGACCGCGGCCGTGCCGATGCCGACCAGCTCCCAGTGACCGAGACCGGCTGCCATGCCGAGCGCGAGCGAAGCGAACACGAAGGCCGTGTCGCGCGTGTCCTTCACGACGGTGCGGAAGCGGATGATGGACAGCGCGCCGACCAGCGTGAACGCCGTGGCCAGGCTGTTGCGCACGGTCATCATCACGAGCGCCACCACGAGCGAGACGAACACGATTGTCTGCAGGAAGGACTGCGAGTAGGACAGACCCTTGTGCGTCGAGCGGTAGACGATCGCGAGCGCGAGGCCGACGGCCACGGCCACCAAGGGACGCAGGATGTAGTCGCGCAGATCCAGCGCCATTACGGTCTCGAGCGTTGTCTGGCCGAGACCTTGGGGCAGACCTTGCAGCAGCGGGAGCAGAGTGGAGAGCATGGGAAAACGAAGTGGGCTCAGTCCGGTTCGGTGCACAAGTCGAGCGCCTGCATGCCGGCGCAGATCTTCGAGACCGACTCGCGGCGCAGGTCGAACGCCTGCAGAATGCGGTGGAACCAGGCGGGCACGTGGCGGCGGAACTTGACTTCCATCACCGTGTAGCCGCGCAGCATCGGGAATGGCATCGCCGCGGTGTCCGAGAACATCGCGTCGGACGCGACGGCCGACAGTTGGCTGTCGAAGGTCAAGCGGAACGCCGGATCGAACTTGCTGAGGTAGGGGCGGCGCAGGTAGTGGACGAGCACCATCGGCCGGATCTGCCGGCGGTAGAGTTCGAACTCGAACTTCTCGAGCACGGTGCCCGGCGTGGCATGGCGCAGCACGACCTGCGACAGCTCGTAGCCGCTGGTGCGCTTGTCGAATTGGCCGGCGAGCGGCGTGCGGTGCTTGAAGACGAGGTTGTTGTGCCGCCCCTTGATCTCGAGGAACCACGGCGCGGGATCGTCGAGGCCGTGGCCGTAGGTGCGGATGCGGAACTTGGACCGCGTCAGCAAGCCGTCCATCTTGTCGTGGAACGCCGAATGCGCCTCGTTGTCGAAGTAGAGGCTGCGCACGAAGTAGTTGTGTTGCGGCCGGTTCGCGACATACGGGTCGAGCTCGACGAAGTGCTGCAGCGCGGCCTCGACCTCTTCGCGCCGGCGCCGGTTGAGCACGTACTTGAACTCGAACCTCGAGAAGTGCAGTGGCGTCCGCGCCTCAGTGGCCATCGGGCACCCTCCGTGTCTCGGCGCGCAGCGAGCCCCACTTTTCAGCGAACAGGCGCTCGAACGGACGCAGGTCCTCGTGGAACGGCTTCGCAGTCTTTCGGCGCATCAGGGGGGCGGTGGCTCCGGGCAGGTCGCGGGCCAGGAACGGGGTCCGAGGGTTCGGGAACACATCGAAGATAACGACCGGTTCCCCGAGCCGCCGCTCTCGGCGCGAGAAAGGCGGCTACCGCGGCTTCTCGATCTTCGCGCGCAGGATCTCGAGAGCCTTGCCGAGGATCGGATCGTGTGACTGCAGTTCCTTGTCGGTGCACGGCACCAGTACGTCGGGAGCGATGCCCTCGCCCTCGATCGTCGTGCCGTCGAGCCGCAGGTCCTGCCACGTCGGGACCACGATCGTCACGTCGTTGCCGAGCTCGAACGGCTTCGGATTCCCGCTGCTGCCGTAGGTCGGTTGGCCGACCAGGGTGCAGTCCTTCGCGCGTTGCAGCATCATCACGAACGACTCGTTGCTGCTCATCACGTAGCGGCTCGTCAGCACGGCGATCGGCTTGTCGTAGTGCCGGTTCTCGCCGTGGCCGGTCAGGGCCCGCTCGAGCACGGGTCCGAAGCGCGTGCCGTCGCGGTAGCGGTTCTTCGCGTAGACCTGCTTGCCCGTGACGAACCAGCCGGCGACCTGTTGGGCCAGCATCTCGTTGCCACCGCTGTTGGGGCGCACGTCGATCACGAGAGCCTTCGTGTCGAGCAGCTCGGTGATTGCGCCGCCGATGACGTCGGGGTCGACGTCGTTGGACCACGCATCGATCAGCAGGTAGCCGATGCCATCCTCGGTGCGACCCGTGGCCGCGTGGTTGCCGACCGGCTTCGTCGTCACGATGCGGTCGACGAGCTCCTTGCGATACAGCGAGTCGACCGCGCGCGTGCCGGTCGCGAAGGTCTGCTCCCCGAGGCGCAGATAGAGGTGGAGGTCCTGGGTCCCCTCGAGCATCCTGGCGGCGGCAGCCGCAAAGCCGCGATCGGTCTTCGCGGCCAGCAAGGCCGGTGTGTGCTGCTTCTCGAGCTTGTTCCAGTCCTTGATGCGCAGGTCGCGATACGAGTAGTGCTTCGCGAGGACGTCGGCCAGGTTCGCGAGCGCCTTCTGGTTGCGCTTCTTCTGCTCCGCGGGCTTGCGCAGCTCGGTTGGCAGCGTCGAGAACGACCACTCGACGGGGACGAGCGAGGTGCCATCGGCGCTGCGAAAGTTCTGGAACGCAGGACAGTTGATCCCGAGCGAGTAGAGATGGTCGGGTTCGAGCTCCACGGTCACGATCAAGGTCTTGGGGTTCTTCCACGTGCAGCCCGTGATCTTCGGATGCGAAGGCCCGCCACCGCAGAGTGACTGGCTCGGTTTCATCGGGCGATCGAAGACGATGACGAGCTCCTTGACCTTCGTGGCGTCGGCCTCGGCTGCCTGCGCTGGCTCGAGCGAGACGATGGTCGGCGGTTCCTGGCCGACGAGCAACCCGCACGTGCAGACCAGCATTGCCAAGAGACGCATGTGAGACCTCCGCACGTACCGTACCGCTGGGTGTCGCAACAGGGTAGCCGCGGTGCCAATGGGCTCTGCGAGACGGTGGGAACGCTTCTCGCCTGCGCACTTGGCCCCGATTGCTCCTCCGAGCACGCGATCGGAGTACAATTGCGTGTGGCCGGTCGACTGCATGCGTCGCCTGGCCGTCTCGTCCGATCCCGATTATTGGCAACGGAGGTGCTGATGGCAGAGAAACCACCGGACCGATGTGAGCCGACGCTGGCCTGCGCAGCCTAGGCTTCAACCCAACCCGGGCCCGTGCACACGAACGCGGCGAGTCATCGTGCCCTCCTCTCATTCGGGGGCACACCCGCCAATGCCAACAGGCAGACCTGTAGTGCATGGGCCCGATATCTCTCGATTGGGAGTGCTGGCTGTTCGGGCAGGAAACTGGTAGCAAGCGCGCGCCGCCGCCATGAAAGTCCGCCTGCTGACCGTTTCGCACAAGCAACCCGCGTGGGTGCTCGAAGGCTGTGCCGACTACCAGCGGCGATTGCCGCGCGAATGGGGCTTCCAGCTCGTGGAAGTGAAACCGGAGGCGCGCACCGCGGGAGCGAGCAAGGAACGCGTGCACGCCGCCGAGGCGAAGCGCGTTCGCGAGGCCGTGCCGAAGGGGTCGCTCGTGGTCGCCTTCGACGAGCGCGGCGAGAGCTGGACGACGCAGGAGCTCGGCAGGCGGTTGCAGCGCTGGCAACAGGAAGGACGCGATGTCGCGTTCGTCGTGGGTGGTGCGGATGGCCTCGACCCCGGGTTCCTGGCGGACGCCGAGCTGCGCGTCAGCCTGTCGGCGCTGACGCTGCCGCATGGCCTCGTGCGCATCCTCGTCGTCGAACAGCTCTACCGCGCCGCCTCGTTGTTGCAGGGCCACCCCTACCACAAGTGAGACTGCTCACAGGTCGTAGAACGCGAGGTCCTTCCCGGTGACCTGCTTGGTCCAGAAGTAGATCTGCCCGGCGTGTCCCGAACAGTGTTCGAGCACGTGCAGGATTGCGGCGAGACCCGTTTCCTGATAGCGCCCCTGCACGGTGCGTGTGCGCAGCAGGTCGGCGACCTCCACCTGGTCGACGACGTCGCAGGCCCGCCGGTAGACCTGCTCGAGCCGGTCCACGAGCGCGCGCCCGGGCAACCCTTCGTCGGCCGCGAACTCCGCGGCGCGGTCGCGATGGTCGGCCACTGTGCCGAACGTCGCGAGGATCCACTGCGTCGTGTTGCCGGCCAGGTGGAGCACGAGGTTGCCCACGGAGTTGCCGTTCGGTGTCGAGCGTCGCCAGACGTTGCTCTCGCCGAGCAGCTCGATGCAGCGGCGGATGCGCGGCAACTGTTCCCCGAGCAGCCGCCGGCGGAACTCGGTCGCCACGCCGGTGGCCAGGCTGCGGGCGGCGTTGCGTTCTGCGTCGTTCACGGCGACTTCAGGCGACTTCGTCGCGGTCGTCGGCCAGCCGCTGCGGCTGCTTCTCGTCCCGCGTCTGTTCGCTGCGCAGGCGCTGCATCTCTTCCTCGAGCAAAGCGAGGCGTTGCCCGAGCGTGCGGTAGCGATGCGTGAGCCGGCTCAGGCGCACCGAGTACTGGAGCACGAGTGCGAGCAGGAACAACAAGGCGCCGAAGAACAGCGTCGATACCGCGTTGGACGAACCGACCCAATGACTCAGAGTCAGCAGCAGGTCCTGGTGCCAGGCGAGCACGGCGAGGCCGATGGCCGTGATCACCCAGACCCACGAGTACTCCTCGCGCAGCTTCCGCCGCCGCACGAGCTCGAAGATCAGGACGACGAGGCCCGCGGCGATCACGAAAGCGACGAGGCGCTGGCGCTCGGGAAGGGGCTCGAGATCGCCCAGGGTTGCCGTGATCGTGGCGAAGGTCACGACAACCTCGCAACCGTGTCGGGAGCGCGCAACGGCGTCGCGCGCCGCACGGGCAGCAGCAGCAGGGTCAGCATCATCTTGTAGCCGTAGTAGGCCACGCGCGCGCCGCGGTGCATCGACGTGCCGCCGAGTCGCGCATGCATGCGGACCGGGACTTCGAGGATGCGCAAGCCGCGGCGGTGGTGTTGCACCAGCACGTCGGTGTCGGGATAGTCCTCCGGAAAACCGTCGTTGACGACCGAGGCCAGGGCCCGGTGGCTGAGGCCCTGGAAGCCGCTCGTCGGATCGGTGATGCGCACGCCGGTCCAGCGCGTCGCAACCCAGGCGAACAGGCGGGTGCCGATGCGCCGCGCGAGGCTCGACGGCGGCCTCTGACCCTCGAGGTAGCGGGAGCCGATCACGACGTCGGCGCCCTGGTCGAGACCCGCAACGAGACGCGGCAGCATCGCGGCTTCGTGCTGGCCATCGGCGTCCATCTGGAGCACACGCTGGTAGCCGCTTCGCAACGCGTAGCAGTAGCCCGTGTGCAGCGCACAGCCGTAACCGAGGTTGAACGGATGGCGAACGACGGTCGCACCGGCATGTCGCGCTTCCGCGCTGGTCCGATCGGGGCTGCCATCGTCGATCACGAGGACATCGAGGTCGAGTCCCAGCGCGAGAGCTGCGCGTACGACCACGCCCACGCGGCCGGCTTCGCGATAGGCAGGAACGACGAGGACGGTCGGGCTGGGCATTGCGCGCAATCGACAGGGAACGCGCAAGCCTAGGCAGATCGCGTGTTCCTGCCAATGAGTGCCAATCAAAACACAGGGCTCCAGGCCCGGGCTCCGCCGTGACGAAGAACGTTTGGGGCGCCGCTGCGCTAGCGGCAGAATCAGGGCTAGTGATCGCGGCTGGCTGTCAGACCGGCCCGAACCGACCAACCAAACATGCTGATCCGATTTGCGACGTGTGGCCTCATCGGCCTCGTTCTCTGCTCCTGCCGCGGCACCCATGATCGCCGGGTCGATGTGGACAGCTCCGACTCGGTCACCGGCGCCGGGCTCCAGAGCCAGGACATCAAGACGATGGTCAATACCATGTCCGCCAAGCTGAAGGCGGATGGCATCCTGGCGCAGGGCAAGGAGGGAGAGCGCGTCTCGTTCTTCATCACCGAGCTGCGCAACGACAGCTCCGAACCGATCGACAAGCAGCTGATCCTGCGCGAACTGCGCACCGAGCTGTTCAACTCCTTCGGCCGGCAGATCCGGATCCTCGACCGCTCGCCCGAGGCGAACGACATCGTCGATGCCGAGCGCCGCATGAAGGAGCGCAAGGAAGTCTCCGGCACCAACGCGAAACTGGTCGCCGGCAGCGACTACGTGCTGAAGGGCGTCATCGCGAGCCGCGACCGGCAGGCGGGCAAGCTCAGGTCGTCCTACTTCAACGTGACGTTCGAGCTCACCGACCTGGTCACGAGCGAGCTCGTCTGGACCGGCGACTACTCGATGAAGACCGAATCGACGAAGTCGGTCATCAATCGCTGACCCGCAGGTCCGTGCGCAGCAAGATCGAGTCTCCGAGCTGGCTCGCACTGGTTGCCCTGCTGGCGGCCGGGTGTGCGGTGGGCCAGCCTGCGTTCCCGCTCCAGAAGTTCGTCGCGGGCGACCTCGAGGCCGTGCACACGTTCGCCGAACACGAGGTCGCCTCCGGCGCACCCGAGAACCATGCGCTCGTGCTGAACGTGCAGGCGCAATGCGAGCTGCTGATGGGGCACAGCGACGAGGCGCGGCGCAACTTCGAGGCCGCGGGTCGCATCATGGGAAGCTGGGCGGCGTCCGGCGGAGAGGAGACGGCCGCGATCCTCGGCAGCGAGAGCAGCAAGACCTACAAGGGCGATCCCTACGAGAGGGCGATGAACGCCTTCTACCTGGCCTTCTGCTACCTCCAGCACGGCGAGCCCGACAACGCGCGTGCGGCGTGCAAGCGCGGCATCCTCGCCGACGCCGAAGTCGGCGACGAGAAGTATCAGGCGGACAACGCGCTGCTGTTCTGGATGGCCGGGCGCATGAGCAAGCTGATGCGTTCCTCCGATGCCGCCGACTTCTTCAAGGAGGCAACGACCGCGAATACCTTCGCCGTCGAGCACGGCGCGCTCGGCGACGCGGACAACAAGGCTCTCGCGGATCCGGCGCACGGCAATCTCGTGCTCGTGTTCGAGTGCGGCATGGGGCCCGAGAAGTACGCCGACGGCATGCAGCACGAGCTCGCGCGCTTCCGGCCCAGACCGCATCCGGCCGTGTCGGCGCGCGCTTCGATCGACGGCGTGCCGATCGGCAAAGCAGCACTGCTGCTCGACGTCGATTACCAGGCCCGGACGCTCGGCGGCACGGCGATGCAGGGCATCCGCCAGGGCAAGGCGGTGTTCAAGACGGCCAGCACCGCGGCCGGCATCGTGCTGCTCGACAAGGCGAGCCACGAGCAGGGCGACAAGGCGCGCACCGAGGCCCTGATCGGCGGCGGTCTCTTGCTCGCGGGCCTGTTCACGTCGAGCGCGGCCGACACGCGACACTGGCCGACCACACCCGCAACCGTGCACGTGTTGGCCGTGGACGCGACACCCGGGGAGCACTCGCTCGCCGTCGAATTCCTCGATGCCAAAGGCGCGGTCCTCGCGTCGATGCGGCAGCAGGCCACGGTTGCCGTGCCGGCCGACGGCGAGGGTTGGTACTTGTTCCGATCGATGCCTGCCTCCGCTGGCAACGCCGCGGCCCGGCCGTGACGACAAGATGGCGTGAAGACAAGATCTCGTTGTGGGCCTGTCATCCAGGTGCTGCAACCGGAGAATGAACCCTGGCGCTCTGTCGAGCTGGATCACTGCATGAAAACCACGCTGCCGTTCGTCCTGGTTTCCGCTCTGCTGCTCGCCGCCATGCCGTGTCAGGAACCGCCGCCGAGCACGCCGCCCGCGGCCGCGCCGGCCCCTGCCTCGGGCAGCACATGGAGCGACGGCTTCGGCCGCGCGACGAACTACCGTTCGGCGCTCGCGAATGCGATCGAGGACGCGGTCGCCAAGGTGAAGGGCATCAGCGTGGCGCGCGGCCCCGCCGTGCGCAGCCGCCTGTCGGTCGTCTCCGACCACGAGGCCGGCGCCAAGGACGGGTGGGGGAACGGCGAGTCCGACACGGAACGCGAATGGGTGCAGCAGCAGATCGCGGGCTTCGTGATGCGCTACGACGTCGTGAAGAAGGAGAAGGCACCGGACGGCCACTGGGAAGTCGCCGTGAAGGCGCTGATCGCCTCGAAGGACACGTTCGACAGCACCATCGTGATCGACCTCGACGACAACGACCTGCGCAAGTGGCAGCTCGAACGCTTCGACGAGGGCGGTGGGACGCCCGGCAAGCAGTCCGGCGACTTCGCGGGTCCGAAGATCGCCGAGTATCTGCGCAAGAGCCGTCTCGTGAAGATCGTCTCGAAGGGCGACGGCGTCAAAGTGTCGGCAGGCAGTGCACCGACCGAGCGAGAGAAGGCCGGCCACAAGCTCGTCGCATCGCACCGTGTCAGGGTCGAATGGCAGCCGCTCGTCGTGCAGTCCCTGATCGAGAAGCCGAACAAGGCGAGGCCGTCGTCGCGCCCGCGGCCCGAGTACTTGAGCGGCGGCTCGGTGCAGGTGTCGATCAAGGTCGAGAACCTGGTCGAGAACATCGAAGTGTTGGACGAGACCTTCACTGTGCCGGCCGACGGGAGCGCTGCGCCGCAGACCGTCGACCAGATCGACGCCTTCGTCAACGCGCTCGTCGACAAGGCCAAGGCGCTCGTCGCCGAGAAGGTGTTCTTCGCGCTGAAGCCCCCGGTCGTGCTGCGCAAGTGGCAGGATGCCGGAAGCGGCGAGTGGCGCGTCGAGGCCATGATCGCGCGGCGCGTCGCGGCGGGCTACGCGACCTTCGCGCTCGGGAACAACGGCTCGCTGGCATCACCGGACTGGCAATTGCTCGGCCACGCTGTGTTCGTCGACGGCAACGACATCACGTCGACCTTCCGCCTCGAGGGTGTCGAGGACCCGGCCCTGATCGAACCAGACGCGACCGAAGTCCGTCCGCTCAAGAGGTGATCGCCATGAGGTGCAACATCCGAACACTGCTGTCCGCGGGCCTCGTGGCACTGGCTGCCTGTGCGTCGACGGCGCCACCCTATGTGGCGCTGCCGATCAAGGCCAGCGATCCGAGCATCAGCAACGTCGAGGTCACGGAAGCGACGCTCTACGAAATCGTGCGCGTCGGCACGCCGATCGTGAAGCGCATCAAGGGCACGAACCAGCTCGAGGTCAGCGTGCCGATCCTCAACATCCACTACGAACAGATCCAGATCCACGTGCAGGTCATCTTCCTGGACCACTCGCTGCAACCGATCGGCGACGAGACCAACAAACAGACCAAGTTGGTGTCTCCGGGCGAAACGATCATGCACACCGCCATCTCCAGGAAGGCCGAGGCGCAGGACTGGGTGATGCGCATCTCGTGGGATTACTGAAGGGGACTTCTGAAGGGGGACAACTGAAGGGAGGTCTACCATGAACGGCAGGTTGCTCTTCTGCATTTTCTTGTCTACGGCCGCGTGCAGCACGCCGCGGCACTCCGAGCGCGCAGCTCAGGTGCCGCCGCTCGCCATCGAGCAGCCCGTGGTGCAGTTGGACCCGGACAGCCGGACCGATGCCGATCAGTCAGCACCCGCGCCTCTCACCGAGGTGAGCCAGCCCACGGCCGGATCGCAGGCTGCCGAATCGCACTCCACTGGACCGATCTACCGGACCATGACGCGCGTCGTCGAGACGCCGCCCGTCGAGAAGCAGGACAACGCCGCGTCCGAACCAGCTGCTTCGGGCGTCGAAGCTGCCGTGCAACAGCGGAGGGTGTCCAGACTGCCCCCGCACGTCTCGTTCCACGCCGGCGTCTACCACGACCACGCGTGCGGGTTCTTCCCCGTGCACACCGCGATCGGCACCAGCATTGGTGCCGCCATCGGTAGCCACCACGGCAACGCCCACCGCGGCGCCATGATCGGCGGCACGGTCGGGTTCTTCCTCGACATGGGACACGCCTTTCACTGAGCCTGCTCGCCCGCAAGGCGACCACGCTCATGTGATACTCGACGTCGCGACGCGGGGGCCGAATCCAGCGAAACGCGCAGCCAGCCCCGCTGCGCCGTTTCCTTGCGAGGCGGCTGCCCGCTGCCTAGCTGCCGTCGCGCGCGACCATGACGACCTCGACGAGGTCGACGCGCAACTCGCTGCGCTCGCCGGGTGCGATGTCCGCGATCACCTCGACGCGCAGTTCCCTCTGTCGGGTCACGTGGCGCAGGCTCGAGGTCGAGAACGTCATCGTCTGCAGGGTCGTCGAAACCGGCGCCAGCTCCACGGCGGTGTCGAAGCGTTCGTCGACCGGGTTGTAGATCGCGACGCGCAGCGCCGTGTTGCCGCCGACGCGCATCGCGCGGGCCAGAACGCGGATACGCAGCTCGAGCACGTCCTCTGCCCTCAGCACGGGCAACTCGAACTTGCAGTTGATGGCGGCGATCTCCTGTTCGTTGTAGGTCGCTGTCTGAACCCGGAACTCCTCGCCGTCCGCGCTCGTGAGTTGCTGGCGCGCCCCGAAGACACCCGAGCCGGCGGCGAGCTGGATCTCGGCGTTCTCGACGTCGAGCGTTCGCGGTGCCTGCGCGGCTGGGGGGCTGGCGAGCCCCGGCATCGAGTCGAGGCCGGTGAGCTCCCACCGTTCGTCGGGCCAGACGAGCGCCGGTGCGCCGGGGCCCACGGGCACGACGGCCAGTCGCTTGGTCTGCCTGCCAGCAGCGGGCTCCGCGAGCCCGAAGAACAGACGGTCCATCGCGGGTGACCAGCGCGGCGTTCCGACCTCTCCGGCGGGTGACAACCGCACGGTCACGTCACCGGTGGCGAGCTCGATGATGCAGAGACTCGACGACGCCGCACTCGTGCGCCGCATGAAAGCGACCCTGGTCCCGTCCGCGGAGAATGCCGGTGCGAAGTCGCCGGTATCCGCCCCGCTCAGTACGCCGCCGTTGCTGAGGGGCATGACGCCCGAACCGCTGCCGTTGCTGAGCCACAGCGTGTGGTGTCCGGCCGCGTCGCTCCGGCTCCAGACGACGCGGTCCGTAGCGCGGCACCAGTCGGGCTCTCCGTCGCTCTCGCCCGCGGGTGGCGCGAGGAAGGCCTGGCTGTTGCCGCCATCGCGATCGGCGAGCCACAGGCTCTTCGGTCCGCTACGCTCGGAGGCGAACAGGATTCGCGTGCCATCGGGCGACCAGCAGGGTTCGTCGTCGAGTACGTTGTTCTCGGTCAGGCGCAGCTCGGCGCTCGATCCGTCGATCACCGCGACGATCAGTTCGCGGCTGTCGGGGTCGTGGTTACTGCGTTCGCGCGAGAACACGACGGTGTTGCCGTCCGGGTGCAACCGCGCGTTCCGCTCGGTGCCCGTGCGGTCGGCGATCCGGCTCGAGCCGAGATTCTGGCTGCTGCGCAGCGCGACCTCGGCGAATTGGAAGGGGCTGTCGACGCGCGCGCGGCAAGCGAGCAGTTCGGGTGGCACGGCCTCGATCGGCGAACTGCCGCCGCCACCGCCGCAGGCGGCCAGGAACAGGCCGGCAAGGCACGTTGCGTGGATCCACGGCAGTCTCATCGGCCGCCATGGTGGCGCCAATGGCTCGCTGCGGCAATGGCCCTTTGGTTGCGGCCATCCGCGATGGGCGGTTATGACGGCGCGCCTTGCTGGTCTCCGACTTCGATTACCCGTTGCCACCGCATCTCGTGGCCAACCGCCCCGTCGAGCCGCGCGACAGCGCGCGGATGCTCGTACACGACCGCCGTACGCGCGTGAACGCACACCGGGTCGTCGCGGACCTGCCGCAATACCTGCAGCCCGGCGATCTGCTCGTGCTCAACGACACGCGGGTCCGCCCGTGGCGTCTGCGTGGCACGCGGACCACCGGCGGCGCGGTCGAGTGCCTGCTGCTGCGCATGCAGGGCAACGGCGGCGAGGCCTTCGTCAAGCCGAGCAAGAAGCT
>DASRJH010000090.1:0-3783 GCA_035649575.1 Planctomycetota bacterium
GGCTCTCGCCGAGCAGCAGCAGCGCGGCTTCGTGCTCTTCCACGGCAAGGCGCGCTGTGCCGCGTGCCATCCGCTGAACGCGACGAATCCGCTCGGCACCGACTTCCGCTTTCACAACATCGGCGTGTCGGCGCACGACAAGAACTTCGAGAAGCTCGCCGCCGATGCGCTGAAGGCGCTCGCGTCGAACAGCTCGGAGCAGGAGCTCGACCGGCTCGCGCTCGCGACCGACATGAGCGAGCTCGGCCGCTTCATGGTGACGAAGCAGTACGCGGACATCGGCGCGTTCCGCACGCCGCAGCTGCGCAACATCTCGATCACGGGCCCGTACATGCACGACGGATCGATGCAGACGCTGTGGGACGTCGTCGATCACTACAACAAGGGCGGCGAGGTCAACCCGTGGCTCGACGGCGGCATGGAGGCGCTCACGCTGACGGAGGCCGAGATCGACGACCTCGTCGCGTTCCTCGCGTCGCTGACCGACGTGCGCTTCGACGCGCAGGACAAGGCCGAGGACAAGCGGCAGTCGGCGCTGTCGAAGACGCAGCGGCCGTTCCGCGACAACGACCTCGCCACGCGCAAGAAGCTGACGTTCGAAGACCGTGTCAAGACACCCGGAGGAAAGTGACATGAAGAGCATCGAGACGAAATACATGGAGGAGCGCGAGAGCCTGCTGCGCTCGCTGCACAACCTCGACCGCCGTTCGTTCTTCAAGCTGTCGGCCGCGGCCGGCGCGGCGGCGGTGACGCACGGCGTCGCGTTCCCGCACAGCTTCCAGCCCGTGCGCATCGGCAACGGCGTCGAGTCGTTCCGCATCGCGTACATCAGCGACAGCCACCTGTACGAACGCAAGCTCAACGACCGCTTCGTCAAGGCGCTCTTGCGCGCAGTCGACGACGTGAACCGCATGGACCCGCAGCCCGACTTCGTGTTGTTCGGCGGCGATCTCGCGCAGCTCGGGGCTCCGGCCGAGCTCGATCTCGGCGCGCAGATCCTCAAGAACCTCAGAGCACCCGTGCGCATGATGGTCGGCGAGCACGACTGGTATCTCGACCTCGGCGAGAAGTGGAAGGGTCTGTTCGGCACCGAGCGCTACACGTTCGACCACAAGGGCGTGCACTTCGTCGTGCTCAACAGCGTCGTCGAGGAGGACTTCTGGACCGCGCGGAAGCTCACGCCAGCGCAACGCATGGGCACCGTCGCGGGCCTCGACAACGGCCTGCAGAGTCCGTTCACGGTCGGCGAAGAACAGCGCGCCTGGCTCGCGAACGACCTCGCGAAGATCGACGCGGACACGCCGCTCGTCGTGTTCTCGCACTCGCCGCTCTACCACTACTACAAGCGGTGGAACTTCTGGACCGACGATGCGGAGCAGGTGCAGGCGATCCTCAAGAAGTTCAGGAAGTGCACGGTCGTGCACGGGCACACGCACCAGCTGCTGACGCACCGCATCGGCGACATCCACTTCCACGGCCTGCTGTCGACCGCCTGGCCGTGGCCCTATGCGCCCGAGGGCCTGCCCGAGCTGACCGTGCAGATGAACCGGCCCGACCCGTTCAACCCGAACGACGGATGCGGCCAGGGCGAGGTGCACGTCGACGTCGACGGACTCGTCGACAAGGTCTACCGGCTCTGGAACCGCAATCCCGTGACGGTGAGCAGCGAGTACATGAAGTCCTTCGGCAAGGCCCAGAAACCCGGTCGCGCCAACACCCCGAGCTACTGAATCCTGCTGCGAGCAGACCAAGGAGCACCACGATGTTCGTCGCTTCGAAACAAGTCGTCCTTCTGACTGCGGTCGCCGCCGCGATCCTGGCCTTCAACCTGCTGCCGCGCATCGCGTCCGGCGGCACCTCGGTGCAGCTCTGCGATGGCGAGACGAAGCTGGCACTCGATCAGGTGCCGACCACCCCAGAGGGTGGTCTCGCCGTCGCGAATGCGCTGATGGCCGAGTGGCAGAAGAAGAACCCCGGCCAGCCCTGGGCCATGGGCACGATCCAGGATCCGCAGGAGCGCGCGAAGCTGCAGAAGCAGCGCTACCAGCCGAAGCAGCCGTTCGACAACCGCACGGCACTCGGCGAGGGCCAGAAGGTTGGCCACCCGTACCGCGACTTCTCCGAGCGCGACATCGTGCTCTGGGAAGCCGAGACGATGCGTCTCGTCTACGAAGGCGCCGAGGTGTTCCACGACGCGGCGCGCCTCGGCAGCACGATCGCCGTGTCGTGCGACATGTGCCACCCCGATGCGAGCAACACGCACCCGGAGACCTACCCGAAATACCAGACGCAGATCGGGCGGCCCGTGATGCTGCGCGAGATGATCAACTGGTGCATCGAGCACCCCGTGCGCGGCAAGCCGCTCGCCCACGACGACCCGCGCATGCTGGCCATGGAGGCCTACATCTACGCGCAACGGCAGGGCGTAGCACTGCAGTTCGGCAAGCACTGAGCCCGCGAACGCCACCACGCGGCGCGGAGCACCGCCGACCAGACGCCAACCCTTGCGCGATTGCGGCCATGGCCGATGATCGTCGGATGGCGTCCGTCGACACCCCCACCACCCGCTCCGTCGATCCGAGCCTGGACCTGTTCGCCGAGATCGACCGCCTGCGTGAGCAGAGAAAGGCGCTGATCCTCGCGCACTACTACCAGGATCCGGACATCCAGGACCTCGCCGACCACCTCGGCGACTCGCTCGAGCTCGCCAAGCGCGCGCGCGACGCCAAGGACGCCGAGGTGATCCTGTTCTGCGGCGTGCACTTCATGGCCGAGACGGCCAAGATCGTGAACCCGGGCAAGATCGTCGTGATCCCCGACCTCGAGGCCGGTTGCTCGCTCGCCGAGCAGTGCCCGGCCGACCAGCTGCGCGCCTGGAAGCAGCGCCATCCCGACCACTACGTCGTGATGTACATCAACTGCAGCGCCGCGACGAAGGCCGAGAGCGACATCATCTGCACGTCGAGCAACGCCGAGAAGATCATCCGTTCGGTGCCCGAAGGCCGCCCGATCCTGTTCGGCCCCGACAAGAACCTCGGCGCGTTCCTCGTCAAGAAGACCGGCCGCAAGATGGACCTCTGGCCCGGCGCCTGCATGGTGCACGAGACGTTCAGCTCGCGGAAGATCGCGGCGCTCAAGGCCAAGCACCCCGATGCGAAGTTCATCGCGCACCCCGAGTGCGAGGACCACGTGCTGCAACTCGCCGACTTCATCGGATCGACGTCGCGGCTGCTCGAGTTCGTGAAGCAGGACGCCGGCGCGAAGTACATCGTCGGCACCGAGATGGGAATCCTGCACACGATGAAGAAGCACGCGCCGAACAAGGAGCTGATCCCGGTGCCCTACGAGGACCGCAGTGCGGCGTGCCAGGGCTGCAACCAGTGCCCGCACATGAAGCTCAACACGATCGAGAAGATCCACCTCGCGCTGCGCGACCTGAAGCCCCGCATCGAGATGCCCGAAGAGCTGCGGCAGCGCGCGCTGATCCCGCTGCAACGCATGCTCGCGCTGAGCTGAGTCCCCCACTGCCGCGGCGCGGCCCCACCCGATGACCGATCGTTGCGCGAGTGCCTGCCTCCGGCAGAGCGTGCTCGCTGCGCTGGCCGTATTGCTGGCGTTCTTCGCCTGCCGTCCCGCGTGGAGCCCCGACGGCAAGAGGCTGATGTCCGGGGGGAAGCGGGACAGGTTTCCTCGAGTGTTCAGTGCGCGGCTCGCGCTCGGACGAACGCCACCGAGCCGCCGATCGCGTGGGGTTACGTCCTGCCGCCGGGGATGCGGTCTGAG
>DASRJH010000091.1:0-29768 GCA_035649575.1 Planctomycetota bacterium
GAACGCGCGACCGTGCTGCGCCGCACGCTGCAGGTCGCGACGCACGAGACGGGGCACATGTTCGGCATCCAGCACTGCACGATGCACGAGTGCGGCATGAACGGCTCGAACAGCCTGCCCGAGAGCGATCGCGCGCCGCTCGCATTCTGCTCGGAGTGCGAGCTGAAACTCTGGTGGGCCTGCGGGCTCGATCCGCTGCCGCGCTACGAGAAGCTCGCCGAGTTCGCGAAGACGAACGGCCTCGCCGACGCAGAGGCGGAATGGCGCCGTCGCATCAAGGCGCTCGAGAAGAAGTAGCCCGAGCCGCGCCGTCAGTCGAGCACGACCGTGGCGGTCAGCGCCGAGAACACCTGGCCCGTGGGCTCGAAGGTCCCGAGCGCCGACACGGCGAACACACCGGAAGATGGCAGGCGCGTGGACAGTGCCGACTTGAACAGCGCGAAGTCGGTATACGCGGTGACCTGGAGGTCCTGCACGATGCGGTAGTAGCCGACCGTGAGCAGGGGCTGCAGCACCGGCGCGGGCGACGGCGTGAGCGTCACGGGCGCGAAGCCGTCGCCGATCACCTTGATGTCGGCATTGGCGATGTCGCCCAGCGTCAGGTTCGTGCTGGCGCTCAGCGCGGTCAGCGACGAGGGCACCCACAGGCAGTAGAGCACCTTGCCAGCGTTGGTGCGGTCGACGAGCGAGAACGCGGTCGCGTCGTCGCCGGTGGAGCCGACGGGCGCGATCCACCCGAACGCGCGGATGCGCGAGTCCGTCGTGATGCCCGTCGTCGTCAGGCCCGTGACGTCGACCGTGAACGCGTTCGGATCCGCCTGCACCTGGCCCGAGACGTCGAAGTTGAAGGCCGCAACGTCGCGATGGTCGAAGCGCACGACGTCGAGCGTCAGCGTGTCGCCGACCGCGGGACCCGTGGCGATGCCGAAGATCGAGGTGCGCAGCAGGCGCGCGACGCCGGTAGCCGCCGTTGCGTCGAGGGTGGTGCCGGTCAGGTCGCCGAAGATCCAGACCAGCTGGCCGACGTTGATGTCGTCGCTGTCGAGGGTGTTGCCCGCGCCGCGGCGCAGCACCTTCGTGTTGGCGTGCGAGACGTTCACGGTGTGCGCCGTGTTGTAGGTGCGCGTGCTGGTACCGGTGTCGAGCGAGCGCCCGAGCACCGTCAGCGTCGTGTCGACGCCGGGGCCGCCCGTGCGTGCTGTGACGTGACCGAACACCCAGTCCTGGCCGTTGCCCGGCACGCCGGCGCCGGACTCGACCGCGAGCGCGGTCAGCCGCGAACTGCCGCCGGAGAACAGGCCCTGCACGAACACGCGCTGGCCGATGTTGCCGACCAACGAGCCGAGACCGGCGGCGCCGCCCTGTAGCACGCCGTCGAGCTGGAAGACCGTGATGGGGGCGATCGCGACCGTGAAGGTGTGGATCACGGTGTTCGTGATGTCGCGGCGCTCGACGGCGAACGTCAGCGCGTTGAGGTCGACGCTGTTCAGGATGCCGGTCGTCGCGATCGGCTTCGGATTACCGGGGTCCACTTGCACCTCGAGCACCGGCGTGAACCTGATCGAGTTGGTGGCGGAGTCGACCGCGACGCTCTGGTTGAGGTCGAGGTCGAGCGAGAAAAGGTTGTTTCTGTTCGCGGCGACGAACAGGCGCGAGCCCGGTACGAGGTCGACCGTGACGTCGACGGTGCCCGTGATCGGGGTTCCGTTCGCGTCGTTGATGGTCGCGGGAGTCGTCTGGCCGACGAGCAGCACTTCGGCGTTGGCGAAGTCGAGTGTCAGCGTGACGCGCGTGTAGACGCCCCTCTCGAGGTCGACGGCGGTCACGAGCTCGTTGAGCGACTCCAACTCGACGAAGTCGACACGCGTCGTCCGCGGCATCACGCTGACGGTCGCGCCGCCGACCTTGGTCAGCACAATGTTGCTGACGTCGACCTCGAACTGGGACAGCTCGTCGGACGCACTGTCGGTCAGTACGACGCTGATCGTGCCGGTGCCGGCGGTGTCGCTGCTGCTGCTGCAGCTCGCGAAGGTCAGTGCGAGTGCGAAGACGGGGAGGAATCGGTTCATGGGGGGGTGCTCCGGGGATCGAGCGGGCGAGAGCGCCGCTGTTCCGATGCTATCGGGAGTTCGCGGGTCCGGACGTGAGCGGCGGTTCGTGGGAACTAGCACCTGGTGGCGCAGGACAGGGGTTGTTGGGCACCGCGAACGGGAAGACGGTCGATCGCGTCCTGGATCGTCGCGAGCTCGCCGGGACCGACGAGATGGAGCGGAGAGGGTTGAGGGCCCGTAGGTGACGGAATGCGAGCACTTCTCGTGCCGGCCGACAACGGCGCTGGCGGTCTGCTCGGGCTGGCTCTACTGGCCGGTCTGCATCGCCGCAGTTGCAGCCTTGGCGGCTGCCGCGATTTCGTCGTCGCCGCTGCGCGCGAGCTGGGCCAGCGGCCGCTTGAACCAGCCGCGTGGTTCCTTGCCGATCTCGGGATGCGCGGCGAACAGCTTGCCGGTCGCCACGACCGCCGCGAGGCGGCCGCGGAAGGCCTCGTTGCCGACCGCGACGACGAGCGGTTGCGCGGCTCCTTCGCCGGCGGCGGCGATCTGCTCGACGAGCTTTTCGCGCGTCTCGGCGTCGGCATCGGCGAGGCGCGCGACCAGGTTGTCGGGCGCGTCGACGGGATCGATGGCCGGCGGCGCCGTGCGCGCGAGCACGACCTCGGGCTCGTGCGGCGCCGCCTCGCGCGCCGCACCGAGCTCGAACTTGTTCGCGACCAGGCGTTCGCGCAACTGCTCGTAGGTGTGTTGCGCCTTGCGCACGCCGTCGTCGAGCGCGTCGGGGCCGACGGGGCCCGTCTTCGCCTCGAAGTTGCCGAGCTCGCAGTTCAGATACGGGAACTCTTCGGCGCCCGCCGCGAGCCGCGCGCGCATAGCCATGCGGTCGTCGGGGCGCTCGGCGAGGATCCAACACCAATGCGCCTTCGCCCAGTAGCGGTCGCCGCCGAACCAACACGCGCGGCCGGCTTCGTAGTGCAGCTCGGCGAGGCGCGGGGAGTCCTTGGCACTCGCGATCGCGGACTCCAAAGCGACGCGCGCGCCCGCGAAGCGCTTCTCGGCCAGCATACGCAGGCCGCTCTCGATCGCGAGATCCGTGGCCAGCGCCGCGGCCAGAGCACTCTCGGCCGCAGCCGCGAGCGCCGTTGCGTGTGCCGGCCAATCGCCGTCGGCGCGCGCGATGCGCAGCAGCACGCGATGGGCCTCGGCGCGCTGTGTCGCGTCGCCGAGGCCGAGCACGCGTTCGCAGGCGCGCTTGCTCTCCGCATACCATGTGAGCTGCTCGCACTGGCGCGCGACGTCGAGCGCCGCTGCTGCCGTCAGCTCGCCGGCGGCCTGCTCGCGCGCTTCGGTCTCGGCCGCCGTCGGCCTGTCGAACTCGGGATGACGCCGCAACAGCGCACGCAGCCACGCGAACACCTGCTCAGTGCCGTCGTAGATGCCGGTCTGGCCGAGGATGCGGCCGTCGGGCGCGAACGCGGCGAAGTAGGCCCAGCGGTTCGGCACCTTGCCGGTCACGAAGTCGTGTGCTTTGTCGTCCTTGCCTTGTCCGGGTCCGCCGGTGTTGAAGAAGAACGGCACGAAGCGGCGGTTCAGCAACTCGATGACGCGCGTTTCCGAGAAGGGACCCCCTCTCATTGGTTCGGCGCCGGGTCACCAGACGCCTTTCGTCGCGCACTTCGCTCCCGCGTCGTCGACGCCGAAAGAGATTCCCTTGATCAGGAGGATGCGCTGCTCCTTCTGCGCGCGCGCGAGGGCCTGCGCGAAGTCGCCGGGCAGCACCCATTGGATGGCCGTGCGATCGCACGTGATGTTGTCGTCCTGGGCTCGCAGTGTGGAAACACTGACAGCGAGTACGAGTGCCATGGGAAACCCGAACGGCATCTTCATTGCGAGGACCTCCGATGGTGCGCGATCGTCCTTCGACTACCGCAGTAGTCAAGATGGTGCGCACGATGCTCGCGCTTGCGATCCTGTTTCGCCCGGTCAGTACTCCGCGAGACGAACAGGGAAGTCAGGCCAGCATCAGCTGGCCCCTGCCCGAGGCCGCCTGCCTCGCTTGGGCTGCTTCGACATCGCCGCCGGCTTGACCGCCCGGGCCGCCGGCTGCAGCACGACAGTCTTGCGTGCCGACAGCAGTTGCTCCTGCCAGTCGCCGCCAGCGCTCAGCGAGCGATACCGGTTCGACCGCCTGGCGATCTTCGCGGCCGATTTCTCCTTCATGCGGAAGGCGGCGACCTGGTCGTGGGCGAGCGTGTAGGTGTCGTGCTGCTTCAGCGACGGGTCGTAGAAGCCGACGTAGCCACCGGGGTTGACGCCGAACGAGGCGAGGGAGCTGTTCATCGTGCGCGTGCCGAGGAAGTCGTTGCGGCTGCCGGTCTCGTTGTCGATCGTGAAGTAGAGCGGCAGGACGAAGTTCGACACGGGGACGCTGTCGATCTCGTAGGTCTCGGCCTGCACGGCGTCGCACATCTCGTACCAGTGGAACACGAGCCGGTCGGGGTGGGCCGGGTGCGGGCCGGCGGCGAAGACGTTGGCCGAAGCATCGCCGATCAGCTCGAGCGCCTCGTGCGAGAGCGTGACGGACCAAGGCTCGCCGAGGGCCTTCGAGATCTGCGTGAACACGAAGCCGAACGGCAGGCCGGCGAAGTTGGCATCGTGGTAACCGATCGCATCGGCGACGTCGGCCTTGTCCCACAGGTAGATGATCGCGTCGCCGCGCAGCTCGGTGGGCAGAGCCTTCTTGACCGTGGGCCGCGACCCCGCGCGACCTTCGAGCCGCAGCGTGGCGCCCATGCTCCAATAGGGCGCGAAGTCCTCCGTGATCTGCCGGTTGATCGAACGCAATACGCTCTGCACCTCGCTGTCCGGGATGGAAGCGAAGTTGACGATCGAGATGATCATTGCTGTCTCCTTCTAAAAAACTGTCGCGCCGCCGGGATGGTCGCGCGCCTTCTCCAGGAATGCTAGCGAGCGTGGTCCGGTCCTGCAGCCAGACCAGGGAATTCGCGGGAAGGCAGCTCCTGCGCGGGTTTGAGGACACGCCGCGAGGCGCGGGCGGCGGACTGCAACGTTTTCGCAGCCCCTGGCTCGGGGCCGGGCGGTCACTAGCATTGTGCCCTTTCGTCCCCGCACGCTTCGCGCGAGGCACATCCTTCAGAGCCCCGAAAGGTCCTTCATGAACCGGTTCCAGTTCCCGGGCGCGCTCGCCCTCTGCATCTCCGCCACTCTCGTGGCCCAGAAACCTGTCGACGCCGCGATCAAGGCCGACGGCACCGTGAAGATCGCCGACGCCAGCAACCGCGCCGCGCCGCCGCCCGTTGCGACCATCAGCGAGAGCGTGGCGCTGTCCCAGAAGGCGCCTGATGGCACGCCCGTGTGGCAGGAGTGCCACGACAGCTGGTACGGAGTCCACCCCATCAAGGGCAAGAAGGTCCTGATCGTCGTCGGCAAGTCGAAGGTCGACAGCGAGACGCCGGATCTGATCGGCATCGATCTCAACGGCGACGGCAAGCTCGTCAAGGACGAACAGCTGGCCATCGAGGTCGCCGTCCAGCCGGGTCGCGACAACGGGCCCTCTTCGCAGCGCTCGACCAAGCCGGTCGACGCCGCGTTCGCGATCGACAACGTCAAGATCCCGATCAAGGTCTCGTACGGACGCGGTGGCGACAATCCGCCGTCGGTCGGCATCGCGTTCCCGAGCTACCTCGAGGCCACGGTGAAGATCGGCGACAAGGAGCGCATCGTCGCCGTGCTCGACAAGGACCTGGACGGCAAGTTCGGCAGCGCCGGCGACATGTGGGCCCTGGCCGAGGTGGGCGCGAAGCAGCCGGTCAGCGTCTACCTGCTCAACACGATGACCGAGAAGCGCTTCGACGTCGGCAACCTGATCGGCCTCAACGTGACCGGCAACTCGGTCGGCCTTGCCACCACGGCAGCGAAGGGCCCGGATGCCGCCACGCAGGCGGCGATGCGCGAGCGCGCCGAGCACATCTGGACCAAGCGCTTCGACGCCGACCGCGACAGCTTCGCCAAGCGGCAGCAGCTCGACCTTGCCAGGCCCAAGGCAACGACGCCGATCAAGTGGAACTATGTCTCGTTCGACGAGGCGGTGGCGATGGCGAAGAAGGCCAACAAGCCCCTGTTCATCGACGTGATGGCCTTCTGGTGCGTGTGGTGCTACCGCATGGACGACACCACCTACCCCGACAAGCAGGTCGCCGACCTGCTCAACAACTCGTTCGTGCCGGTGAAGATCATCCAGGAGCAGGCCACGGGCGACGACTACAAGAACGTCCACGCGCTGCTCAAGGCCAAGAACGAGAAGATGGGCGGCATCCCGGCGATGGGCGTGTTCGACACCCAGGGCAACTGCGTGCACACCATCAGCGGCTGGAACAAGGCCGAGGAATTCGTCAAGCAACTGGAGACCGGCCTGGAGGCCTCTGGCGCCAAGAAGTAGCTCAGGTCTTGGCCGCGGGCTCCGCAGCCCGCCCCGCATCGGCGGCCTTCGGCCGTCGATGCGCGCGAACTCGGCGTCCTCCGCCTCGCGCCGCCACGAGAGCGGCAGCACGGGCTTGGCCGGCTGCGTCAGTTCGGCATCAGCGCGAAGAACACGCAGTAGAACAGCAGCCATGCGCCGATGAGCACGCCAACGAGCGCCCGGCCGCCGAGGCTCGGCTCGAGCCGGCGGCCGATCAGCGCAGCGCCGATCGAGACGACGAGGAAACGCGGCAGGCGCGCGGCGATGGCAACGGGCGCGAACGCAGTCAGCGGCACGCCGACCTCCGGCGCGAGCACGGCGTAGAGCTTGAACGGCGTGAGGCTCAGCGGGCCGAGCAGCGTGGCGCCGAACCAGTTCTCGCGCATGGCCGCCTCGGCGGCCGTGGCCATCTGCGCGCTGACCGCGGGGACCGCGAGCACGGCGGCGCGCGCGGCCTCTGCATCGTGCGTGCTCCAGAGATGCATGACGGCGCCGCCGACGGCCGCGCCGAACGCCGCCCACGACGATGCGATGGCCGCCGCCTTGGCGCCGCGCCGGAGGCCGATGCAGCTCAGCAGCACGTCCGGCACGAGAAAGAACAGCGTCGCTTCCGCCGCGCCCCAGAGGAACGCGGCGACGTTCCAGCCTTGGCTGCGCAGGAGAGAACCAGCCGCCGCCGGCATGAGGCCGCGCGTTCCGTCCCTGCCGTGAATCACGGTCGCGCCGGGACGCAATGACGACATACCGTTGCTTTGCACGCGGCGAATGTAGCCGAGGGTGTCCCGATCGCGGACCGATCGCGTGGGGACTGATGGTTTGACGCGCTACCTGGCCGCGATCGCGAGCAGGCGCACGCCGAAGCTGCTCGCGAAGCCCCTCGCGCCGCCGGCGCTGTTGCCGACGCGGAAGGCCTGCACGCGCGGCAGTGGATCGCCTTGGCACAACTGGAGGAACTCGCGCGTGCCGCGCACGAGTGGATCGAGCAGGAACGGCGCACGCACGATCGCCGGCGCGATGCGGAAGCGCTGCTGCGTGCCGTCCGCGAGCCGCACTTCGAGGAACAGCCGCGGCGGCCGCAGCGCGATTCCCTGCAGGCGACCCAGCGCGGAGTAGCCGACGTCGAGGCTGAGCAGAAGCACCGCATCGGGAGTCGCCTTCACATCGACCCAGTTCCCCATCTCTGCCGTGCCTTCCCAGACCAGCTGCTGCGGCAGGTCGGCCCGCCGGCGCACGACCGGCTGCCGCCGCATCAGCAAGAAGTCGCGCTCCTCGAACTGCGGCGCGTAGCCGGCGAACAGGGCCAGCAGCGCCTGGCTGTCGGCAACGGTCGGGAAGTAGCCGTCGAGTGGCTGCAGCTCGAACAGCACGTGATCGGGTCCGTCCGGCGCCTCGTAGCACGCGGCGTTCGTCTCTTGCAGCGGCTGCGTGTATGCGGAGTAGCTCTGGAACACGGGCCGGTGCCGGAGCCGCAGCGAGTTCGCGAGCAGGATGCCCTGCTCGTGGCCGAACGCGTCGATGCTGCCCGCACCCAATGCGCGCCGCGTCTGCTCGAGCGGCGTCGCGGCCGCATGCCTGCGCCCCTGCTCTGCCTGCTCGGCCGCGAAGTGCTCTGGCGCCGCGAGCGCGCGCGCGTTGACGAGCAGTCGCTGCGCCAACCGGACCGGCGTCTGCCACAGACTGTCGTCGCCGAGTGAAGTCCCCACGCCGGCGATCGCGATCACGACGGCCGCCGTCGTAGCGGCGGCGGACCAGCGGCGCCGCGACTGCTGCACAGCGGCCCGCAGCGCGAACGGCGCCAGCGTCGCCATGGCGAAGAAGATGCGTGCATGCGCGTCGTCCTGGCGCACGAACCCTGACTTCCAGGTGAGCAGGACGACCGCGAGCATGACCGCCGCCAGCGTGACGTTCGCCGGCGTGCGCGGCCGCGCGAACGCGGTCGAGAGGCACAGACCGGCGAGCAGCAGCACGCACGCGAGCGCGAGTCCGAACTGCAGCGCGGCGCCATGCGTGCCCATCACGTCGTGGTAGCCGGCCGCGATCTCCGCCGCGTTCTGCAGGTAGCCGGCGATTCCCGCGAGCCGTTGCCCGGCGAGGACCCAGGCCAGCACGAACGCGCCCACGAAGCTGCCGGCGACGACAGCGGCACTGCGCCACGAGTGCTGGCGCCACGCCGCGGCGACGAATCCGGCGACGCACGGCAGCGCGAGCACGAGGTGGCTGAACTTGACCAGGCCCGTGACGGCCAGCAGCGCAGCCGCGAGGCAGGCGCCGGCCACGGAGATCCGTTCGCGCGCGAGCAGGAGGCCCGAAGCAGCGAGGATGGCCACCACGTAGACGGCATCCTGCAGAACCGGCGCGAAGAGGAGCGCGAGCAGCGCAGCACCGAGGCGAGCGGCCCCGTCCGGCAGGCTCTGCACGAAAGCCGCGAGGACGACGGCGATGGCGAGCATGGCCGTGCCGATGCCGATCATCTTCGTCGCGAACAGGTCCGCATCGAAGCCGGGCGCCGGCGTCAGCAACCAGCCGAGCGGCCCGTAGGTGAACACCTGCTCCGTGCCGGCTTGCAATGTCTCGCGCCAGTCGTGTGCCAGCAGCGCGTACCAGGAACTGTCGAGCGAAGTCAAGGGCACCGCGACCGGCAGCACGAGCAGCGCAAGCCACAGGATCGCGACGTAGCCGGTCCATGCTGCGCGCGACCATCGCGCCGATGCGGCGCCCGGCTGCGAAGCGAGCGCGTCTCGACTCACGGCAACCTCGCGTCCTGGCGGCGGCGCATTTCGGGCCAGGACTACAGCGACTCGCAGCACGCGGCGCGAGCGGAAAGTGCCTCGGCCGGCGGGGCCGAGTAGCATCGCCGCCGCCATGCGCATCGCAACTGCCGCGTGTTGTCTCGTTGTAGCCGGCGGCCCGCTGGCGCTCGCCCGCGCGCAGGTGTTGCCGCCGAAGGCGCCGGTGGCCAAGGCACCGGCGTCACCGGCCGCGACCGTGCTCGGCTCGGTCGAACAGCACGATCGAGTCGGCGGCGAAGTAGGTGCGACGGGTGCCGCGCTGCAGCGACCGCCCCAGCTGCGTGGCTACTCGCGGAGAAGCAGGTCGCGGAGGCGCGCGCTCGACGTGTCCACCTCCCTTGCCGCAGTCCCGCGCGCTGCGGAGGATAGCGTGGACCGCCGTCGGCCAGGCACGGTTCTCCTGCCTGCATTTCGTCGCGCCCGCCGAATACCCTGCGCGCTCTCGCGGGATGTTTGCACGTGACTTCGCCGACGATCGCCCGCGCCGCGCCGATGAGCCCGAGCTTGCCTGATCTCGCGGGCATGATCCGCCGCCACCAGCTCGGGCTGTGGCGCTACGTGCGTTCGCTCGGCGCGCCCGCGGATCTCGCCGAGGACGTGATGCAGGACACGTTCCTGGTCGCGATGCGGCGCCTGCACGAGGATCGCGGCGACGGCGCGACGGCGGCGTTCCTGCGGCAGACGGCGCGGCACCTGTTCTTGCGGCGCCGGCGCGACCAGGGCCGGCGCGAGGAGTTGCTCGTGGAGCTCGCCGACCGCTGGTGGCACGAGCACGCGGCCGGCGACGACGGCGAGCGCTGGCTCGCGGCGCTGCGTGCGTGCGTGGCGACGCTCGACGGGCGCGCGCGCGAGGTCGTGCAGCGCTTCTACGGCGACGACCTCGACCGCAGCGCGACCGCGGCGGCGATGGGCATGAAGGAGAACGGCGTGAAGACGCTGCTGCAGCGCGTGCGCGCGCTGCTGCGCGAGTGCATCGAGCGCCGGCTCGGAGGTGAAGAATGAAAGGCGCGAACGAACGTGACGAACGCGAGGACGAAGTGCTCGAGCGGCGGTTCGACTGGGCGCTGCGCGAAGTGACAGGTCGCGAACGCGCGCCCGACGTGACGGCGGTAGTGCTCGCGCGCGCGGCGACCGGCGAGACGGGCGAAGATCCTGCGGCGCGGTGGTTACCACGCGCGCGCTGGCTCGCGTTCGCGGCCGTGTTCCTGCTCGGCGTGCTCACCGTGCTCGGCGTGGCGCTGCTGCGGCACGCGCCGCTGCGCAGCGACGCGTCCGTGGACGAGGCGCAGCAGCCGAGTGCGGGCAAGCTGCTCGAGGTCGCGTCGGCGGCGGCGATCCCGTCGCTGCCCGTCGACCTGAAAGCCGTCGAGTTGCGCAACCAGGACGACGCCGCGGTCACAGCGCTCGCCGCGCGTTGCCCGGCTCTCGAGCACCTGCGCATCTACGCGAGCGTCGCCGGCCGCCGCGCTGACGACGCTCCCGCCGTCTCGATCACCGACGCCGCGTTCCCCGCGATCGGGTCGTTGGCGAAGCTGCACACGCTCGAGTTGTTGGCGGTGCAGAGCGTCGAGGGTGCGCGCATGCGCGAGCTCGAGCGGCTGCCGTTGCTCGAGCACCTGCGGCTCAGTTACTTCGATCTCGGCGGCGATCAGCTGCAGTTCCTGCCGCGCCTGCCGTCGCTGCGCCGGTTGACGATGGAACTGAACATGCGGCTCGACACGGCCGGGCTCGCAGCGATCGGCGCTTGCGCAGGGTTGCGCGACCTGTCGCTGTGTGGGAGCCACGGCGCGCCGCCGGAGGCGTGGCGACCACTCGGCCACCTGCAGGGCCTGCGCACGCTCGACCTCTCCTCGATCGGCGCCGTGCATCGCGGCATCGCCGACGAGGCGACTCGGCAGCGCTTTCCGCAGTCGATCCCGGTGAACCCGCCCGAGAACCGCATCGCCGGCGCGGCACTCCAGGACTGGCCGGCGTTGACCACGCTGCGGCTCGGAGCCTCTCTCATGGCACCCGACATCGGCAAGCAGCTGCGGGCCCGGTATCCGCGCCTGCGCGAGCTGGACCTCGAGGACTGCGTCGATGTCGACGACACGACGATCGCGCACCTCGTCGGCATGCCGTCGCTGCGCGTCCTGCGCATCCGGGGTTGCGAAAAGGTCGGTGAGCCGTCGATCGCGCTGCTCGCCGCCTCGCAGCAGCTTCGCACGATCGACTTCGGCACGGTGTCGTGGGGCGGCCACGTGAACAGCCCGTGGCTCACGCTCTCGCAGGTCGAGACGCTGCTGCGCAGCGGCAAGCGCGTCGAGTGGTATCCACCCGAGGATCGACGCTACGCGTTCGCCGCGTTGTGTCGGCTACACCGGCAACTGTTCGATCGCAGCGAGCAGGTGCGTTCGATCCAGGAGATCGAGGCGCTGCCGGACGACGTCACGCGCATCGCATGTCGCGACCTCGGCGACGCTGCCGCAGCGCTGTTGTCGAAACGCAGCAACCTCGTGGCGCTCGAGCTGATCAACGACTCGGCGGCCGACCGCCTGACCGGCGCAGGGCTCGCCGCGTTGCGCCAGCTGCCGAAGCTCGCATCGCTCGAGCTGATGAACCTGCGCGAGCTGCGGCCCGAGGACCTGGGCGAGCTCGGCCGGTTGCGTTCGTTGCGCACGCTGCGCTGCGTGAACATAGCGCTCGACGACAAAGCACTCGCCGAGTTGCCGAACGCGGAGCAGCTCGAAGAGCTGTCGCTCGCAGCGATCCCTTCGTTCGGCGCTGCGGGCGTCGCAGCCATCGCACGTTGCGCGGGGCTGCGCAAGCTCGAGCTCGCGAAGGCAACGCAGCTCGACGCCGAGGCGCTCTCGACGCTGGGCGCGCTGCGTGGGCTCACCGAGCTCGACTTGTCAGGCAACCCGGGGCTGCGCGACCGCGCGCTGATGGCGCTGCGCCACTGCACGGCGCTGCGCCGCCTGAACGGCGCCGACGGCGCGTTCACGAGCATGGGCCTGCAGGCGCTCGGCGAAATGCGCGCGCTCGAAGTGCTCGACCTCAGTGGCAACGCGGAGCTCGTGCCGTCGGCCCTGCTGCACGTGCCGGTGAGCGTGCAGGAGCTCGCGATCGACCGCTGCCGCGGCATGGACGCGAATGCCGCCGCGCTGGTGCGCGACCGCTTCCCGAAGCTGCGTGAGCTGCGCGTCGCCGACAACGACTGGGTCACCGACGACGTGTTGCGCGTGCTCGTCGCCGCACCGTCGCTGCAGCGCCTGCACGTGTCGCGGTGCAAGAGCCTGACGGACGCGTCGTTCGTGACGATCCGCGACGCGCGGAACCTGCGGTTCGTCGACGTCAACGGGACGGGCTGCATCAGCAAGGAGCAGCACGTTCAGCTCATGGGCGAGCGCCCCGAGCTCGAGGTCGTGCGCTTCGTGTGGTGACTGCCCCGGCGCTGCGAACGATTGTTGGTGCTCTCAGGTGGTCTTGAGAAGTGGCTTGCCATCGACGCGATCCCGCTGCGCCAATGGTTGGCCATGATCGACGACCTCGCGCAGGCGGCGCGCGTCGGACAAGGACCACGCCGCGCACGCGGTGGAATGGCGCGCACTGGCGGCGGAGTTGGGGGACAAGTAGCCGCCGGTTGGCCCGCGCGGTAGCTTGGCTCTCTTTCCGCCGGCCGCTGGCCTGAACGATGATCTCGATCCGCGGTCTCACGAAGGCATTCGGTGGCACGATCGCGGTCGACGCGCTGACGCTCGACGTGCCGCCCGGCCAGATCCTCGGTCTGCTCGGCCCGAACGGCGCGGGCAAGACGACGACGCTGAAGATGCTGACCGGCATGCTCGCGCCCGACACGGGCACCGCGCTGATCTGCGGCGTCGACATCCACACGCACCCGCTCGAAGCCAAGCGCCTGCTCGGCTTCGTGCCCGACTCCGGCGCCGTCTACGAAGCGCTGACTGGGCTCGAGTTCCTGCTGATGGTCGCCGCGCTGTATGGCATCGGCGAGAAGGAGGCGCGGCCGCGCATCCGCCAGTTCCTCGACTTCTTCGACCTCGACGAGGTCACGCTCGGCGGCAAGCTGCTCGGCGCATACAGCAAGGGCATGCGCCGCAAGATCGTGATCACGGCCGCGCTGCTGCACAACCCGAAGGTCGTGTTGCTCGACGAACCGCTCGACGGCCTCGATGCGAACGCGGCGGTCGGCTTCAAGGCGCTGCTCGAGTCGCTCGCGAAGGACGGCAAGACGATCGTCTACAGTTCGCACGTGCTCGACGTCGTCGAACGCGTGTGCCACCGCGTCGCGATCATCGACAAGGGCAAGCTGCTCGTCGACGGCGTGCCCGCGGAGCTGATCACGCAGCACGGTGCTTTGACGCTCGAAGAGCTCTTTACGCGTCTGTGTGGCATCACGGGCGCCGCCGCGCGCGCCGCCGAGTTCGCGAAGACGCTGCTGCCATGACCGACGTGCCGTCGCGCGAGAAGGTGCTGCGGGGGCTGTTCTGGAAGCTCATGTTCCGTGGCCGCGCAGCGCACGACGCGGCGAGCCACAAGCGCCGGAGGCAGAAGAACCTGGGCCTGACGCTCGCGGTCTACGGCGTGTTCGGCCTGTTCCCGGCCCTCGCGGCGTTCTGGTGCCAGCCGCTCGCGTTCGCGAGTTCGTTGCACATGATCACGCTGCTGTTCGCGTCGCTGACGCTCGCCGGCAGCGTCGGCACCATGCTGTTCGTGCGCGAAGAGGCGGAGATCCTGCTGCACCGGCCGGTCGCCGCGGCGGAGCTGCTGCGCGCGAAGTGCGCCGTACTCGTGACCTTCTCGCTGCTGCTCGCGCTCGCGCTGAACGCAATCGGACTCGTCACGAGCTTCTGGAACAAGGGCAACACGCCGTTCTTCGCGATCGCGCACGTCTTCACGACGCTGCTGCTGATGCTGTTCTCGGCGGCGCTGATCGTGCTCGTCTACAACGTGTGCCTGCGCTGGTTCGGCCGCGAGCGCTTCGAGAACCTGCTGACGCTCCTGCAGACGCTGATGGCGATCGTCATGATCGTCGGCGTGCAGATCATGCCGCGCCTGCTCGACAACGAAGCTCTGCGCGGCATCGATCCGAAGAGCACGCTCGCGCTGCTCGCGCCGCCGGTCTGGTTCGGTGCCATCGACGTGCTGTTGTGCGGCGCGATGCCGGTAGGGCAGGTGTGGTTGCCTGCCGCGATCGGAGCGGGCGCGACGGCGCTGACCACGTGGCTCGCGTTCGTGAAGCTCGGGTCGTCGTATGGCGTCGGTCTGCTGGCGATCGGGGAGTCCTCGTCGCCGGCGCCGGAGCGGATGCAGCAGCGGCGGCTGCCGTCGCTGGTCGCGAGGGCTCCGTTGCGCTGGTGGCTGCGCGATCCAGTCGAGCGCCAGGCGTTCCTGCTGACGAGCGCGTATCTCGTGCGCGACCGCGAGACGAAGTTGAAGCTGTATCCGTCGCTCGCGCCGCTGCTCGTGCTTCCGGTGATGGCCGTGTTCGGCCCGGGCGGCCGCGGCGACGAAGCAGCGCGCGTGACCGGGATGTCGACGTTCGCGCTCGCATACGCGGCGATCATTCCGATCCAGGCGATGGTGCTGCTGCAGCGCTCGGAGCATTGGCGCGCGGCTGACTCGTTTCGCTTCACGCCGGTCCCGCATTGGGGACCGTTGTTCCACGGCGCTCGGAAGGCAATCGTCTGCTGGCTCGCCGTGCCGGCGACCGTCGTGCTCGCCGGTGTGCTCGCCGCGCTGCGCGGAGGGTGGACGCCGGTGCTGATGGCGCTGCCTGCAGTGTTGACCGTCGTGGTCTGTTCGTGGGTGCCGGGGCTGTTCTCGGTGTGGCTGCCGCTCAGCAAGCCGAACGAGGCCTACCAAGTACAGGCGCTCGGCTGTCTCGTGTTCGGCGGCGTCATGTTCGCAGCGATGGCGTTCGGCGGTCTCGCCGCGTGGATGGACCACCTCGGGTTCTTCTGGCCGTTCCTTGTCGTCGGACTCGGCACGGCGCTCTTGCTGCAACAGTGGTTCGCACGCATCGTCGCGGCCCGCCTCTGGCGGACCGCGGTCGACTGACGCTGGCGCCGGTGACGCGGAGGCTTCGCGGCGCCGAGGTCAGTTCAGCCGCAGGCGGTTGTGGTGCCACGGGACCTGCTGCGCGAGGGCGCGCAGGTGGCTCGCGAGCGAATGGTGCACCTCGGCTTCGCTCTCCTCGCGGCCGGTCATCGTGCGGTAGACGCAGTCGATCTGGCGCGCGTCTTCCGCGAGGCGCTCGAGGAACGCTTCGAGCTGGTGGTCGGCACACTTGTCGTTCGGGTCGGACGGGTACTCCATGCCGTCGGCGTGTGCGGCGACGAACTCGGAGATCTCGTGAAGGAACACGCGCACCATCATGAGCAGGCGGCGTTGGTCGGTCGGGTAGGGAAGCATGGCTTGGGCTCCGGTAGGGCTCACAGCCGATTCCGTCGGCAGCCGCGCCGGCCCATCACTTCATCCCAAACCTCCCGGGTCGCCGTCAGCGCGCGAGCTCCCGCCGCGCCGCGGCTCACCTTCGCGTCGTGGCACGACACGAACGGAACCGCGCTCACGCCGGCGTCGCGGGCTGCTCCTGCTCGCCCTGCTTGCGGCCCCGGAACAGTCTGACCAGCAAGCCGCCGATGATCACGAGGCCGACGAGGATCGGCTTGATGAGGCCCTTCAGCAGCAGCCCGAGCTTCGCGAACAGGCCGATCTTCAGCGCTACCTTGCCGGCGATCAGGCCGCCGATGCCATACGCCGCGACCTTGTCGTACGCGGGATCGAAGTCCGTGTAGCGCTTGCCCTCGATGAACTCGGTCGCCGCGAGCAGCGTCTTGCTGTGCGCGGCGACCTGAGCGAGCTGCTCGATGCCGCCGACGCCGTTGACGACCAGGTGGCCGCTCCGTCCGAGCACGCGCACGTTGTAGTTCAGCGTGTCGCCCTCGTGCTCGTCGAAGTGCAGGCGCTCCGCCCAGTACAGCTTGTGCTGCACCTTGTCGTAGTGCGGCGGCTCGGCCCAGCCGATCAAGCGCACCCCGCCGCGGCCCGCCTTCTTCAGCTCCTTGGTCTGCTCCTCGGCGCCTGCCTTCATGTCGGCGAGCAGCTCGTCGTAGTCGGGCTGTTCGTCGTCGTGCACGTGCCCTTCGTCGTCGTACGAGTAGACGGCGAACGTGGCGTCCTCGGCGAAGTCCGGCGGAATCGCGACGCCGAGCACCGACGGATCGCGCAGGTTGCCGCGATCGCGCAGGAACTTCTGGCCGTCCGCACGGTCGAGCCACAGCCAGCCGTCGCCGAACTTCACTTCGGCGACACCGCCGACCTTCACGGTGCCCTTCTGCGGATGGTACTTCGCCAGCATCTGCTCGGCGGATGGCTGCGGCTTCGGTGGATCGTTCTGGGCGGTGAGCAGCGCGGCGAACAGCACGCTCGCGGCGCTGACGAAGGGTGCTCGGGTCATGGCTGGTGAGCTCGGCGAAGGTGGCGGAAGAACCAGGGCGCGGTTCGGTTCCTCGGGGCGAGCCACCGTTCTAGCGGGCGCGAGGTCCGCGGCCAAGCCGGTCGCGGAGGGTGTCGGCCGAGCCTGTACGGTGGTTCCAGGTTGCGGAGGCGTAGGGGGCCGTGATCGTCGGGCAACGCATCACGGCTGCTGCAGCCCTCGCAGTGTTCACTTCGGCGCGTCGGGGGCCGACGGCTCGAGGGCGCGCACCGCGTCGACCGTGTGCGTGAGGTCGCGCAGCAGGCCGTCGGCCACGTCGTAGATCCAGCCATGCACGCGCACCGCGCGCGCCGCCGGCGTGGCCAGCACCGGGCACTCGCGCACGTGCACGACCTGCACGGCGACGTTCAATTCCGCGAGCCGCCGCGCCTGCGCGACTGCGGTCGGTTCGCGCTCGATCTCGTTGCGGTAGAACTTCGCGATGTCGCGCACGTGCCGGATCCAGTGGTCGACGACGCGGCCGCTGCCCGGCGACAACGCCGCGGCGATGCCGCCGCAGCCGTAGTGGCCGCACACGATCACGTCCTGGATCTCCAGCATGTTGACGGCGAAGTCGAGCACCGAGAGGCAGTTCAGGTCGCTGTGCACGACGAGGTTGGCCACGTTGCGGTGCACGAACACCTGGCCCGGTTCGAGGCCGGTGATCTGGTTGGCCGGCACGCGGCTGTCGGCGCAGCCGATCCACAAAAAGCGCGGGCGCTGCTGGTCGATCAGGCTGCGGAAGAAGCCCGGCCGCTCGCGCTCCATCTGATCGCGCCAGGCGCGGTTGTTGGCCAGCAGTTGTTGGGTGCCGCTCATGGTCACACATGCTAGGCAGGCCCGGCGCCGTTGCACGCGCGGGCCACAGCGCGGGGTTGGTTCGCGATCGCCGTGGTCCTGCTGGCATCGTCGACGCAGTCGAGGACGACGATGACGCAGATCGATCCCCTGATCACCTGATGGACGTCTCGTCTTGGTTCATCGCCGACCCTGATCTGGCCAATGGAGTCGAGACCATGAGAGATCGCGCGCGTTCCGGCTCGTAGGCCGGTCGCAGAGGTGACGACGCGCGCCTCTCGTGGACATGCATGCGCCCCTTGCCGCGGTCCCGGGTGCTGCGGACGATGGCTCGTGCTTCTCGGGTGGTCCGAGAGGTGCTTTGCAACTCCCCCCCGTTCCGCCGACGAGAAGCAGAAGATGAAGGCGCCGATCCCCGAGAAGTACGCTCTCTGCACCGCGCTGCTCGGCGGCGTTCTCGCGGCCCAGGAGCCGGCGGACCCGATCCTCGCGCGGTTGTCCGCCGAGACGACGAACGTCGTCGTCGTCCGCGATCCGGTGGCCCTGATCGCGCCACTGCTCGCATCGCCGGAGGCCGTGGCCGTGCTCACCGCGACCGCGGACGCGCAGCGGCTGTGGTTCGGCCGCGCGTTCGACACGGTGGCGCTGCAGCGACAGCTCGATCTCATGGCACCGATGATCCCCGTCGAGATCGTGGTCGCCGCGCCGACGCGGACCATGGACCGGCTCTCGCATGCGGCGCCGCTGTTCGCGTGCTGCACGGCGCTGCAGATGCTCGCGCGTGGGAAGGGCACCGACGACGCGGTGCTCGCGCGGATCCGCGCCGCGGCGCAGCAAAACCTCGCACAGCTCGACGGCATGCCGCTGCAGGCCTGGGTCCGCGCTCGCGACGAGCGCACCGCCGAGGGCTGGTTCGACACGCTGGCCAAGCACGCGCAGGCTCGCGGCAAGGAGCTGGGGCTCACGGTGGAGCTCCGCGACGCGCGCATGACGCTGCGCGGCGAGCCGTTCGCGGCCGGTGCATCGGCGCGGCGTGCGCTCGACGCGGCCGGCATCGACGCGAGCACCGCGCCCGCGTGGGTCGTCGACGCGACGATCGAGCAGCGAGGGGCCGTGATCGAGCTGACCGTCGGCAAGCTGGCTCCGCCGCCCTGCGCCGCTGCGCGGCTGCACCCGTGGCCGCGCGATGGCGCCACGCTGCTGTTCGCGCGCAGCGAGGTCGGCGAGGGCGTCGCGTATCTGACGGGCGCCTATGACGCCGTCACGGCGGTCGCCGGTGCCGACCTGGCGCGCGGCGACACCGCGCTGATGGGCCAGCTCCTCGATTTCCTCGGCCGCGTCGACGCGGTGACGACCAACCAGTCCGTCGCGCTGCAGGTCGCGCAGGGCGTCGTGTGGACGCACGAGAAGCGCCACGAGTCCCCGCCGGGCGACAGCGACACGGATGTGCCGCTGGCGCTGGCGCGCCTGCTGCGGCCGGACGACGGTCCGTTCGCGGTCACCTGCGACAGGCTCGACGTCGTGCTGACGATGCTGATCGACACGCTGTTGCCGGTGCACCTCGACGACGAGGACTACTCGATGTCCACGCTGATGCGGACGCAGTGGCGGGGCGTGATCGAGTTTCTCGACGGCGAGGACTCGGCGGTGTTCATGCCCGGCACTCTGCTCGTGACCCGAGAGAACACCTTGCCGGCCGCTGGCGAACGGCCGGCGCGTCCGTTCGCCGGGGTCGCGCTGGTCGCGCGCACGCAGAGCAACACGGCGGGCGCTGGCTTCATGGCGTCGCTCGCGACGCACATCGGGGCCGCTGCTGATCTGCAGGTGCCGCTGTGGCGCGAAACGGAGCTCGGCCTCGGCGTGCCGGCATACGCGTTCAACGTCGCGGGCGTGGCGCCGCAGCTGCAGCCGTTCGTAGACGCCGGCGGCTTCGTGCCGCACTGGTTCGCGGAGGCCGGCATGTTGGTGCTGTCGACGGATCCGGGGTTGTCCAAGGAGCTGATCGCCCGCGCGCGCGGTGAGGCGCGCCCGCTGCCGCAGGCGCGGCTGTTGCGCTGGGCGCAGCTTCGTGGGGATCACCTCGAAGCGGCCGTCGCCGCGGTGGAGCAGTGGCCGGAGCTGTCCGGCGACGCCATGGCGCGCACGCGCAGCTTGCTCGAGGCGCTGCGCGCTGTCGTCGCGCACATCGAACTGGTCGAGACCGTGTCGTTCGTCGGCAGCAGCGCCGTGCGCGAGCAGACCACGCTGCGGTTGCGCCAGCCAGTCGCGCCGAAGTGACGCGCGGCGCCCCGGCCCAGTTGCCCGAGCTGGCCGACGTGTGCGCGCTGCTGCCGAAGGTCACCGTCGCCACGCACGGGCGGTGAGCCGCGTTGCCCGCGGCTGGTGCTTCTCGGGTGGTTCGAGACGTCGCTTGCTCCCCCTGCAACCGCCTCGAGCGTAACATCGAAGCGTCGGCCAACAGCCGCGGAACGAACCCCGATGCGCATGCACCGCCTCGCCCTCACCACAACCCTGCTCGTGAGCACCCTGGCCGCGCAGGCCGAGAAACAGGAGAAGGTCGAGCCGCTGACGCTCGTCAGCCGCGCCGAGAAGCTGCTGCAGCAGAAGGAGGTCGAGGATGCCGTGCTCGTGCTGTGGCAGGCGCTGGACCTGCTCGCGACGCTGCCGAGCCACCCGGTGCACGACTCGACGGCGGTGTCGGCGCGCTTCCTGCTGAACGAGAACGACCCGCGCGAGGCGCAGCGCCGCGCGGTGTTCGCGTCGGTCGGCAAGCAGGAGGTTGAGCTCGCGGCCGCGTATCGCGGCAAGAAGTGGCTCGACACCGCCGAGGGGCGCCTCGACGTCGCAGACCGCTACGACCGCGACGCCGGCGCGAAGGAGCGCGCGGCGCTCGAGGCGGCGAAGCCGAAGAGCAAGCCTGGGGCTGCCGCGAAGGAAGTGCCGAAGCCGGCGGCAGGCAAGCTGTCGCCGCTGCTGCTGCGGGCCAATACGGAGTGGGTGCACGGCGAATGGAAGGAGGTGGGCGACGCGCTCGAGTGCCAGGCGCCGAAGGGCGACCACCTCGAATGGGTGACGAAAGCGACGCACGGCGATCACGAAATCGTCGTCGAGTTCCGCCCCGTGGAACCGACCCAGGACCACAACGCGATCCTCGCCGTCGGGCTCGGGATCCGGGAAGGTTCGGCGAACTACAGCGGGTATCGCCTGCAGTGCGACTACGACCCGCCGTCGAAGGAGTATGGACTGATCCTCTGGGCGATCCGCGGCATGACCTTCGAGAACCTGGTCGCGGCATGGGTGAAAGGGACGCCGTCCGCCGACGGCTTTCACCGCGTGTCGATCCAGGTCCGCGGCCCACGCCTGCGCGCGCAGATGGATCAGGGCGCGCCGATCGAGGTCGCGACGCCGGCGGACGTGCGCGGAAAAGTAGGGCTGCTGCAGGGTGTCTCCGACGCGTCGACGTGCGCCGTGCAGTTCCGCAACCTGCGAGTCGATCCGCTGCCACCCGATCGGTCGACCGACGGCGAGCGCCGCACGAGCGACGAAGCGGCGAACCAGGACGCGATCGCGAAGGCCGTCGCCGACGCGAAGGAGCTGATCATCAAGAAGCCCGAGCCGGCGTCGCAGTTGCTGCGTGAGGCGCTCGGCCGAGTCGCGGCCATGTCGGCCGGCGTGCTGCGCACCAACCTGCAGAAGTCGATCGACCAGATGCTGGTGCAGGCCGATCCGCTCGCGGCGCGCCGCAGGAAGACCGAGCAGGGCATCGCGACCGAACTCGCGACGCTGGCCGACGCGTATGGCAAGGCCGGCCTCTACCGCGTGGCGCTGGAGCTCGTCGAGCGCGCCGCGGCCTACGATCCCGAAGGCCAGGCCGCCCGCCTCGCCGCGGCGCGGGAAGCCGTCGCGCAGTGGAATCTCGCGCAGGCGAAGGCGCGCGCGAACGAGCTCGCGCCACCTGCCGACGACGGAGCCGTGCTGCGCACGTGGTTCGAGAAGGGTCGCCAGTTCGTCAGCTACGGTTTGCCGTTCGCCGTCAACGGCGCCATCGCGTGCGCGGAAGGGCTGACCGCCGGAACGGTCGCCTCGTGGGCCCCGCCGCTGCGCATGCCGAGGGTCGAGAAATACAGTGTCTACGTGAACCTGCCCGCGGTCGGCGCGAACGGCGGTCTGGTATTCGATGCGGTGAACTCGACGAAGTTCGGCGTCGTCTGCCTCGAACGCCACAGCAAGGGCATGCGGCTGTATGCGAGCCTGCGCGCCGGCGAGAGCAGCTGGGTGCCGCTGGCGCAGCGCGAGGTCGAGATGGATGCCTGGCGGCGCGACGGCTGGCACCAGATCACCGTCGAGTCGAGCGCGGCCGGCCTCACCGCGACGTGCGGCAACACGAAGCTGCAGGTGCCGCGCGCGCAGCTCGGCAAGGCGGCCGGCGAGATCGGTCTGTACGCGTTCCACACCGCGGATGGACCCGTCGCAGTCCAGTTCTGCGCCTTCGCGGTCGGCAAGTAGCAACGTTGCCGCTGACCCTCGGGTGAACACCTGGCGTCCTTGCCGCGGCCCGCCGCGGACGGATGACTGTGTGAACTGATGGTTTGGGTGGAACTGCCACTGCCCGTTGCATGTTCGCGCCTGTACGTCCTCAACTGCTTGTGAGTCACGGCGGCGTGTCCACGCAAACCATCAGTCCCATGACTGTGCTTCGCGGGTGGTCCTAGAGATCGATTATGCTTCCCTGCCTGCCCGCCTCGGGCGGGACATCCATGCGTCTCCCAACAGGCGCGGAACGGACCCCCGATGCGCACGCTCTCCATCGCCACAACCCTGCTCTCGAGCACGCTGGCCGCGCAGGGCGTGAAGCAGGAGAAGGTCGAGCCGGCGAAGCTCGTCAGCCGCGCCGAGAAGCTGCTGCAGCAGAAGCAGGTCGAGGACGCTGTTCTCGTGCTGTGGCAGGCGCTGGACCTGCTCGCGACGTTGCCGAGCAACCCGGTGCACGACTCGACGGCGTTGTCGGCGCGCTTCCTGCTGAAAGAGAACGACGCGCGCGAAACGCAGCGCCGCGCGGTGTTCGCGTCGGTCGGCAAGCAGCAGGTCGAGCTCGCGGCCGCGTATCGCGCCAAGAAGTGGCTCGACACGGCCGAGACGCGCCTGCACGTCGCCGACGGCTACGACCGCGACGCCGGCGCGAAGGAGCGCGCGGCGCTCGAAGCGGCGAGGCCGAAGAGCAAACCGGCGGATGCCGCGACGCCGAAGGGAGGGCCGGAGCCGGCGGCAAACAAGCTGTCGCCGCTGCTGCAGCGGACCAATACGGAGTTCGTGTACGGCGAATGGAAGGAGGTAGGCGACGCGCTCGAGTGCCAGGCGCCGCCAGGCTCCGTCGTCGAGTGGGTAACGACTGCGAGCCACGGCGATCACGAGATCGTCGTCGAGTTCCGCCCCGTGGATCCGAGCAAGGACCACAACGCGACGCTCGCAGTCGGGCTCGTGACCCAGGCCGGTGTGGCGAACTACGGCGGGTATCGCCTGCAGTGCTCGCTCGACGCGGCGGCGGCATCGAAGCAGTACCCGAAGCAGTACGGATTGACCCTCTGGGTGACCCGCGGCGCGAACTCCGAGCAGCTGGGCGAGACAACATGGGTGAAGGGCGCGCCGGGAGCCGATGGTTTTCACCGGGTCTCGATCCAGGTGCGCGGCCCAAGCCTGCGCGCGCAGCTGGATCACGGTGCGCCGCTCGAGGTCGCAGCGCCGGCGGACGTGCGCGGAAGGGTGGGGCTGCTGCAGGGTGTCTCCGACGCGACGACGTGCGCCGTGCAGTTCCGCAACCTGCGCGTCGATCCGCTGCCGGCCGATCCCCTGACCGACGCCGAGCAGCGCGCGAAGGACGAAGCCGCGAACCAGGACGCGCTCACGAAGGCCGTCGCCGACGCGAAGGAGCTGATCGCGAAGAAGGAGCCCGAGCCGGCGTCGGTGCTGCTGCGCGAGGCGCTCGGCCGCGTCGCGGTCATGTCGGCCGGCGTGCTGCGCGACAACCTGCAGAAGTCGATCGAGCAGATGCTGACGCAGACCGATCCGATCTGGGCGCGCCGCAAGAAGACCGCGCAGGCGATCGCGACCCAGCTCGTGACGCTGGCCGACGAGTATGGCAAGGCGGGCCTCTACCGCGCGGCGCTGGTGCTCGTCGAGCGCAGTGCCTCCTTCGATCCCGAAGGCCAGGCCGCGCGTCTCGCCGCGGCGCAGCAAGCGGTCGCGCAGTGGAACATCGCACAGGCGAAGGCGCGCGCGAGCGAGCTGGCGCCACCTGCCGACGACGGAACCGTGTTGCGCGAGTGGTTTGGTCAGGGTCGCGTGTTCGTCAGCTACGGCGTGCCCATCGTCGTCGACGGCGCGGTCGCGCGCGCCGAAGCGCTGACCTCCGAGACTCTTGCCTCGTGGGCTCCGCCGCTGAGCAAGCCGAGGGTCGAGGTGTGCAGTGTCTACGTGAACCTGCCCGCGGTCGGCGCGAACGGCGGCCTGATCTTCGACGCGCTCGACTCGACCAGGCATGGCATCGTCATGCTCGAACGCCACGAGAAGGGCATGCGCCTGTTCGTGAACCTCCGCGTCGGCGAGAAATGGGTGCCGCTGGGGATGCGCGAGGTCGAGATGGATGCCTGGCGTCGCGACGGCTGGCACCAGATCACCGTCGAGTCGAACGCGACCGGGCTCGTCGCGACGTGCGGCAACACGAAGCTGCAGGTGCCGCGCGGGCAGCTCGGCAAGCCGGCCGGAGAGATCGGTCTGTACGCGTTCACCACCGCGACCGGACCCGTCACGATCCAGTTCTGCGCCTTCGCGGTCGGCAAGTAGTGGCCGAGGTGCCGGCCGTCGCCGCTGCGGCAGAAGGCGAGGAACGCCGAGGTCGCCGGGTCTGGTTGCAGGACCACTCTTGCCCTGACCGCGGCCATGGGATGCAGGGAGCGTGCGGAATTGGCGAGGCCCGCTGCGAACCGAACACGGCTGGCCAGCGCGCGGTCGACGCGGCAGGGGGCAGATTCGTCGAGTCGTTAGACTGGTGGCATGTCACGCAACGACGCGTCGCTTCTGGTCCTTGGTCTGCAAGTGCTGCGCGGTGCGACGCTCGTCGCGACGGCCTTGACGCTGCCTGGGCAGGAGGTGCACCACGACCGAGGTCCCGGCGAACTGCTGCCGCCGCAGGTGCAGGTCCGCCCCCCAGCGGCTCCGCCGATGGAGGATCTGACCGACAGCGCGTTCTGGTGGGCGTTCCAGGCCGACTCGCTGCTGCCGCCGCGCGTGGCCCAGCCGCTGCCGCCGTCGACGACGACCATGGTCGCCGACGCGTTGCTGGCGGCGACGCGCGCGACCGAGCCGGAGCTCGCATGGCAGAGCCTGTGGGCGCTGGCGCGCGTTGCGCGCCACGAGCCGGCGCTCGCGGCGCTATTGCACGCGCGCGTGAACGAAGGCGGCCTGCTCGCGCGCGACGGCGTGATCGGCGAAGTCGCCGCCGTCGCGGTCGGGCTCGCGGCCCGTGGCGACGACAAGGTGCTGGCCGCGCTCGCGGCGCGAGCCGGCGACGCCAAGGCGCCGCGGCGTCAGCGCGCGTTCGCGTTCTACGGGCTCGGACTGGCCGCGCAGGATACGACGGCGCCGAAGGCGCAGTTCTGCGTGTTGTCGGCGGTCGAGCGCGCGCTGCTGCCCGAGAGCGACGCGGATCCCGAGCTGCGCTGCGCGGCATTGCACGCGCTCGCGCTCGTGCGCATCGACGTGGCCCCGAACCTCGCGGCACCCGCGCTCGTGATGCTCGAGCGCGCGTGGGCCGCCGAGAGCCGCGCCGCGCCGGTCGAAGTCCGCGCCCACGTGCCGCCGGCAGTCGCCGCGCTGCTGCGGCCTGCCGACGCCGGTGCGGAGCCCTGGCGCGAACGCTTCGCCGCGGCTCTCGGCGACAAGGCGTCCACGAGGGCGGTCGCGCGCTCCGCCGTGCTCGCGCTCGGCGCGTTGTGCCGGCCGTGGGACGCCGGCGACTCGCCGGATGCGCGCTACGGCGAACGGCTGCGCGAGATCGCGGGGGCCCATCTCGACCAGCAGACGCGCTACTACGCGCTCGTCGCGATGGGGCAGGCCGGCGGCGCGCAGCATCGCGCTTTCCTGCTCGAGCGGCTCCAGGGCAAGGGTGCCAAGGTGATCGAGCGGCCGTGGGTCGCGTTCGGCCTCGCGGCCGGCAGCGTGCGCACGGGCGCCGCGGCCGACGAGGTCGTCGCGGCGATCGGCGCTGCAGTGAGTGGGACACGACCGCCGAACCAGCGTGCGGCGATCGCGTGTGCGGATCGCGCCGTGCGCGCGCAGCCGTGGCCGGATCACGACAGCGAGTTCAAGGAACGCTACCGGCACCAGATGCCCGGCAACCCTTCCGACGATGTGCGAACGGGCGAGCTCGTGCGGATCCTCGGTGACGCGAGCGTGCCGCTGCAGCAACGCTGTCTCGCGGCGACGGCGCTCGGCCAGCTGGGTGACGCGAGCCCGCGCCACTGGTCGGCCGTGCTCGCGCGCGCCGTCGACTACCGCAGCGGCACCGCGGTGCTGCTCGGTGTGCCCAACGGCGTGTTGCGCCTGCCATGAACGACGCTGGGCTCCGGGCGGGGGCCGGCCGGGCGGTATGGCCAACGACCACGAGTCGCAGCTGCGCGAGCCCGGCTGTCCAGGGCCCCATGCCGGATTCCGAATAGTCGAGATACGGTTGCGCAGTGCGGCCTCGCGACCGCTCACTCCATGTTCCACCTGACGGTTTTCTCGGCCACCGAAGGCGAACTCGCGCCGGCACGCGCGACGGTGTTCACGGTCTTCGGCAGCGCAGAGCTTCGCGGGCCGACGGTCGCACAGCAGCTCCTGCACTTCCGCGCCCAACAGCTGCGCAAGCCGGGCCGGTGGGATTGGCTGTTCCGGTCCGAGGAGAATCTCGCAGTCACGATCTTCGGCGCGACCACGATCCACGAGCCGACGATCGCCGAGGAGTACAGCGCGCTGGCCGGCGTCGTGCGCGCGGGTCGGATTGCGAAGGAAGAACTGCCGGGCCTGCTCGACGCGTTCGAGGCGCACATCGCGTCGCGCGGCGCGCTGCGCACCTTCACGCTGTTCGGCGCGTGCGTCGTGGCCCCGCACAAGGTGGCGACGGAGAACAAGGCGCTCCAAGCGGCTGCCGACAGCGGCGCGATCGATGTGCGCGCGCGCAAGGGCCTCGAGGGGCTGATCGAGGCGCCGCGCCCCGTGCGCTGGCGCGCCGTCGGCGAGTTGGTGTTGGCTGGCTGAGTCTGGCCGGGCCGGCATGGGCGCGTTTGCTCATGCCGCGCGCTCCGGTGCTTGCTTCCGCGCAGCGCGGCGGTAACCAGGGGCCATGGCGCGAACGCGCGAGCAGATCGACGAAGTGCGGCGCAAGGTTGCCGCGATCCAGGCGTGGTATCACCGCATCCCGCTCGGCGACGGCATCGAGACGCCCGGCCACTTCCGGATGCAGGACTACCTCGCGCACTACCACTTCCCGGAACGGCTCGACGGCAAGCGTGTGCTCGACGTCGGCGCCAGCACGGGCTACTTCGCCTTCGAGTTCGAACGCCGCGGTGCCGGGGAGGTGGTCGCGGTCGAGTTGCCGAGCTGGACCGATCACGACTGGACGCCGCGGCAGCTGCGCGAGCTGCAGGCGCAGGGACAGGCCGTCGTGGACGACGTCGACCGCGTCGTGATGCGCGACGGCTTCGCGGTCGTCGGCGAGGCGCTCGGCAGCACGCGTGTGCGCCGCGTGTGGAAGCGCATCTACGACCTGTCGCGCGAGGAGCTCGGCACGTTCGACATCGTGTTCTCCGGCGCGATGCTGATGCACGTGCGCGATCCGATCCTCGGCATCCAGCGTATGCGCGACTGCGTGAGTCCGGACGGTCGCCTGATCGTGTCGATCTCGACGACGATGCCCGACGCCGCCGAGCCCATTGCGAAGTTCGTCGGCGAGTGGAACCAGTGCAACTGGTGGCAGATGAGCCCGCGCGCGCTCGACGAGATCCTGAAGTGCTGCGACTTCGACACGATCGAGCATCGCGACCGCTACACGCTGCAGGACGTCACCGGCGTGTTCCACGACCCGACCTACGTGTGCCACGCGCTGCCGCGGCGCGGCGTGCGCTGATCACGCAGCGACGATCTCTGCCGAATCAGAACGACAGCTCTCCCGGATCCGCCAAGGTTCGGCAGGCGGGGCACCGCAGCAGGCCGTGTGGCCGCCAGAACGGCGGCAGGCGGCGCGCGTGTTCACCGCGGCAGTTGCCCCTTCACCACCTTGTCGCGCCACTCGGCCTCGATCGCGCGGATGCGATCGGCGGTCAGCGGCACGGCGCGCGGGCGCACCGTCGCGACGCCGCCCGCCATCGTCACGTTCGGGTCGAACGCGGCGACGTAGCCTGGCGGCGGCAAACGTTCGTGCGCCATCTGGCGCGTCGCGTCGAGCAGGCTGCCGAGCTCGACCGCCTCGGCGGCGGAGATCGCACCGGGGCGCTGATCCTCGTGCACCGCGATCAAGAACCGCATCAGGAAATCGCCGGTTGCCTCGTCGGGGTTGGTGCCGAACGCGGCGGCATACGCGTGACGCAGTTCGAGCACGTCGAGCCACCCGTCGTGGTCGCTGTCGCCGCGCGCGACGGCATCGGCGATCGCGCTCTCCGGCTTCGGCGCGCGCAGGTGCGACGGCATGCGCGCGATCACCCAGTCGTTGAGTCCGAACTCGTCGATGATCGCGCAATCGATCAGATACCAGCTCGGCAGCCCGACGGCGCCCGTCGCGAGCGCCGGGAATGGCTCGGCCGGCGTCGCGATGCGCTGCCGCGATCCGTACATGGTCGTGTAGAGGCGCAGCATGATGTCGTGGTGCACGCAGCGCAGCCCGACATACCGCACGAACAGCCACAGCTGCTGGCGATCGAACCACCGCGCGAGCGGTTTCGCGAACGACGGCATCGACGGCGTCACGGGCTTCACGCCGTGGTATGCGGGATCGCTGGTCAGCGCGAGGTGCACCCAGCCGACCGACGACGCGACACCGAGGCACGCCGCAGTCGCCACGGCCAGTGCGGCGCCGCGGATGCGCGCGACCATCGCGACGCACGCGAGCACGCCGAGCGGCACCAGCGGGCTCAGCACGCGATACTCGAAGTGGTCGCCGCCGACTTTGAACAGGTAGTAACACGCGTTGAACAGCACCGCGCCGGCGGCCGCGAGCGCGGGCACGTGGTCAGCGAGCGCCGCGAACGCGCGCGCGGGCCGGCGCAGCTGCACCACGAGCCACGCCGCCGCGAGCGGGAACCACAACCATGCGCCGTTCTCGAGCGCGAAGCACGCGAAGTAGCGCCAGCCCGCCTCCGGCCAGGCCGACACGACTTTCGCGTAGTACGTGTTCGGCAGCCACTCGCCGTAGTACGCGCGGCGCCAGAAGGTCAGCGCGACGACGAGCAGCAGCGGTGAGAGGCCGGCGAGCGTCGGCAGCACCGCCGCGCGCCGGCGCGCGACGTGCCATGCGGCGACCGCCGCCGTCGCGCAGACCAGCGGCAGTCCGTCCGGCCGCGTGACCGCGGCGAGCGCCGCCGCGGACGACCAGACCGCGAGCCAACGGCTCGTGCGCTGCGCGGGCGCGCGGAACGCGTGCAGCGTCCACCACAACAGCCACACGTTGAACAGCGCGGTGTCGAGCCCGCTCGACAGCCACTGCAGGAACGTGCGGTTGCCGACCACGACCGCGAGTGCGCACAACCCTGCGGCCACCGGCAGCCGGCTCCCGTCGCGTTGTCCGATCCGGCGCACGGCGGCCGCGAGCAGCAGCAGCTGCACGAGCCCGCAGCCGATCGAGAACGGGTTCGCCGCCTGCGGCGGCTCGACGCCGAACAGACTCCAGATTCCCCACAACACCATGACCCACAGGAAGCCGGCGCCCTCGACGGGTTGGAACGGGGGCGGGTTCCAGACGAGCCCGAGGCCTTCGTACGCGTTCGCCGCGTAGCGGAAGTGGATGAACGCGTCGTCGCAGAGGAAGGCGAGACGGCTGCCGCCGTAGACGGTCAGCGCCGCCAGCACTGCGATGCCGGTCCACCACGCGACGCGCGCGCCGCGGCGTTCGCGACCAGCAGGCGGGGAGGGCGCGGGCAGGTCGACCG
>DASRJH010000092.1:0-14447 GCA_035649575.1 Planctomycetota bacterium
TCGGTCATCGCGGCCCCACAATGAAGCGCGGGTGCTCGCGTAGCAACGTTGGACAGCGAGGTGGAATGGACATCGAAGCGCATGCGGCGGCCACAGGACCTGCGGCACTGCTACATGTGCCTCGATCTCCTCAGCGGTTGCAGGGATTCCGCCGAACTCCACGCAAACCATCAATCCCGCCACTGACCCTCATGCTTGGGCCGCTCGACGCCTGCTACTGCAGCAGCAACCGGTCGACGTTCGACTGCGCCACGATCTCGCCATTCGCGTCGAACAGCGTGAGGACCGCGTCGACCTGGAGACCGGCGAGCAGGCTGATGAGACCGGGGATCGGGAACACGTAGTTCGTGAACGGGAACTGGCCCGCGCCCGCGTGTGTGAAGTGGAAAGGATTGCCCGGCCCCGCGGCAGTGGTCCACAGCGCGATGGTCACGAGGTCGTCCTCGATGCCGAAGAACCGGCCGAAGCCGAGCCCGCGCGCCGTGTCGAACGTGAGAGCCACGTTGCCGGTGGTCCAGCCCAAAGGCGGAACGTTCGCCGCGGCGATCGTCAGGTTGCCGGGACCCGTCGAGATCAGGTCCAACGTCATGCCCGTGTCGTTCCGGTAGCCGCCGCCGAGCGGATGCACGACGAGCGCGTAGTCGAGGTCGAGCTGCGGCGTTTCGACCTTTGCGTCCTGCACGATCGACGCGGCTTCGACGCTGACCTGGTAGATGCCGGGAGCAGGGTTCGCCAGGTAGACGCTCTCGATGTTGTCGATCGCCCGCGGACTGCCGCCGCCCGTCGAGACGTTGGCCAAAGCGAGTCCGTTGTTGCCCCACCAGAACCTGCCGTCGGCCAGCCGCGTGACCTTCAGGTTCGCGTCGTTGACGAGCTGCGTGACCAGCGCGGGGTTGCCCGGCGGCTCGCTGTAGACCATCGTCGCGCGGAACTCGGCGGTGCCCGGTGCGACCCAGACCCAGTAGGTGCGCGACTGGTTCGGCTGCAGCGCGTCGTACTCGTCGACGACGAGGATCTTCTTGCGGTTGTCGTAGAGCCGGTGGAGCGCCGGAAAACCCCAGCCCTGGGCCGTGCGCGTGATCTGCGCGATCGGATACGGCGTCGCGGTGCCGCACAGCAGCGCCTTGCTCGTCGCCATGTGTGGCTTGTTGGCGAAGCGGTTGGCCGCCGTCGGCGGCAGCGGCAGCACGTTGCCGAACAACCCGTCGGTGAACATCTGGTGCACGATGCCGACGTGACCGGCGACGATTGGCGCCGACGCTGACGTTCCGCCGAACGCGGCGAACGAGTTGCCCGGGTCGAAGCCGGCCCCACCCGTGCGGTCGGACGTCAGCACGGCGTCCCCGAAGGCGCAGACGTCGGGTTTCATCCGGCCGTCGGCGGCCGGACCGGCGCCGGGGCCGGACGACGTGTCGTCGCCCGGGAACGGGTTGTCGTTGTGGGTGATACCCCCCACCGAGATCACGTTCTTGGCCCACGCCTCGGGACGCGAGCTCTGCGTGCCGACGTTCCCCTGGCTCTGGCAACGCGTCAGATCGGCGTCGAACAGCGCGTCGTCCAGCGCCTGGGACACCGACGTGTAGCCGGGCGACGGCGTCGAACCCCAGCTCGCACTCGCCACCATGGTCCGCCACGGCTGTATGGGGTCCGTGCTGCCCGTGATCTGCGCGTAGTGCTGGCCCGCCGACATGTAGGCGCCTTCGACGACGTCGCACTGGGGCAGGATGCTGCGCGCTCGGGGGTTGCCGGCGCCGCTGCCGGCGAGGCAGCCGGCGACGCAATGGCCGTGGTCGGTCACGCCGTTCGCGCCGCGAAGCAGCACGCGGCCGACGAAGTCCACGTGCGTTTCCTCGAGACCCTCGGTGGCCTCGACGCGCACGCCCTGGCCGCGGTAGTTGCCGGCCGCCTCGACGTAGTTGGCGCCGCCCTGGATTCGCGCGTTGTCCATGTCGAAACCGATCGCGGTCACCGGGTCGGCCCACACCACGGTGTCGAGCGACATCGCCGCCACGAGCTGGCCCGGAGTCAGCGCGGCGCGGATCATCGTCGAACCGTCGCACCGGTCGGTGACGGTGCCGCCGATCGCGGCGATCTGGTCGGCCAGCGCGACGCGGTCGGCCTTCGTCGCGAGCACGAGGTTGCATTCGCGCGCCGCTTCGCAGCCTCCCGCGAACGCGCGCAGCTCGGCGTCGAGCTTGAACGCATTCTGCAGCGCGCCGACCCAACGCACGGCGGTCGACGCGCGCAGCTTCGCCGCGACCGCGGCGTCGCAGCGCACCGTGAACGCACAGCCCGGGACGTAGCCGAGGACCTCAGCGCCCATCGCCGCGAGCAGAGCGCGGTGCTCGGCGATGATCCGCGTCTGGAACTGCACTACGAACAGCCGCGTGCCGGCCGGTGCTCCGAGGTGGCCGGCGAACCGCGGTTCGCCGTTCCGCGGGTCGAACTGCGCGAGCGCGAAGTGCAGCCGATCGTCGGGGTCGAGCATGGGCTGCCACGTGCGGCCGCCATCCCGGCTCCACGAAGCATGCGGGACGCCGGCATCTTCCCAGCGACGCAGCGTCACCGCGCCGAGCTCGAACTGTAGTGTCGTTCGAGTGTCCTCCGGCGCGGGCAGCGCGCCGTTCGCTCCCGATTGCGCGATCGCGACGGACACGAGGAAAAGGGCCGCGGAAAGCACGATCGGCGATGGCATGTGCATGGGTGCGACGGGCGAAAAGGAACTCAGGAGGGACGCTGGACCCAGCGACGCAGAGTGTAGCGTTCGCGGCCGCCGGGCGCCCACCCACCGCGTGGCCTCCCCCCGACTTCATCGTGGCGCAAGGATCCGTCGGTAGAACGGTCGCCAGGACAGAAACCAAAGGAACCGTCATGCACGCGATCTCGACCACCATCCTGAGCATTCTCCTCGGCATCCCGCTCTGCGCGCAGGCCGACCAGGGCAAGCAGTGGGCCCAGCACGTATCGCAAACCAAGTACCCACTCGCCGAAGCGGTCCAGAAGAGCCTGAAGGAGGCAGGGCAAGGAGCGCCGTTCAAGGCCGAGCTCGAGCTCGACAAGGGCAAGCTCGTCTACTCGATCGACCTCGCGCAGGGCACGCAGACCTGCAACGTCGTGCTCGACGCCGCAGAAGGAACCGTCGTCGAGAAGGAAACCGAAGACGGCGACGAGTCGGCGCTGGTGGCCGCCTGCAAGACCTCGCTCGCCGCGGCGATCGAAGCAGCGATCGGCAAGACGAAGCGTCAGGCGATCGAGGCAACCATGCGCCTTTCGGACGGGAAGGCGCTGGTCGACGTGCGGGTGTTCGATGCGGCATCGATGTCGGTCACGACCGTCTGCGTCGACGGAGCCAGCGGGACCGTTCTGGCAGCCGTGCCCCCGGACACGAGCAGTGCGCAAGGCGGCGCTCAAGGCCAGGAGAAGAAGTGGACCGACGTCTTCCACGTGACGCCCGACGAGCTCAGCTCCACTGGCCGCAACACGTTCATGATCCTCGAGCCGGGATACAAGCTGACGCTGCAAGGCAAGGAAGGCAAAAAGAACATCGAGCTCGTCGTCACCGTGCTCAAGGAGACGAGAAAGGTCGACGGCGTCGAGACGCGCATCGTCGAGGAGCGCGAGAGCGAGGATGGCCAGCTCGTCGAGATCTCGCGCAACTTCTTCGCGATCTCGAAACGGACGGCCAGCGTGTACTACTTCGGCGAGGACGTCGACATGTACAAGGACGGCAAGGTCGTGAGCCACGAGGGCGCCTGGCTCTCCGGCGAGAAGGGTGCGCACTTCGGCATCTTCCTGCCGGGGGACGCGCTGCTCGGAGCGCGCTTCTACCAGGAGATCGCCCCCGACGTGGCGATGGACCGCGCCGAGATCGTCAGCCTGACCGAAGCCGTCGACACGCCGTCCGGCAAGTACGACCGCGTCATGAAGTACGAGGAGACGACTCCGCTCGAGAAGGCGATCGAGTACAAGTGGTTCGCTCCTGGCATCGGCCTGATCCAGGACGCGAATCTGAAACTCGTCAAGATCGAGAAGTGAGCTGCCGAACGCAGCCGTTCGCCCAATGCGCACGCTGGTCATCGAGGACGACCCGGGTCTCGCGAGGCTGCTGCAACGCGGCCTCGACGAAGCCGGCTTCAGCGTCGATGCGGCCTCCGACGGAGAGTGCGGCCTGCATCTCGCCGGGACCGAGGACTACGACGCGATCGTCCTCGATCTGATGCTGCCGCGTCGCTCCGGTTTCGAGGTGCTCGGCGCGCTGCGCGCCCAGGGCAAGCTCACGCCAGTGCTCGTGCTGACGGCGCTCGATGGCATCGAGGACCGGGTCGCGGGGCTCGACCGCGGCGCCGACGACTACCTGACGAAGCCGTTCGCCCTGACCGAGCTGGTCGCCCGCCTGCGCGCGCTGATCCGCCGCGACCACCGCGTCGGCAGCTCCGCGATCGCAGTGGCCGACCTCGAGGTCGATCTGGCCGCGCGCCGGGTGCGGCGGGCCGGGCGCGAGATCGAGCTGCCGGCCAAACAGTTCGCCCTGCTCGAGCTGCTGGCGCTCCAACACGGTCGGATCGTGTCGCGCACGCAGATCTACGACAAGATCTACGACGCCGGCAGCGACACGCTGTCGAACGTCGTCGACGTGCACGTCTGCCGGCTGCGCGAGCTCGTCGACCGCGGCTTCGGGCAGCGCCTGATCCACACCGTGCGCGGCCAGGGCTACCTGCTCGCAGCCAAGGAGGATGGCGAATGCCACTTCGCTGGCGGTTGATCGGCCTCTACGCGCTGATCCTCGCGGCAGTGCTCGTGTGCTTCTCGGTGGCGCTGGCCCACCGGCTGCGCGAGAGCCTCGTCGAGGCGCTGGATCGCGAGCTCGAGATGCGGACGCGCGCCGTCGCCGCGGAGCTCGAGTTCGAGCCTTCGCGGTGGTTCGTCGAGGCGGATTCCGAGCTGCTCGCCGACTACCAAAATGCCGATGCCGACCGGTACTTCCTCGTCGCCGATGCCGGCGGCGTGGTGATGCTGCGCTCGCCGCTCGCGGAATCGACCGGGGTCGGCTTCGCCGCGGCGTGCGGCAACCGCGAGGTGACGCTCCGCGACGCCCGGTTTCGCGAGACATGCCTCGTCGCCGTGCCGGCCGCCGATGCGGGAACGGCCGCGCCAGCGACGGTGCAGGTCGCCTGTGGCGCTTCGCTGGCGCGAGTCGACGCGGCCGTCGCGGCGTTCACGACCCAGCTGTGGACCGTTGGCCCGCCCCTGCTCGTGCTGTCGCTGATCGGCGGCTGGCTACTGGTCTCGCGCGCGCTGCGTCCGATCCACCGGATCGCCGCGACCGCCGAGCGGATCTCGGGCACGAACCTCAAAGGTCGCATCGACGTGCGCGGCAACGACGAACTGGCGCGACTGGGCCGCACGCTCAACGCCGCGTTCGCGCGGCTGCAGGCCGCGTTCGAGCGCGAACGGCGATTGCTGGCCGACGCCTCCCACGAGCTGCGCACTCCGCTCGCGGTGATCGCCGGCAACGTCGAGCTGGCCACGAGCCGCGAGCGGTCGGCGGCGGAACTGCGCCTCCTGTTCGCCGAAGTCGGTGCGGCGAGCGAGCGGATGCGTGCCGTGGTCGAGGGCATGCTCGCGCTCGCACGCGCCGACGCGGGCGTCGTGCCGCTGCAGCGGCAGCGCGTCTCGCTCGCCGAGATCGCCGATGCGGCCCTGCGCCTGCACCGGCCGCTCGCGTCGAGCCATGGCGTGGAGCTCTCGTCGGCGGCGTCGGACCCCGGCCTCGTGAGCGGCGATCCCGCGCGCCTCGCCGACCTGGTCTCGAACCTCGTGACCAACGCGATCCGCTACAACCGGCCCGGGGGAACCGCCGCGATCCAGGTGCGCCGCGATCCCGCCGGCAGTCTCGTGGAGCTCTCCGTCACCGACACCGGGATCGGCATCGAGGCCCGCGATCTGTCGCGGATCTTCGATCGCTTCTTCCGCGCCGATCCGGCGCGCAGCCGGGCCGGTGAAGAAGGGCACGAAGCAGTGGGAACAGGTCTCGGGCTCGCGATCGCGAAGTGGATCGCCGAGGCACACGGCGGGTCGATCGCGGTGACCAGCGAGCTCGGCTCGGGCAGCCAGTTCGTCGTGCGGCTACCGGCCGCGGAGTGTGTCCGGGAAGCCAGTCCGTCGCCCGCTTGCCCAAAGGCCGGGACCACGTCGTCGCGCTGACTCCGGTGCCTCGCGGCGCGTTCGGAGCCACGAGGAGCGGCAGCCGCGCCGGGTTAGCCTTCCCGCGCGCCGCCGACGCGCGCCATCCATGGAACCCGAAACGCTCACCGCCGACGACCTGCGCGCTGCCTGGCCCGTGATGTCCGTCGAGGAACGCCTCGACGCGATCGACGCGCTGGCGACCCGCGAGGCCAACCCGTTCTTCCTGTCGTTGCCACCGGCCGACCAGGCGGCGCTGATCGCCGCGTCGCCGCCGGAGCAGGGCAACACGTGGCTGCGGTTGCTGCCGCCCGACGACGCCGCCGACCTGCTGCAGAGCGTCGACCCCGCGGTACGCCAGCAGCTGCTCGCCAAGCTCGACCCAAAGGCGCGCAGCGAGGTGACGGCGCTACTGGCGTTCGCCGCCGACCGCGCCGGCGGCCTGATGAGTCCGCGCTTCGCGCGGCTGCGCGCCGAAGCGACGGTCGGCGAGGCGCTGCACTACCTGCGGGCCCAGGTGCGCGAGAACCCGGAGACGATCTACTACGCGTATGTGCTCGACGACGGCCAGCGGCTGCTCGGCGTCGTGTCGTTGCGCGAGCTGTTCGTCGCTGCCGACGGCGCCAGCGTGCGCGCGCTGATGCACCCCGACCCGGTGCACGTGCGCGCCGACACCGACCGCGCCGAGGTCGCGCGCATCCTCGGCGAACGCGACCTGCTCGCGGTGCCCGTCGTCGAGGACGACGGCCGCATGCGCGGCATCGTCACCTTCGACGACGTCGCCGACGCCGTGCAACAGGAGAACACCGAGGACATGCAGAAGCTCGGCGGCGTCGAGGCGCTGCAGGCGCCGTACCTGCAGGTGAGCCTGCTGCAGATGCTGAGGAAGCGCGCCGGCTGGCTCGCGATCCTGTTCGTCAGCGAGATGCTGACCGCGTCGGCGATGGCGCGCTACGACGACGAGATCGCGAAGGCCGCCGTGCTCGCGATCTTCGTGCCGCTGATCATCAGCAGCGGCGGCAACAGCGGCTCGCAGGCGACGACCCTGGTGATCCGCGCGTTGGCGCTCGGCGAGCTGCGCCTCGCCGACGTCGGCCGCGTGCTGCGCCGCGAGATCGTCACCGGGTTGTTGCTCGGCGTCGTGCTCGGCTCGCTCGGGTTGCTGCGCATCGGCGCGTGGCAGGCGATGTTCGGCAGCTACGGCGAGCACTGGGGCATGCTCGGCCTCGTCGTCGCGCTCAGCGTCATCGGCGTCGTCGCCTGGGGCGCGGTGGTCGGCGCCGGGCTGCCGTTCCTGTTGAAGCGCCTGCGGCTCGACCCGGCGAGCGCGTCGGCGCCGTTCGTGGCGACGCTGGTCGACGTGTCGGGCCTGATCATCTACTTCAACATCGCCTGGACGCTGCTTCGCGGCCGGCTGCTGTGATCGGCGCGGCCGGTGGGGCCCGTGTCCTCACGTCGCGGCGATCGAACGAACCTCTCGCCCCGCGGGATGGAAGCTACTGCCCGCTCATGAACTTCGGGCCGCCGACCCACGCCTTCCAGGCGTCTTCGAGCTTCTTCCAGTCGTCGTCGGTGAAGCCGCGGAACGCCGTATCGCTCGCCTGCTTGCTGTCGCCATACACGAGCATGACCTTGCGATACATGTCGAGCGCCTCGCCCCAGCGCGGTTGCCAGCCCCGCTCCTTCTCGCCGCGGCGCAGGAAGTCGATCATCGAGTAGGCCTGCGCGTAGTAGTAGGGCGCGCGCTGCGAATAGAAGCGGCGGCGGTCCCAGTGCACGATCTCCTTGAACGGCACGTAGTCGCCTGCGCGCACCATCTGCTTGCAGTCGGAATTGCGCATCTTCGAGCCGACGTACTTCCAGCCCTGCTGGCCCCAGCGGAACGAGCCGAAGTAGTCGCCGTGGCCTTCGTCGAACCAACGATGCAGCGTGCCGTGCTTCTTCGTGTCGGGATGATGGAAGTAGAAGTCCGCGTACTGGTGCCAGCCTTCGTGGTAGGTCACGGTCTCCGTGGCGCCACTGCCCATCATCTTGTCCCCGCCGAGGAACACGACGAGCTCCTTGCTCGTCGGCGAGAACCAGCCGACCACGCCCGGCGGTGACTGCCCGTACTTCATGAACTGCTCGTAGGTCGCGCACAGGCGGAACACCGAGTATGGCTGGACGCCGAGCTTCTCGGCCGGCGCTTCCTCCTCGGGCTCTTCCTCTGCCTTGGGCGACGGAACGCCCGTAACGGGCCCCGTGAGGCTCGGGATCGAGTTCGGGTCGGGCATGATCGCCTTCGTTCCCGTCGCGTCGAGCGGGTAGTTGCCGAGATACAGCTCCCTCATCTTCTCGAGCCGCGACGCGTAGTAGACGGCGTCCTTCTTCGACTTCGAGCGTTCGTCGGGCTTCTCGAAGTCCCACGCGTAGATCACGATGTAGTTCGGCTGCGTGAAGTAGTCCCAGCCCTGCATGCCCGCGATGTTCTTCTTGGCCTCGGCCAGCGCTGCCTGCCTCTCGGGCGTGTTCGCATACTGGTCGCGCTTCTTGTCGCTGTCGTCTGCGGCGGCGTCGGCCTCGAGCTGTTTGCCGCTCGCGATCATGCGATCGATGATGAGCTTCCACTTGCTCTTCGGGATGCCGGGTTTGTCGGTCTCGAGCGGCATCTCGATCACGAGCGCGACCTCGCGATCTTCGTACGAGTAGACGGCGGCCTCGCAATAGACGATGCCGCACGGGCCGAAGCCGCTCGCTTCCTTCCAGACCCAGTGCGTGAAGTCGAGCTTGCCGCCGCGCGCCTTCTTCGGCTTGCCCTCGACCACGAACGTGATCTTTGCCTTGTCCTTGTCGTCGAGCCAGTCCTTGAAGGACCTGAGCTTCTTGAAGCCCGCCTCGGCCATCAGCTTCTTGAGCTGCTCCTTGGCCTCGGGCGGCAGGTTGTCGGGCAGGTCGGAGTCATCGCCCTTTTGCTCCTTCTTCGAGAACTCGTAGACGTCGCAGTACCAGTAGTACTGGGACCGCACGTAGTCCTGCCGGTCGTTGGGACGGAAGCGGGCGCGCTGGTATGGCCCCGATTCGCCGAGCTGCATCGGCAGTCGCTCGAGGCGCCCCGGTGCGTCGATCTCGAGGCCGACGTCGACGACCTGCTCGGTCCGCCATTCCTGCGCGCGCGGCGCCGAGACGGAAAGCAGGACCATGAGAAGCAGGGGCGGGCTCGCGGATCGGTTCATGAGAGGCACTCCGTGGGGGCACGACGATACCGCGCGAAAGCGCGCGGGGCAGGTCCCGACTTCCCGCGTCGCATCGCGGCCATGGCCGCAACCATTGACGGGCCCAATGATGCCAATGGCCTCCTGCCCGGGCACGAGCCCATGGACCGCCTCGTGCACGGGACGCGCCTGGGACAGGGGATTTCGCCACCAGGGGCAGTGCGTCGGTATCCTCCGCCGCGCATGTCGATCCCGCGCACCTTCGTCCTCGTCGCATTCACCTCATCGGTCCTGTTCGCGCAGGTCGCGCCCGAGCAGTTCGAGGCGATCAAGAAGCAGGGGCTCGAGAACTCACAGGTGATGGCGCACCTCGACCACCTCGTGAACCGCATCGGCCCGCGCCTGACGTCGTCGGACAACCTGACCGTCGCTTGCGAATGGGCGCGCGACACGTTCGCGGGGTTCGGCATCGAGAACGCGCGCCTCGAGCAGTGGGGCAAGTTCGCGGTCGGCTTCAACCGCGGTCCGTGGTGGGGCCGCATGACGAAGCCCGAGCCGATGGACATCGTGTGCAACACCGATGCGTGGACCGCCGGCACGCGCGGGCCTGCGCGGGGCCCGTTGCTGCGCTCACCGAAGACCGAAGAGGAGCTCGCTGCGATGAAGGGCAAGCTCGCCCATGTCTGGCTGCTGAACCCGGGCGGCCCTCCGTTGCTCACGGAGATCATGGCGGCGATGGAGAGCGAAGGCGGCCTGGGCTTCGTGAGCGGCGGCCGCGACCTGCTGTTGACGGACGGCAAGCCGAACGTCGACTTCGCGAACCTGCCGAAGCTGCCGTTCGTGCGCGTGCGCAGCGACTGCTACAAGACGCTGGTGAAGCACCTCGACGACGGCAAGGACGTCGAGGTCGAGTTCGACATCCGCAACCACTTTCGCAAGGGCCCGATCGCGCTCTTCAACGTGCTCGCCGACATCGTGGGAACCGAGCATCCCGACGAGTACGTCGTCGTCGGCGGCCACATCGACAGCTGGGACGGCGCCACGGGCGCGACCGACAACGGTACCGGCACCGCGACGACGCTCGAAGCGGCGCGCATCCTGATGGCGATCGGGGCAAAGCCGAGGCGCACGATCCGCTTCATGCTCTGGAGCGGCGAGGAGCAGGGCCTGCTCGGATCACTCGCCTGGGTGCAGAAGCACAAGGAAGAGATGCCGAAGTACAGCGCGTGCCTCGTGCACGACGGCGGCACGAACTACATCTCGGGGATCGCGGGCATGAAGGAGATGGAGCCGCAGCTCACGACCGCGTTCGAACCGGTCTTCAAGCTGTCCGACGAGATGCCGTTCAAGATCCGCCACATCGACGCGTTCAGGCCGATCGGCAGCGACCACGAAGCGTTCACGGGAGCGGACGTGCCGGGCTTCTTCTGGAACCAGGCGGGAAAAGCCAACTACATGCACACGCACCACACGCAGTACGACACCTACGGCGCCGCGATTCCCGAGTACCAGATGCACTCGTCGGTCGTCATCGCGACGGGTGCGCTCGGGCTCGCCAACCTGCCCGAGCTGCTGACGCGCGAGAACATGAAGGTGCAGCCCCGCTTCGGCGGTGGCGGTGGCGGTGGCGGTGGGAACCTGCGCCGGCTCGGCGTGCGGCTCGGCGAGAACGACACGACGATCGTGCTGGTCACCGAGGGCAGCATCGCCGCGAGGGCCGGGTTGAAGGCCGGTGACAAGATCGTCCGGATCGGCGACAAGAAGGTCGCCTCGCCCGAGGAATACCGCGCGGCGGTGTCCCAGGGACCGGCGAAGAACACCGTGACTTTCGTGCGCAACGGCGAAGAGCAGACGGTCGAGGTCACGTTCGCGAGATAGCTTCGAACGAGAACCTGCCAGGTCCCCCTCTTCACACGTAGCAAGACCGTGCAAACCAGAACTGCTCTAGCACTCCCCTTCTCGCTGTGGCTCATGGCCCTCTGCGTGGGCCAGACTCCGCCCACTGCGCGGCGGATCGTGCCCTACCCGATCGACCTGTCGCCGGCCTTCCAGGCCGCGATCGCGAACGGCACGCGCACTGCGTCCGGGCGTCCGGGCCCGAAGCACTGGACGAACCACGCGGTCTACACGCTGACCGCCGAGCTCGATCCCGCGAACGCACGCCTGCAGGGCCGCGCCGTGATGACCTACGAAAACCGTTCGCCCGGAGCGCTCGACCGGCTCGTCGTGCACCTCTACCAGAACCTCATGAAGGCCGGCGCGCAACGCACGCGCACCGTCGTCCCGACCGACGGGTTCGAGATCGCCGAAGTCCGCCTCGCCGGCGTGCAGCTCAAGCTCACGGCACGGGGCCGCGACAGGCAGGTGACGGTCGCCGACACGCTGATGACGGTGCGACTGCCCGAACCGCTCGCCTCCGGCGCCAAGGTGACGCTCGAGATCGACTATGCGTTCGCGGTGCCGAAGGCCGGCGACGCGCCGCGCATGGGTCACGAGAGCGACAACGTGTTCTACCTCGGCTACTGGTATCCGCAGTTCGCGGTCTACGACGACGTGAACGGCTGGGTCGCGGACGAGCACCGCGGCAACGGCGAGTTCTACATGGACTACGCCGACTACGACCTCGCGATCACGGCACCGGTCGGCTACCTCGTGCGGGCCACGGGCGAACTGCAGAACGCCGACGAGGTCCTCACGCCGAAGGCGCGCGATGCGCTCGCAACGGCAAGCACGAACCACGAGATCGTGCACGTCGTCGACAAGGAGGACCTCGCGGCGGGCAACGCCACGGCAAAGGCCGAGAGCGGCAAGCTCTGCTGGAGGTTCCGGGCCGAGAACGTGCGCGATGCCGCGGTCAGCATCGCGAAGACCTATCTCTGGGACGCCACGCATGCGGTCATCGCGGACAAGGAAGGGCCCGGCAAGAACGGCACGGCGATGATCCACGCGGTCTACGAGGCCAACGCGGGCGAATGGGTGCGCGCTGCTCGCTACGTGCAGCACACGATCGAGTACATGTCGGCCCACGTGCATCCGTACCCGTGGCCACACATGACCGCGTGCGAAGGCATCATCGGCGGTGGCATGGAGTATCCGATGATGACGATCTGCGGCAGGCGCGGGGCCGCCGGCACCATCGCGCACGAAACGATCCACATGTGGTTCCCGATGCTCCTGGGCAGCAACGAGAAGCGCTACGCGTGGCAAGACGAGGGCTTCACGTCGTTCTGGACCACGCTGTGCCGCGGCAACTTCACGGGCAGCAAGAACGGCGCACAACGCACGATCGCACAATACGCGAACCAGGTGAGAGGCGGCGGCGACGTCTCCTGCATGCGGCATGCGGACACCTACGGCTCCGACGACTTCGGCTTCGCGAGCTACAGCAAGCCGGAGGCGATCCTGCACCAGCTTCGGGCCCTGCTCGGCGACGAGACGTTCTTCGCGGCGTTCCGCCGGTATGCCGCCGATTGGGCGTGGAAGCACCCCTACCCGCACGACTTCTTCCGCACCTTCAGCGACGTCGCGCGGTTGGACCTCGAGCCGTACTTCCGCACGTGGTTCTTCGAGACGTGGCAGCTCGACCACGCCGTGGGTGGCGTCGAGGGCAAGGACGGCAAGACGCTGGTTTCGATCGAGGACCGCGGGCGCGCCGTGCATCCGGCCGTGGTCGAGGTCACCTACGGCGACGAACGCAAGGAACGCCAGACCGTGGCCGTGGGAACGTGGTGGTCGAGCACGAACGCGGTGCTCGAGTTCGGACCCGACGTGGTCGCCGTGCAGATCGACCCCGACACGGCCTCGTTGGACTGCGACCGCAAGAACAACAGATGGTCGAAGCCGAAGTGAGCCTGGCGGTGCTTTGCGGTGTCACTTCAGCTTGAGCAGCGAGCGGTACGTTTCCCACGTGCGCGGCGTGTTGCCGAACTCGTTGACGAACCACATCCACAGCGCGCCGAGGTTCTTGTTCGCGACCTGGGCCTCCGGAGTGTCGTCGTCGATCAGAGACAGGTTGCGGCAGCCGGTCGTCTGCTCGAGGAACTGTTGCAGCCGCTGCGCGCGCTTGCGATCCGCCGCGTCGGCCCAACGGATGTCGCCGAGGCGACCAGCCGCGAGCACGAGCGACGCCGGCGCCTGCTTCGCGAGCTTCTCCGCGATGCCGCGGTCGTAGCTGCGCGCGCGCAGGAACTCATCGAGCTGCGTGTGGACCTTCTGGGCCGCGCGGCCGTCGAGCGTGATCACCTCGAACGAAGGCAGGTCGAGCGGCGTGGCGCGCAGCTCCGGCGACAGCGGCGCCTCGCGGCGCAGTTGCTCGATGGACTGCACGAGCAAGTCGTGCGCCTGCTCGCGATCCTGCTGCGCGAGCAACACCCACTGCGGCTCGGACCTCGACACGAGCCCCTCGTACTGTGGTGGCACACGGAACACGCGCAGGGTCTGTCGCGGTGTCGACACGATGGCGGCGCGACCATCCGAAACCGTCGCCGGGGTCATGCTGTCGGTGTAGTGCGAGGGTGTGCCCATCGTCATGAGCACCATCGGCACGAAGACCAGTGCGGCGAAGACCGCCAGCGCGACCCAGCCGCCCCGATGCCGCCGCTGCGGCCGCCCGACCGCCGCCGCCGCCGCGCGCATGGCCTCGCGCTGCTCCTTCCAGGTGTGGCGCTGCTTGCGCAGACGCTGCCACGCGCGCCAGCGCCGGAAGTGGCGGCCACGGCTGTTGGCCATGGTCTCGCGCATGACTTCGTTGGCGCTCTTCGCGGCGCGCTGCGCGACCTGGCGCGCCTGGATCATCGCCCGCCTCGCGATCTTCGCGGCGTGCCGCGCGGCCTCGCGCGAGGCCCGGCCGAAGCCCGCATACGGGTCCTCCGGCGGCGGCGGCGGTGATGGCAGCGGCGGTGGCACCGCCGGCGCTCCGGTTGTCGGAGACGACGCGCCGGCGCCGGCGCGCACGTCGGTCCAGGCCGCGGCACCGACACTCGATGGTGCGCCGAACGCGGCGATGAGATCGTGCACGCTCTGGTAACGCGCGGCCGGGTCCTTCTGCAGACAGCGCAGCAGCACCGCGCGTTC
>DASRJH010000093.1:0-41711 GCA_035649575.1 Planctomycetota bacterium
CGAAGGGATGGGAGGCATTGTCGATGGGAGCGCCATCGCGCGGCGATTACCTCGACGCGAGCAGCGGGACCGGGGCCTCGGTTTCCTTCGTGCCCGGGTTCGCGCGCGCCCACGGCCGGTCTGCGCCGGCCGCCGGTGCCGCCGACACCGCGCAGACGCTCGCGCTGCCGTTGCTCGCCGACGGCGAAGCGGCGACGAGCGCCGACGACGAGAAGCGCGTGGTCTGGTTCGACAAATACAAGGTGAAGGACAAGGAACGCGACACCGGTCGCCTCCTCGTCGACTTGAAGAAGGTCGTGCCGGTATCGCGCATCAGCACGTTCACCTGGCACTCGGGCAGCCGCAGCGTGCAGCAATACGAAGTGTTCGGAAGCGATGCCGAAACGGCGCCCGACGCGGCGGCCGCGGACCCCAAGGCTGCCGGTTGGGTCTCGCTGGGCATCGCCGACAGCGGGAAGCTCGGCGAAGGTGACAAACACGGCGTGAGCATCGCCAAGGAGGGTGGGCTCGGCAGTCACCGGCACCTGCTGTTCGTCGTGCGCCGCGGCAGCGCGTACTTCACCGAGATCGACGTGTTCGCGGATCGGTTCCGGGCTCCCGTCGACTCCGTGGGTCGGAGCCAACGCAGCGTTGCCTGCATGCTGCGCGGCGACGACGCGGGCCGGCTCGAGGTCGATGGCAGCCGGATCCTGCTGCGTGTGCCTGCGCACGCCCATGTGGTGCGTTTGCAGCTCGCGATCACGTCGGGCGACGAGCGCGAGGTCGCAGCGGACATGCCGCTGTTGACGAGGGCCGTGGACGTGCGGGCGCTGCCGACCAAGCCTGGCAAGGCGTACTGGGGTGATGCCATCGTCACGAAGGGTCACCGCGGTCCCGACGACGGTCCGTTCGCGGTCGACACGATCTCGATCCCGTTCAGTAACCGCTTCGGTTCGCGCATGCGCACCGGCGCGTTCGACTTCTTCTCCGATGGCCGCGCCGCCGTGTCGACGTGGAACGGCGACGTCTGGATCGTCAGCGGGATCAATGACGACCTCGGTGCCATCTCGTGGCGTCGCTTCGCGACCGGCCTGTTCGATCCGCTCGGCCTCCGGATCGTCAACGACGTGATCTACGTGCACGGCCGCGACGGAATCACGCGCCTGCACGACGAGAACGGCGATGGCGAGGCCGACTTCTACGAGTGCTTCAACAACCAGGTCTACATCACGCCCGCGTTCCACGAGTTCGCGTTCGACCTGCAGACCGACGCGGAGGGCAACTTCTACTTCAGCAAGGGCGGACCCGTGAACCCGGGCGGCCGCGGCTTCATGAAGATCGCGCCGCACCACGGCACCATCTTGAAGGTCACCAAGGACGGCTCGCGCATCGAAACCATCGCGACCGGGCTGCGCGCGCCGAACGGCATCGGCGTGTCGCCCGACGGCATCGTCACGTCGGGCGACAACGAGGGCACGTTCATGCCGCGTTGCCGGTTGAACTGGATCGAGAAGCCTGGTTTCTATGCGGGCGTCAAGGACACGGCGCATCGCGTGCCCGTGCCCGACGAGCCCGACCTGCCGCTGTGTTGGATGCCGATGGAGGTCGACAACAGCAGCGGTGGCCAGGTCTGGGTCACCGGTGCCGCGTGGCGCGATCTCGCGGGCAGGCTGCTGCACCTCTCGTATGGCACGTGCTCCTGCTACCTCGTGCTCGCGGAACGCGTCAATGGACAGATGCAAGGTGGCGTCGTGCGCTTGCCGGCCGACTTCTCGTCGAGTTGCATGCGCGGCCGTTTCTCGCCCGTGGACGGTCAGCTCTACGTGATCGGTCTCAAGGGCTGGCAGACGACTGCGGCGCGCGACGGCGGCTTCCACCGCGTCCGCCGCACGGACAAGCCGCTCGGCATTCCGACCGCTCTGCGCACGTGCGCGAAGGGACTCTACCTGACGTTCGACGAGCCGCTCGATGCCGCGACTGGATCCGATCCGGAGAGCTACGGGATCGAGATCTGGAACTACCTCTATTCGTCGAACTACGGCTCGCCCGAGCTCTCGATCCTGCACCCCGAGCGCCGTGTCGAACAAGGCAAGCCGAACCGCGATCCGCTCAAGGTCACCGCCGCCACGCTGTCGCCCGACAAGCGCACGGTCTTCCTCGCCATCGAGGGCATGCGGCCCGTGCACCAGATGAAGGTGACCTGGGATCTCGATCACAGTGACGGGCGCGCATGGAAGGGCGAACTGCACAACACGATCCATGCGTTGGCCGAGGATCCGGGTTTCCCGTCGGGGCACTGAGCCGATGTCGTGGTCACTCGCAGTCGTCGCGTCGGCGTGGGCCGCGAGCGCCTGGCTCCCGGCCCCGCTGCCGCAGGAACCGGCGGCGCAAGCACCCCCGCAGGAACCGCGTGTGCGCGGCGCGAAGGTCACCTTCGAAGGCCTCGCGGCACAGACACGCGTCGTGCACAGCCAGCGCGCGCGACTGCTGTCGTTGGCGGTCGAACGCGGCGAGTCGCCGAGTCCGTTCCTGCCGGTCGGCTTGTTTCGCGCGACCTGGCACGCGACCGTGCCCCTGCCGGCGCGCGATCGTTTCCACTTCCGGATCGAGGGCCGCGGGTCGGTGAAACTCTCGCTCAACGACGAGCTCGTGCTCGAGGGGGCGCTGCGCAGTGGCAAGGCGCTCGAGACCACGCAGCCGGTCCGGCTCAAGAAGGGCGACAACCACCTGCGGCTCGTCTTCGAGAGTGGAGCCATGGGAGACGGACAGTTCCGCGTGTTCTGGTCGGGGTCCGAATTCGGCTTCGAGCCGATCTTTCCCGAGCTGCTGCAGTGGGCCGCTGGCGATGCGGAAGTCGGGGCCGGCGAGCAGCTGCGTGAGGGCCAGCAGCTCTTCGCCGAGCGCCGCTGCGCACGCTGCCACGAATTCGAAGTCCGCCGCATCGGCGAATCGGCCTTCGCGGAGCTCGACGCAGCGGGCCCTGATCTGCGCGGCGTCGGCGCGCGCTTGCACCAACCTTGGGTCGCGTCGTGGTTGCGCGACCCGCGGCAGTTCCGGCCCGATGCAACGATGCCGCGTCACGCCTTCGAGAAGCCGCAGGATGCCGACGACCTGGCGGCCTGGCTCGCGGAGTCCGGCTCGCCACCCGCTGCCATGGAGTTCGCGGCCGGCGCGGCCGCGGCGGGCGCTGCCCGCTTTCTCGAGCTCGGTTGCGTCGCGTGCCACCCGCAACCCGGCCAGCAGCACGACGCACGGGACGACCGCATCGCGCTCGACTTCGCGCCGCAGAAGTGGCGGCCGGCTGCGCTCGTCGCCTATCTGCAGGATCCGCGGCGCGATCACGCGCATTCGCGCATGCCGGACTTCATGTTGTCGCGCGACGATGCCGTGAATCTGGCGGCCCACTTGCTCGCCACTGACGTGCCAGGGCTGCCGGTGAGCCGCGGCGAGGCACATCGCGGCAAGGTTCTCGCGCAACGTCACGCGTGCACGCTCTGCCACGCGCTCGATCTGCCGGTCGAGGAGAGCCGCGCCCCGCGTCTGCGCAACCTCGACGCCGCGCGCGGCTGTCTGGCCGACAAACCCGGACACCGAGGCGCCCCCGACCATGGTCTGTCGGCCGAGCAGCGGGCGGCCCTGCGCGCGTTCCTGCCGTTTGCCGAGGAGGCGCCGTTCCGCCCGGCGCCGGTCGACTTCGTGAGCCGCCATCTGCGCGCCGATCGGTGCACGGCATGCCATGGGCTCGACGGCGAACCCTCGCGCTGGGCCCGTCATGCCGAACAGGCGTCGAAGCAGGCACCGCTGCCGACCGACCAGGATCCCGTGGCGCAGGGAGTGCCCGCCCTGACCTGGGTCGGCAGCAAGCTGCAGCCCTCGTGGATCGCGCGCTTCGTGCAGGGACAGGAGAAGTCGCCGCGGCCGTGGCTGCATGCGCGGATGCCGGCGTTCCACGTGCATGGTGCCGCGATCGCGAGCGGGCTCGTGCGTGAGCACGGCTACGGACCGGCCGACGAACCCGCGGTTGCGGGCAAGGCGCAGGCAGTGATCGACGGCGAACGCCTCGTCGCAATGGGCACCGGGTTCGGTTGCGTGCAGTGCCACGCGGTGGGGGACAAGCCGGCGATCCAGCCGTTCGAACGCGTCGGCATCGAGCTGGTCACGGCGCGTGGGCGGCTCCGCCACGAGTACTACACGCGCTGGCTGCAGGATCCGCCGCGGCTCGATCCCGACGCGCGCATGCCAAAATACTCGGATGCGAAGGGTCGCACCGCGTTCACCGAGATCCTGGATGGCGATGCGAAGCAGCAGTTCGAAGCGATCTGGCAGTATCTCGGCAGCCTGCAGGCAACGCGGCGGTGAGCCGCGGGCGCGCGACGGGTAAGGTGCGAGAATGTCGTTGCCTCCGCGTGCTGCGAGGTCGGTCCCCGAGTCTCGAGCAGGCATGCCCGCGGTCCCGGCGTGGGTCGACCTGCGACTCGACGGCAACCAGGGCCGTGCGCCGTCGGCGTCGTTCTTCGACGCCCTGCTGCGCGATCCCGAGTTGCTGCGCTGCTACCCGCGCGACGACCGGCTCGAACGATCGCTTGCTGCGCACCACGGGCTGCCTGTCGATCGCTTCTTCGTCGGCGCGGGCGCCGACGACGTGCTCGATCGCCTCTGCCGCGCCTGCCTCGAGCCGGGCCGTGAGGCCATCCTGCCCGTGCCGACGTTCGAGATGCTCGAGCGCTACGTGGCGCTGTCCGGCGCTCGAGCGAGGACGGTGCCGTGGCTCGAAGGCGCGTGGCCGGCCCAGCAGGTGATGGAGCTGGGCTCGGCGGACACGGCGCTCGTCGCGATCGTGTCGCCGAACAACCCGACGGGCCTCGTCGCCACGGCCGACGACGTGCGCGCGGTCTGCGCGGCATTCCCGCAGTCGCTCGTGCTCGTCGATGCCGCCTACGCGGAGTTCGGCGGCGAAGACCTCACGCGGGCCGCGCTCGGGTTCGACAACGCGGTCGTCGTCCGCACGTTCAGCAAGGCCTTCGGGCTCGCGGGTCTGCGCGTCGGCTACGCAATCGCGACACCGCGCGTCGTGGGCTGGCTGCGCGTCGTCGGCAGTCCGTTCACGTGTGGCACCTGGAGCCGCGCCGCCGCGGTCCATCGGCTCGCAACTGGCCGCGACGAGATGCAGGCCTACGTGCACGCGGTCGAAGCCGAACGCACCGAACTGATCGGCGCGCTGCGCGCGTTCGGACTCGAGGCCCTGCCGTCGGCCGGCAACTTCGTGTTCGTGCGCGGCGGCGATCCGACCTGGTTGCGCGATGCGTTGGCCGGAGTCGGGATCGCCGTACGTGCGTTCCCGGCCGGTGTGCGCATCACGCTGCCCGCGGACTGCGCGGCGTTCGCGCGTCTGCGTGCGGCGCTCGCGGCTGCGGTCCAACCGAAAGCGCTGCTGCTCGACCTCGACGGCGTGCTCGCCGACATCGAGGGTCGCCGTGCGCTCGCGAGCGTCGCCGACCTGCAGGCGCTGGCGACGCTGCTGCCGATCGGCGTGGTCACGAACTGTCCGCGCCGCCTCGCCGAGTCGGTGCTCGCGCGTCACGGGTTCACGGCGCACGTGGCGGCGCTCGTCGCCGCGGAGGACGGTCCCGGCAAGCCGGATCCGGCGCCCGTGCGCCTCTTGCTGCAGCGGCTCGGTCACACCGCGGCGTGGATGCTCGGCGACAACGCGAGTGACTTCGAGGCGGCGCGGGCTGCCGGGGTCGTGCCGCTCGCGGTCGCGGGGTCCGGCACCGAGGCCGAAAGGCGCGAACAGCTGTGCCGGCAAGGTGCGGTCCGGATCGTCGATGGCCTCGCCGGATTGCGGCAGCTGCTCGCGCCGCGACCGTGATCTACGCGCTGGGATCTACGCGCTGGGCCTGTCGGCGGCGCGAGGCAGTGTGGCCGACTTGCTGCCGAGGCCGGCGAGCAACGTCCGCAGCAGCGGCAGCGAAACGGGCTTCGGCAGGACTTCGTCCATGCCGGCATCGAGGCACGAGCGACGGTCCTCGGGCGTCGTGTTCGCAGTCAGCGCGATGATCGGCACGCGGCTGCCGGAGCTGCTCTCTTGTTGCCGGATGCTGGTCGTCGCCTCGAGCCCGCTCATCTCGGGCATCTGCATGTCCATCAGTATGAGGTCGAACGGCTCGCTCGCGAACATCTCGCAGCAGATGCGGCCGTTCTCGGCGATCTTCACGCTGTGGCCGTCGCGTTGCAGGATGCGTTCGATGAGCTTCTGGTTCAGCGCGTTGTCCTCGGCCACGAGGATGCGAAGCGGCAGTGCCTTGGCCGGGCTAGCGGTCGCCGCTTGTGGTGGCGCGTGCACGACGTCGCCCGGCCCCGGCTGCAGCAGTGACGTCATGCGCACGGCGAGCTCGCGGGCCGAGACGGGCTTCGTGATGTAGCCCATGAAGTTGCTGGCGCGGCAACGCGCTGCCGCGTTGGCGAGGTCCAGGAACGACGTGACGACGAGCACCGGCCGCACGCGCCTCGATCCGAGCGCCAGGGCTGCGCAGATCTCGGCGTCGTTGTCGCGGTCGTCGAGCAACACGACATCGTGATCGCCGAGCGGCGGCATCGCCGCGAGCGCGCGGTGGTCTTCGATCACCTTCGCCTCGACCTGCAGCCGTCTGGCGATCGCCGCGATGGCCTGCTGCATCGAAGGCGAACGGCTCACGAGCAGCAGCCGGCTCGCGGGCGGCAGCGCCGGCGGCGCCGGCAGCGGGCTTTCGCAGGTCGTGATCGGGATCCGGATCCGGAACGTCGTGCCCGTGCCCGGCGTGCTCTCGACGTGGATGATGCCGCCCATGAGCACCACCAATCGCTGCGTGATCGAGAGTCCGAGGCCCGTTCCGGCGTAGCGCCGAGTGATCGTGTTGTCGGCTTGCGTGAACGGCGTGAAGATCGCCTTGAGGCGGTCTTGCGGGATGCCGACACCCGAGTCCTGCACGAGGATCTCGACTTCGTGAGCGCCGCCGAGGTCGTTCACGCGCGAGATGCTCACGCGCACGAATCCCTCCTCCGTGAACTTGATCGCGTTGCCGACCAGGTTCGTGAGGATCTGCCGCAGCCGCACGTCGTCGACGCTGTAGCCGAGCGACAGTTCGGGTGCCAGTTCGACCGTCAGCTCGAGATCCTTGCCCTCGCTGCGCGAGGTCAGCGGGCGCATCGCGTCGAGCACGAGCGATTCGAGGTCGACCGGGATCGGCGAGAGATCGAGCTTGCCCGCTTCGATCTTCGACAAGTCGAGCACGTCGCTGAGGATCCCGAGCAGGCTCGAACCGGCGCTGCGGATGACCCCCAGATACTCGCGCACCTCGCGCGGATCCTCGGCTTCCATCGCGAGGTCGGTCATGCCGAGGACGGCGTTGAGCGGCGTGCGGACTTCGTGGCTCATGTTCGCCACGAACGTCGACTTCGCGTGCGTCGCGCTCTCGGCCAGCTCCAATGCCCGGCTCAGATCCGCAGTGCGCAGACGCACCTGCTGGTCGCATTGTGCCTTCACGTGCTCGAGGTTCGCATCGCGTTGCTGGATCGCGTGGAGCATCGTGTTGTAGCCGCGCGCCAGCGCGCCGATCTCGCCACTCGCCGTGTCGTCCGCGCGCACCCTGAAGTCCTTCGTCTGGTCAACCCAGTCGCTGAGCCGCAGCAGGTCCAGCACGGGACGCAGCAGGCGCGCGCCGAGCCAGTAGGTGGCGAGGCCGAACAGAAGCACCGCGATCGCCGCGCCGAACACGAGAGCTCTCGCGTATTCGCCGAGTTGCTGTCGAAGCGGTTCGCCGGACGCGCGCACGAGCACGACTCCGCGCAGCAGACCACTGTTCTCCGCGTTTGGCAGCGGCGCGGAGCCGATCCAGTCGCCCTCGGCTTCGAACTCACCCGATGTGCGGTCGGGCAGCAGCGATGGATCGCCAGCCGAGGCCAGGCGCGCGCCGTCGTGCGCGTAGACGGCAGCCGCTTGCAGCTCCAGCGTCTGCGCGACCGTGCCGAGGAACTCGGCGACGGCTCTGGTCTCGGCGGCCTGCAGGCTGCTTGCTGCGTGGGCCGCAACGAGGCGCGCCGCCGCTTGCAGGCTGCTGCGCCGGTCCTGTTCGAGCGCCGCGCGTTCGCGCCGATACGCGGCGACGCCGAGGTAGCCGAGCACGAGCAGTGCGAGCAGCGAACCCAGCCCGGTCATGCGCATGCGCAGAGAGATGCCGCGGCTCTTCATCGAGCACGCACCAGTGAGCATGCCGCCAGTTCCCGCGACGCACTGCCGAGTGGCCACAACGGCGCCTCTGTGGCGGGGTTCGGCGCGTCCGAGGAAGGCGTTGGCATCGCCCCTTCTCATCGACTCCGAGTTGACTGGTCTTGACTGGCCCGAGGCCCGCTGCGCGAAAAGTGACGAGGATCGCGACGCGCACGGCGGCCGGCCGCGGCGTCGGATCACCGACGGTGCGCAACCCGCCTTGGCGTCGGCTCCTTGGCGACCGTGCGTTACCGAACGCCCGCCGCCGCCAGCGTGCGCGCCAGATACTCGTATTGGGCGCGCGAGTTGTAGACCTGCGGCGAGATGCGCACGAGCCGCAACGGCGGGTGCGGCCAGCGCACGACAGGCACCTCGATGTGGTGTTCGTCGAACAGGCGCACCTGCAACGGGTCGAGTCCCTGCGGCGGCACGAGCGGCACTTCTAGCGGCTCGAGCTCGACGGCGGCCAGCGAACCGATCATGGCCGGCGGCGCCGCGGGTCTCGTGCCGAGCGCCGTGCAGAGCAGATCGCGCCCGACCAGCGCGAGCTTGCGGTTGTGTGTCTGCAGCTCCTGCATGCCGCCCGGCAGCAGCGAGCCGAGGAAGTGCAGGGCGGTCGGAATGCACAGGAACGGCGTGAAGTCGTCGGTGCCCGAGAAGTCGAACTCGAGCCGGAAACGCGAACGGTCCGTGCGTGTCGACGAAGCACCGTGGCTGATCGAGAGCGGTCGGATCCGCTCCTGGCGGTCGCGCCGCACGTGCAGCAGGGCCGAGCCCTTCGGTGTGCAGAGCCACTTGTGGCAGTTGCCCGTGTAGTAGGCCGCACCGAGCCGGTCGAGGTCGAGCTCGAGCATGCCCGGTGCGTGCGCGCCGTCGACGAGCGTGTCGATGCCGCGTTCGCGCAGAGCGTGCACGATCGGTTCGACGGGCAGCACGAGACCCGTCGGGCTCGTGACGTGGTCGATCAGCAGCAGCTTCGTGCGGTTCGTGACGCACGCGAGCACGCTGTCGATCACCTGCCGCGGATCCTGCAGCGGGAACGGGATCGGCGCCGCGACGACGCGCGCACCGGCGCGGCCCGCGACGAAGTCGATCGCGTTGCGGCAGGCTGCGTACTCGTGGTCCGTCACGAGCAGTTCGTCGCCGGCCGCGAACTGCAGCGAGCGCAGCACGGTGTTGACGCCCGTCGTCGCGTTCGCGACGAAGGCGAGGTCGTCCGCGGCGCAGCCGACGAAGCGCGCGAGCTCGTGCCGCGCCGGGTCGAGCCGGCTCTCGAGCTCGCGGTGCAGGAACAGCACGGGTTCGCGTTCCATGCGGGTGCGCAAGTCCTGTTGGTGCTGCAGCACCACGCGCGGGCACGCGCCGAAGCTGCCGTGATTCAGGAACACGACCTGCGGATCGAGATCCCAGTGCGACGCAAACGGCGACGGAGCGGGCAGCGTCATGCGTGTGCAGCCGCCCTGTCATGGCCCGCGAGCACGGCAGCCTCGTGCGCGAGCAGCCACTGCTTGCATGCCAGCCCGCCGCCGAAGCCCGTGAGGCTGCCGTCCTTGCCGATCACGCGATGGCAGGGCACCACGATCGGCAGCGGGTTCCTGCCGTTCGCCGCGCCGACGGCTCGCGTCGCGGACGGCCTGCCGAGCAAGCGCGCTTGCTGCTGGTAGCTGCGCGTCTCGCCGAAGGGGATCTCGGAGAGAGCGCGCCACGCCGCGAGCTGGAACTCGGTGCCCGAAGGCAGAAGGCGCAGGTCGAACCGCCGCCGCCGGCCCGCGAAATACTGATCGAGCTGTCGCGCGAGCTCGTCGCACCGGCCGTCGTCGCGTCTCGCGTCTTCGCGAGGCTGCTCGCCCGGCAGGTGGATGCGCACAACCGCGCCGTCGTCCCGTACGACGAGTCGCAGGCTGCCGATCGGAGAACGGAGCGAGCGCGTGTAGAGGTCCATGTTTCGGGCTTCGAGAGTAACGCGGCTCGTCAGCGAACGGCTATGGCCATGCGCACGACAGGGGACGCGAGCTTTTCCGACGATGGTTCGCCTTCCTGCAGGTGCAGGTAGAACTGCGTGAGGATCGGGCCCGCTGGCGAGAGCCGCTTCGCCAGCAGCGCCTCGCGCAGCAGCCGTTCGCCCGCCGCGAGCTTTTCCTCGAGTGATCCCGCGGGCGGCCAGACCTCGAGGCAGCGTCCGGCAGGTACTTCGCGGAGCTGCCAGTCCTTCGGTGCCTGCAGCGCGGGGCCGTTGGCGCGCTGGCGGAACGGGGCGGCGATCCAGGCCTTGCCCTCCTCCTGCCAGAAGATCGGGAACCCGGCGATCCACTGTTTCTGCCGCTCGAGCTCGACGTGTACGGGTTGATAGGCGGCGACGCGCGCGGCCCAGTTCCCGGGATCGGCGATGCACACCCAGCGCGTGGCCTTCGCCTCGCCTTCGACCGGCACCTCGGAGCGGCTCTCGGGCAACGGACCGGGCGCGGGCATGACATTGCGCTGCCCTCTCTCGCCCTTCGCCGCGGCCGGTGGCGCGAAGAAATCGGGAGCCCAGTCGATTTCGCGGAGCTTGAGAACCACGTCACAGCGACCGAGCCCGTCGAGCTCGAGCTGCTTCGCGATCCACGTCGTCGGTGTGCGCAGGTATTCGACGACGCGCACTGCGCCCGCGGCACTCGCGAACGAGTCGGGCAGCAGACTGTGGTCGCGCAGCCGCAGCTTGCACAACGAGCCATCGGGTTGCGTGAGCTCGAACTCGTTCGGTCCCGTGCGACGGCAACCCGTGGCTCGGTGCAGCGGCCCGAACGTCGCCGCGTCGAGCAGCGTGCGGAGCCGGCGCACGCGCGCCGCCGCTTCGGGAGCAGGCTGCTTCGCCTCGGCGTTTTCGAGGTGGAAGACCGTGTCGCCCGTGAGCAGATAGGTGCTGTTCGCTTCCTGCACACGCAGCTTGTCGGGCAGGATCGCGAACAGAAGGATCTCGGTGCCACCGGCTGGCCGCACCGTGGCCATGATGGAGTCGATCTTGCCGCGCAACGGCCTGTGGCACTCGTCGAGCACCGCGGCGACGAGATCTCCTTCCGCGATCGCGGCGACGTCGACCGTGCGCGCGCGCGGCGCAGGCTGCTGCGCACCCTCCGCGCCGCAGGCGTGGATCAGAACAGCGGCCGCGACCGTCAGTGTCGCGAGGCCGACTCCTGCCGACCGCGTTCGAAGACCTTTCGCCACGCCCCGACGTCGTACTGGTAGTCCTTGCCGCCGGCAAGCGTCACCAGCGCCTTGCTGGCGTGCAGGCGCACGTTCTGCACGGTTTCCTGCGGGCCCAGCAGTTCGATCAAGGCGTCAGCGTAGTCCTGCGCGTTCATGCGCCCGAGGGCCACGCAGACGGCCATGCGGACGCGCGCCGTCGGGTGCTTCACGAAACTCGCCACGAGCGCGGCGTTCGCGGGATCGCGAGCGAGCCCCAGGCCGCGCACCGCCGAGACGAGTACCCCGGTCGGCACCGAATCGCGGCGCTCCGTCAGCAGCCGCCGCCAGATCGCCTGGATCTCGGCCGGGTGATTGCTCATCGGCTGCAGCCGGTAGAGGGCCCATGCGGCCTGCACGCGCCCGTCATCGGGATGGCCCTGCTTCTCGACGATCGCGGCCAGCACGCCGGGCGGCGTTGCCGGCGAACGCAGCACCGCGAGTCCGAGCACGGCGTGATCGACCACGAGCGGATCGGACAGCTGCGCGCCCTGCAGGATGATCGGCATCATCTCGAGCTTCTCGGAGAAGCCGAGCGCAGCGAGTGCGATCGCCTGTTGGCGAGGTTCGCTGCCGTCGGCAGCCAGGGCCTGCAACCGGCGGAAGTTCTCGCCAGGCGGGAGCGCCTCGCTCTCGGCCGTGCCGCCGGCGATCCGGGTCCGCTCGAGCCCCTGGTCGAGCACCATGTCGCGGATCGACCGTTCGAGCCGTTCGGCTTGCTGGTCGGCGCGGATCTCGCCTTGGTTGGAGAGTGCTTGCACGTAGCTGTCGATGGACTGGTCGAGCCGCAGCAGCACGGTGTTGATGTCGCGCCGGCGTTCTTCGGCCTTTTGCAGCGCGCGGTGGCGCTCTGTTTCCTCTGGTGCCGGCTCCCGCTTCGGGTCGGGGGAAGAAGCGCAGCCGGCGAGCAGGAGCGGCAGCAGAGCGAGCAGTCGGGTCATGGATGGGGGCTTCGAAGGGGACGCCCGGCTATCCTTCCCGGTTTTCAGCGGCGGCGCCAGGATCGGGGCGACTTCGCGCGAGCCGGTGGCACACCTTGCCCCCTCGACCTAGCCTGTGGCGATGAGCGAGTTCCCGGGACCGGTGCACCACGTGCGCGTGCGCTACTGCGAGACCGATCGCATGGCCGTTGCGCACCATGGCAGCTACGTCGCGTGGTTCGAGGAAGCGCGCACCGAGTGGATGCGGGCGCGTGGCAAGACCTACCGGCAGATGGAGGACGAAGGCAACCTGTTGCAGGTCGTCGATTTCTCGTGCCAATACCACAAGCCCGTCGACTACGACGAGGTCGTGGCGATCAGGGTGCGCATCGGGGAGGCCGGCAAGGCCGCGGTGACGATCGAATACGAAGCGCGCCGCGAACGCGACGGCGTCGTGTGCGCCACAGGGAGCACGAAGCTCGCGTGTGTCGGCCGCGACGGCAAGCTGCGACGGCTGCCGCCCGAGCTCGGCGAGGCGGGCGGATAGCCGACCCCGAGCGACCGCAATCCCGTCGGGCGTTACGCGAAAGCCCCTTGCCAAGCGTGGGATTCGCGAGACTACGGGCCCAGGGCCCGCCCGTCGCGACAAGCCACACAGCCCAGACTCGCGGCCCCCCGCGACTTCGCGTAAGTTGTGCGGCCCGGGCGCCAGAATCCTGGCTTGCCCGACACGTAGCCGCACGCCCATGTCCATGTCACCGGAAGTCGCTTTCGAGCAGCACCGCGAGCGACTGCTCTCGGTGATCTATCTGCGCATGGGACCCGACCTTCGAGTCCGCATGGACCCCGAGGACGTGCTCCAGGAAGTCGCGATCGAGGCGGTCAATTCGTGGAAGACCCTGTCCACCGAGGAGAACGCGGGAGCTTGGCTCGTGACACTGGCGCGCCGCAAGGTGGCGCGGATCATGCGCGACCAGCTCGGCGTCGCCGCGCGGGATCCGCGCCGCGAACACGCGGTCAAGACCGAACTGCCGCTGGCCGACCGGCGATCGGGCCCGATCACGCACGCGGACCGCAAGGACCGGCTCGAACTGCTCGAACAGGCCATCCTGCGCCTGTCGGACGACCACCGCGAGGTGATCCTGCTGATGAAGATCGAGGGGCTTTCGGCCAAGGAGGTGGGCGAGCGCATGGGGCGCAGCGAGAATGCCGTGCATCTGCTGTTGAGCCGAGCGCTCAAGCGTCTGGCCGAAGAGTTGAAGCTGTGAACGAGCCGCAGTTGCCAAAGGCCGAGGGCAGTGGATTCGAGGACAGGGGCCGAGACCCCGTCGCCGATGCGGCGGACCTGCGCATGGCCGAGGTGTTGCGCGGCTCGAGCTCGGGCGCCGAGTTGCGGGCCGAGCTGCAGGGCGACGGCACCGCCGAAGGGTCCGACCTGCTGTCGCGTCTCAATGCGCTCGAGTTCGTCCAGCAGGTCGTCGGCGGTACGGCGGACATGCCGGCGCGGCTCGGCGACTATCAGATCAAGGGTCTGCTCGGCCGCGGCGGCATGGGCACCGTCTACCTCGGCTGGCACGAGGAGCTCGAACGCGAGGTCGCCTTGAAGGTGCTGTCGCCGAGCTTCGCGTCGGATCCGACGATGCGCCGGCGTTTCCGCGCGGAGGCGCGCGCGACGGCCGCGCTGCACCACCGGCACATCGTGCCGATCTACGACTACGGGGAAGCGCAGGGCATGCCGTTCTTCGCGATGGAGCGCGTCGACGGCATGAGCCTCGACAAACACATCGCTGCGGCACGTCGGCTCGGCAAGCGTCCGATGGCACCGCTCGACGCGGCGGAACGGTTCGCCGGCGTGGCCGATGCGCTGGGCCTCGCGCATCGCCGGCGCGTGCTGCACCGCGACGTCAAGCCCGGCAACATCCTGGTCGGCAGCGACGGCACGCTGGCGCTCAGCGACTTCGGTCTCGCGAAGGCGCTCGACCGTGCCTCCGTGCGGCTCACTTCGAGGGGCGGCGGCTTCCTCGGCACGCTGCACTACTCTTCGCCCGAGCAGGCGCTCGGCCACGAGTGCACGCAGGCGAGCGACCTCTATTCGCTCGGCGTGACGATCTTCGAGGCCGTGACCGGCGAGCTGCCGATGACCGGCAAGACGACCGAGGCGCTGTTGCAGTCGATCCTGCACGGCACGCCAAGGCGCCTGCGCGATCACGTGCCCGAGGCGCCGCGCGATTTCGACGCGGTGCTCGAGAAGCTGCTGACCCGCGAGCCGGCGGACCGCTACCAGGACGGCGAAGACCTCGCGCGCGATCTGCAGCGCATCGCCGATGGCGAGCCCGTGCACATCAAGCGCCTGCCGCTGCACGTCCGCGCGTGGCGCAGAGCACGCAAGAACCCCGTGCTGTCGGGCGCGATCATGGCGACCATCGTGTTGTCGCTCGCGACGGTGACGCTGTTGACCGTGTGGCGGCGCGAGCGCGGCCAGAGCCTCGAGCTGAGGCACCAGGACAAGCTCGTCGAGATCGTTCGCGACATCAGCGCCGAGGCAGGGTCCCCGTGGGGGGGCGCGCAGTTCCTGTATTCGCTCTGTGGCGCCGAAGTGCCGGCCGTGCCGCCGAACCCGAACGTGCTGCTGAAGCTCGAGCGCGCGCGTGCGGAATGGACCGACGACGCCCAGGTCGTCGCGATGCGCCGGGCCTATGTCGACGATCCGGAGCCCGAGGCAAGCGCGCTGCTGCGCGAGGGGCGTGGTTACGAGGCGTTGCTGCGCTACGACGCGGCGATCACCGACGCGCTGGCCGCGCGCACGGGCGGCGACTTCGCGGTCGAGCTCAGGTTGTACGGCCTCTATCTCGGCCGCTGCGTCGCGAACCTGACCGCCGCTGTCGCGCGTCCCTTCGAGGCGCGCATGGACCTCGCGCTGGCCGCATTCTTGCGGCCGGGCGCGGTCTTCCCGCTCGAGTTGAAGGGGGTGCTCGATGTCGCGCAGAGTCCCGACGTGCCCGCGGCTGCGTCGAAGCTCGAGAGCAATGTCGCGACGGCCGCCCCGGACCGCGTGCGCGCCACGGGTCTCTTGTTGTGGAGCCTCGCGGGCCTGCAGCCGGCGCGGCACAGTAACATGATGGACTTCGGGCTGCGCTTCCAGGGCCGCCGCGCGCTGCACGAGGTCGCAGCACGCCTGTTGCAGACTTCGCCGGCCGACGTGCTGCCTCGCGGAACTCCGACCGGGTTGTCGAGCGAGATCGCCGAGCTTGCTGGCACGGCGTTGCAGCGGCTCAATGAACCTGCCGTGATGCGCGACCTGGTCGGCAGCTGCCGCGAACGGATCGAACGGCGTGTGCATCCCGACTCGCCGCTGCAAGGCTGGTGGTCGGTGCTGTCGGTGCTCGAACAACAACGCGGCGGCATGTCCGATCGCAACGGCAACCCGCTGTCGCCGGCGATGCAGCTCGCGACCTGGGACGACCTGCTGCGCCTCTCGCCGAAGCGCGAGAAGCTCAAGTTGTGGCTGCCGCGTTTCGAGGAGCTGCGCCGCAACCACCCCGCATTGCGCGGCATGCTCAGTGTCGCGGCGCGCATGCATCTGATGGCCGGTTCGGCGGACGACGCCGAGAAGTCGGTTCGCCTGTGGATCATCGAAGCCGAAGGCGACCCCGACGCGCAGCTGTGCCGCATGCGGCTCTTGCTGCGCCAAGGCAAACTCGATGAGGCGCTCGACGACGCGATGGTCGCGGTGCAGGAATCGGTGGCGCGCGCCGAAACGCTGCGCGAGGTCGTCCGGATCTGCGAGGAGAGCCAGGACGAGCTCGAGCCTGGCGAAGTCGAGCAAGTGCGGCTCATGGCCAGGCAGTTCAGCGCGCTCGGGGCCGGAACGGAGGGAAGCGTGCGATGACGAAGACCTGGCGCACCCGCCACCGTCGCTCGGCGTGGGCCATCGGGGTGCTGGTCCTCCTGGGCCTCGGCTTGTCGATCTACTCGCTGCTCGAGACCGAGTCGGGTCGCATGGTCGCGTCGCGCCTCCGGCAAACGGCGGCCGTGGAGGACGCAGGGCCTCCCTCACAACTCAGCTCGCCCGCCGCGAAGCCCGGCGCGAAAGTGCCGCTGCGTGGCCGGCCGATCCGCGGCGTCGTGAAGTTGCCGAGCGGCAGACCCGCGGCCGGTGCCACCGTGACGATCTACCGCGCGCTGACCGCCTGGCCCGAGTGGCGCCGTGAGCAGCTCGACCGGGCGATCACGGGCGCCGACGGCGCGTTCGAGTTCCGCTTCGAGACGACGCATGGTCTGCTGATCGGGTTCGAGCATCCGGGCCATGCCGGTGGGCTCGAAGAAGTGTCGCAGCTGCGCGAGCAGGAGTTGCGTCTCGTGCCCGGCTTCAGGCTCGACGGCTACGTGAGGAGTCCCGCGGGGCCCGTGCCGAATGCGCGTGTCGTGGTCGAGTCGGTGGTCGACGACGCGCGGCGCGCCGAGGAACGCACGACGGGCCCCGACGGCAGATACCGCTTCACGAACCTGGCGGCCGGGCCCGTACGCCTCGTGGCGCGCCACGATTCCTGGCAGCCTCGGACCATGCCCGCGGTCGTCATCGGGGACCTGCGCCAGGTCGACCTGCAGTTCGAGCGTCCGTCGGCGGCGCCGCTGCGCGGTCGCGTGATCAGCGCCGTGTCGCAGCTGCCCATCGAGGGCGCCGTCGTCGATGTGCTGGCGGGCAACCAGCGGCCCGGTCTCGTGCAGACGATTCGCACCGCGACCGGTCCCGACGGCAGTTTCTTCCTGTCCGGTCTGCCGCGCGGCAAGATGCAGTTGCTCGTGCGGCACGAAGCGCACGGGGCCGACATGAGCCCGCTCGTGATCGGAGCCACGACCGCCGAGGTGCCGATCGAACTGCCTTCGCGCTCGGAGGTGTCGGGGCGGCTCGTCTCCGTCGCTAGCCAACACGAGTTCCGCGGCGGCGAGCTGCTGCAGATCCGCGACCTCGCGGGTCAGATCGGCTACGCCGTCGTCGCCGCCGATGGCCGCTTCCGGTTCGCGGAGCCCCTGTCGCCGGGGCCGGCCAGCATCACTGTTCTCGACCGCCGCTTCTCGTTCGATCGCAGCAACACGCCCGAGATCGCGGTCAAGATCGCGGAAGCGGCGCGCACGGAGCTCGAGCTGCAGGTCAGGGCGCCCACCGTCGTGAAAGGGCGTGTCGTCGACGAAGCGGGCGCCGCTCTCGCGAACGTGGCCGTGATCCTGACCAAGGTCGTGGCCGATGCGCGCTCGATCAGCGATGCCGCGTTCCAGTTCGACTTCGGCGCGGTCGGCAGTCAGGTCGTGCAGTTGTTCGGTCAGGATCACGACGAACTCGTCGCAGTGTCCGGGGCCGACGGCGCGTTCGAGATCCGCGGGCACAAGCCCGGGCCGCTGCAGGTGCGCTTCGAACTGTCCGGGCGAGGCAGCCGCCGCGTGTCGTCGACGGTGCCCGACTCGAGCGAGCCCAAGGAGCTCGAGTCGATCATCCTGCCACGTGGCTGCCGCGTGCAGGGTACTGTCCTGCGCGGTGGCCGCAGAATCGCAGGGGCTCTCGTCGCGGTCATCGGGCCCGATTGCACGGGAATGACCGTCACGCGCGGCGACGGATCCTTCGCCGTGGACGATCTGTTGCCAGGCGAGTATCGCCTGCGCGCGAGCCTGCCGGCCCAACCGAAGGGCCCCTACGAGCTGGTGACTGCTGCGCCGGATCACCCGGTCAACAGGGTTCTGATCTTCAGCAGCGGCCGGACCGTGCGCGGCACGGTCAGCGGCAGCGACGGACAGCCCGTGGTGGGCGCGATCGTCGCGGTGCGCGGTTCGTTGGGACAGACGACGCGGACCGACGACGGCGGCGATTTCCTGTTGGAGCTGCCCGATCGCGCGGTCGAGCTGCAGGTCTCGCTGAGCGACCGCAGCCGCTCGGACGTCAAGTCGGTGCCGCTGGGCGTGGACCGCGTCGAGATCACGCTCGATGCGCCGCCGATGTGCACGTTGACCGCCCAGGTCGCAGGGCTGCCGGGCAAGAAGCGTCTCGCCGGTGCCCTGCTGCGGCTCACGAAGCTCGACGGCGATGAGGGCGAGACGAACACACGCTGGGTCGAACTGCAGGACGGCGAGTTGCGCTGGCCGCTGTGCCCGGTCGGGAGCGTGCGCGTCGAGATCTGCGGTGACGGTTATGCACCCTACTCCGTGGATCGCGACTTCGTCGCCAACGAGGACCACACCCTCGGCGAGGTGCTACTCGAGCCGGGCGGGCGTGTGCATGGCATCGTGCAGGACCAGAGCGGCTCGCCTGTCGCCGGCGCCATCGTGTTGCTCGGCGAAGAAGGCGACCTCGATCTGTTCGAGCCGCGCGTGCGCACGGGTGCGGACGGCAGCTTCCGCATCTCGGGCGTCACGGCGCGGTCGCGGCATCTCGTCGTGCGGGCGCCGGGCTTTGCCGCGCGCACCATCGAACTGCAGCTACCCCAGGACGTGCTCGGCAGCACCCCGCTCTCCGTCGTGCTCGAACAGGGCTCGACGATCGAGGTGACCCTGAAAGGTGGTGCGCGCGATGGCGGGATCGTGCAACTGCGGCGGGGGGGGCGGCTCGTGGCCAGCACGGAGACCGACGAGAGCGGTCGCGCTTCGTTCAGCAACCGCAGCGCCGGCACCTATTCGGTGCAGCTGTTCGGCAGTCAGATGGCGCCCGTCGAAGTGGTGGTCGGGGCGACGCCGACCGTCAGCGTGCGCCTGCCCTGACCGCACGGGTTGTTTCGAGACCGGCGGCGCGGCAAGCTGCAAGCAATGCGCCACGCCTGCTACCTCGCATGCATCCTGGGGTGGACTGCATGCGGCGGCGCGGGCGGCAAAGCCGCCGCGTCCTCTGGCGCATCCGACGAAGAGATCGCGGCCGAGCTCGTGGTCGCGCGAGCCGGTTGTGCGCGCTGCCATGCGCTGCCGGAGCCAGGTGCTGCGCGCGGCGCGCCGATTCGGGGGCCCGCGCTCGGCTTCGCTGCGAGCTGGCATGCCGATGACGGCGGCGAAGCGCTCCTGCGGCGGCACCACGGCGGTGATGATGCCGCGGACCTGGCCGCGTGGGTGCGTTCGCTCGGCTCGTCGCCGCTGGCAACCGCCGTCGTTGCGCCGTCGCTTTTCGAGTGCGGCGAGCAGTTGTTCCGCAGCCTCGCGTGTCAGGCGTGCCACACGGTCGAGCAACTCGATGCGCTCGCAGCTCGCACGGACCACGCGCACGTGACCGCGTTCCTCGCCGATCCAGCGCAGCATCGCCCCGGCGTCGTGCACGTTCGCGTGACCGGCATGGAGAGCGCCGCGATCGCCGCGTGGCTGCTTCGCTCCCAGCAACCGAAACCCGCGACCGCCGCGGTTCCGGGTTTCGCGTACGAGTGCTTCGAACTGGAGATCGAGGAGGAGTCGTTGCCACGGATCGATGGCCTGGCCGCTGCCGCGCGCGGGATCGCACGCCGCATCGATGCCAAGGTCGGCACGCGCAAGGATCATTTCGCGTTGCGCTTCCGCGCGACGCTCGACGTGCCCGCGACCGGTGAGTGGACGTTCTTCACCGACAGCGACGACAGTTCCTGGCTCTGGATCGACGAACAGCTCGTGGTCGAGAACGAGGGCATCGCTCCTCATCGCGAGAAGAAGGGCACGGTGGACCTGCAAGCCGGGCCGCACGCGTTGTGTGTGCTCTACACCGAGGCCGAAGGCGAGCAGAGTCTCGAAGTGCAATGGCGCGGCCCCGGAGTCAAGAAGCAGGTGATTCCCGCCGAACGGGCCGTTGCGACGACGGTGGCGCTCGTGCCACCGCGCACGCCTGAACCTCCCGACGCTGCTGCTGTGCAGCGCGGCCGCCTGCGAGCGAGCGAACGCCGCTGCGGTGCGTGCCATGCATTCGACGATTCCGTGGCCGCGGCGGCGCCGCCTGCCGCGGCTCCATTTGCCACCCTTGGTCGAGGTCCGTGTCCGCATGCGCCAGGTGCATCGGCCATCCAGGTCGCCGCGAACCCATCGCTGCAGCGGACCCACGGACCACGGGACGCGCTGGCCGCGGCGTTGCTGCGCGACGGCTGCCTGTCGTGCCACGTGCGCGACGGCCGCGGTGGTCTGCCGCCTGCGGTGCGGCAGCAACTGTCCGAAGTCGAGGACCTCGGCGACGAAGGCCGCCTGCCGCCGGACCTCTCGAACGTCGGCCGCCGCCTGCGGCAGGAGTGGATCGAGAAGGTCCTGGGCTCGGGCCATTCGGTGCGGCCCTACCTGCGTGTGCGCATGCCGCCCATGCCGGAACCACGCGCGAGAGCCTACGCCGCGTGGTTTGCGGCCGTCGATGCCGCGGACCTGAAGGATCACGAGCCGCCGTTCTCGGTCGAGGCGGTGCAACTCGGCCGGCGACTCGCGGGCACCAATGGCCGCAACTGCGTCACGTGCCATCCATTCGACGGCAGGAAGGCGCTCGGCCCGCAGGGCATGGACCTCGCGATCCAGCACGAGCGCGTGCGGCCGGCGTGGTTCCGCGAATGGCTGTTGCACGCCGCGACGCTGCGCCCCGGCACACGCATGCCGTCGCTCTGGTTTCGCGGTGACGACGCGGATCGCCGTGAGGTCGATGCGTTGCGCACCTGGCTCTCGCTCGGCGTCGCGGCCCCGGTGCCCGACGGGCTCGTCACGAGTCCCGGTCAGTTCCTGCTCGAACCCGGGCAGCGGCCGCGCCTGCACGGCGCGTTCTTGAAGGGGCTGTCGGCGCGATGTCTCGCCGTCGGCACGCCGGAGCGCACGCACTTTGCCTACGACCTCGCGCACGCGCGGCTCGCATGGCTCTGGCGCGGTGCCTTCCTCGACGCGGAAGGCACGTGGAAAGGTCGCGCGGGGAAGCTGTTGGTTCCGAAGGGACAGGACTGGGTCGTGCTCGAGGATCTCGAGATATCCTTTGGTGCGACGCGGCGCATGCTCGGACAGCGTATGACCGCCGATGGCTACCCGGTGTTCCGCGTGGCAGCCGGCGAGGTCGAGTTCGAAGACGAGATGCGCCCGCGTCTCGCCGAGGGCGGCAGCGAGGTCGTGCGGACGCTGCGCTGCGTGCGCGGCGTGCTCGAGATCGCATTGCCGCCGCCGTCGGGAACCGTGCAGCTGTTGGCTTCCGGCGCGAACGGCCGCCTGCGTTGCGAAGCCGGGCAGACGCTCGAGGTCGTCTACCGATGGTGATCGTGCCGTTGCTCGCGTGCCTCTTGCCCCAGGAGCCGGCATCCGAGCCCCCGATCGTGCGCGCGCCCGATCCGGCCGAAGCGCGCTTCGTGCAGATCGTCGACGTGGTTCTGCCCAAGGAGATCGTGCTCGAGGTCGGCGGGCTCGCGCAACGCGGCGACGAGCTGTTCGTGTGTACGCGGCGCGGCGAGGTATGGCGCATCACCGGTGCCGAAGGCAGCTCGCCGAAATGCGCGCTCTGGGCCGAAGGACTCCAGGAGCCGCTCGGTCTGCTCGACCACGACGGTTGGCTCTACTGCGTGCAGCGCGGCGAGTTGTCGCGCCTGCGTGACGCGGATGGCGACGGCCGCATGGACGAGCTGCAGACCGTCGCCGACGGTTGGCCGCTCTCGGGCAACTACCACGAGTATGCGTTCGGGCCGGCCCTCGCGGGCGACGGCTCGTTCTGGATCTCGTTGAACAAGCCGTTCGGCGACGAGCCGTTCGGGCGCGCCGATTGGCGCGGTTGGGCGATCCGCGTGCCGCCCACGGGCGGTTTCGAACCGGTCTGCGCGGGGCTGCGTTCGCCGGCCGGCATCGGCACGTCACCCGAAGGCGAGGTCTTCTTCACCGACAACCAGGGCGAATGGTGTGCGACGGGCAAGTTCGCGCCGCTCGCCGTGGGGGACTTCCACGGCCATCCGTGGGGCATCGGGTCCTGCAAGCTGCCACCTAGCCGCGTCGTGTTTCCGGGCAAGGTGAAGGACGGTATCCGCATCGAGGAGTGTGCGCGCACGATCCCGAACTTCCGACTGCCTGCCGTGTGGATCCCGTATGACCTGCTCGGTCGATCCCCGGCCGGATTCGTGTGGGACACAGCCGGCCACTTCGCGCCGTTCCGCGGCCAGGTGTTCTGCGGCGACCAGTACTCGTCCGAGGTGTTCCGCATCTCGCTCGAGAAGGTCGCGGGTCGCTGGCAGGGGGCGTGTTATCCGTTCCGCCGCGGACTCAAGTGCGGGATCACGCGCGTGCTGTGGGGGCGCGATGGGTCGTTGTGGTGCGGCCTCACGAACCGCGGCTGGGGTTCGGCGGGCGAGTCCGAACACGGGCTGCAGCGCCTGGTCTGGCGCGGCGCGGTTCCGTTCGAGCTCGTCGAGGTCAAAGCACTCGCGAACGGTTTCCGGCTGCATTTCTCGTTGCCGGTCGATGCAGCGAGCGCAGTGGCGTCGAACTTCGCCGTGAAGAGTTGGACCTACGACCATCACGAGGAGTACGGCTGCAAACCGCGTGACACGCGAGCGCATCGCGTCAGCGAGGCGAGCGTGGCCCAAGATGGCCTCACGGTGGACCTGCGGGTCGAGGACCTCGCGTCGGTGCGCGTCTACGAGATCCGCTGTTCAGGGCTCGTGGGCCGCGGGGCCGAAGCCTCGATCTGGCACGGCGTTGCCTGGTACACGCGCAATGCGTCGCCGCCGAAGTGAGAGTGCAGCTACCGCGCTGCGATCTCGATCCACCAGACGCGAGATGGGATCTGCCGCGGTCCGGTGACGATCTGGATCCGGCCCGGCGCCGGTTCCGCGAGGCCGGCGGTTGCATGTACGGGCAACCGCACGGCAGGCAGTGACTGCACAGTGGTGTGGTCCGTACAGCCGCCGCACCTGCGCCCCGCACTGCGCGGGTGTTGGCGGTGCCGTCCGGGCGCGGCATGATTGGCGACTCGAGTCTCGCCCCCGACCATTGACGGCCGCAGCCGCCAGCGGGTCGAGTCGGCGATCCACGCAACACGATCCACGCAACAACTGACTCTCTCGCTCTCCATCCATGCGCTTCATAGCTCTCGCCGTTTCCTCCATGCTCTCGCCAGTGCTGCTGGCGCAGACGCGTGTTCCCGAAGTCGAACCGAACAACACCAACGCGACGGCGCAGCCGATCCTGGTCGGGGACCAGATCGATTGCTCCCTGCCTGCCGCCGGTGACCAGGACTGGTTCGTGTTCACGGTGCCCGCAGCCGGTCGCATCCGCATCCACACCTCCAACGCCGGCACCGGCGCGCTGCCCGCCTTCGCCGACACGCGCATCGCGCTGCTGGACGCAACCGGCACGACGTACCTCGCCATCGACGACGACGCCCGCGGCACCACCAACGGCTGGGGCAGCGAGCTGCAGACGAACATCACAGCCGGCACCTACATGTGCCAGGTGACCCAGTTCGCCCTGACCGACCTCGGCCCGTACAGCCTGGAGATCGCGTCGATCACGCCGGTCGTCTATGACGGCGTCGAAGCCGAGCCGAACGACTCGCACCTGACGGCGACGCCGACCGGCGTGCTGGGTCTGGGTGCCAGGCGGTTCCACGGCAGCCTGGGTGCGAACACGGTGGTGCTCGCCGGCGGCGTCGTCGATGCGCCCGCGATCCCGCCGGTCGTGTACAGCGGCGTGGTCATTGCGCCCACGACGATGTTCACCGGCGTGGCTGGCAATTATCCGTACCTGCCTGCGGGCACCTTCACGACGACCGCGACGCAGAGCGCGACGCCGCTGTCGCAGCCGATGGCCAACCCGCCGCTCGCTTCGTACGTCCCCGGGATGAACCTCGTGATGACGAGCGGTCCCAACGTCGGCCTCGCCCGCCTGATCTCGAGCAACACCGCGATCGCGATCACCTCGGCGGCCTTCCCGGTCGTCAACGCCGCTGGCAACACCTACGACATCGTCACCACCAACACGACCACGGTCACGTGGGTCGGCCCGCTGCCAGTCGCGAGCATGTTCACCGGCAACCTGGGCTACAGCATGGTGATGACCAGCGGCGTCAACGCTGGCCTCACCCGCACCATCAGCGCCGGCACCGGTCCGGCCCCGTTCGGCTCGGCACTCACCACCGCGGCGTTCCCGGTCGCCAACGGCCCCGGCGACACGTTCGATGTCATCTGCACCGGCTCGAACCAGGCGGTCCGCGTGGTCGGCGCCCTGGTCCCGAACGCCTGGAACCCGATCACCGGCGGCTCCTCGCTGGGTCGTTTCCATATCCGCTTCACGAGCGGCGTCAACGCCGGCCTCTATCGGCAGATCCGCAGCAACACCGGGGCGTCGATCACCACGGAGACGACGCTGGCCGCCGCCCCCGGCGCCGGTGACACGTTCGACATCGAGATGGTCGACGCCGACTACTACCAGGTCGTGCTGACCGCCCCGCGTACGGGCTTCTGGTTCCAGATCAACGAGGGCGACAACGGCATGGTGTACGGCCACCGCTACGAACTGTACGACGCGGCCGGCAACGCGCTGCTGCCCGCGACTTCGCTGCAGCTCCCGGCCTTCGGCACGCAGAACGCCACCCCCGGCGCCACGATTCCACGCACGTCGTCGGCCCGCGTCCTGCCCGCCGGCACCTACTACGTCGCGATCCGCAACCCGCTCACGCCGTTCGCCGCGTCGACCACGATGCCCGCCGGCGTGGTGCCGACCGGCAACTACATGCTCGAGCTGTTCACGATGCCGCTGAATACCGGCAGCACCGTCGTCGAAGCCGAAGCACCCGGCACGCAGACCAACAACACGACCGCCACGGCGCAGCCACTGCTCCCGGGCGACCTCGTCCAGGGCAACCTGACTGCCAGCACCGGCACCGATCCGTCCGACTGGTACGGCATCGTGATCCCGGTGCCGAGCTCGATCACGTTCCAGACCCGCCGCAATGGTGCGTCGGCGACGCCGATGCTCGACAGCACGCTCAACCTGCGTGACAGCACCGGCGCCATCGCGCTGACCGCGACCACCGGCAACGTCCTCGACGTGCCGAGCAACAGCACGAGCGGTCCGCACGGCCGCATCGTCGTGACGTTCTACCTGACCCCGGGTACCTACTACATCGACGTCACCGCACCGCTCGCGACCACAGGCTCGTTCGGCGACTACGAGCTGGAGACCAGTGCGTTGTTGCCGGCGCCGTACGTCGCCGCCAGCTACGCCGTGTTCGCGTCGAACGCCGGGTGCGGTGCTGCGCCGCAACCGACCCTCGTCCCGTTGTTGACGGGAGTCACTCCCGCCGTCAACGAAGTGCCGGCGACTGGCACCCTGTTCATCCGTCACATCACCAACATGAACGGCACGCCGATCCCCGGCGGCTTCATCGGGCTCCACGTGATGGGCCTCGCCAATCCGCCGGCGCTCGACCTGGCGATCCCGTTCGGCGGCACGCTCGGCGCGTGCTTCCTGAATGTCAGCCCCGACCTCGTCAGCACGGTGATCAGCGATGGGGCCGGCGTCGCCGAGCTGCGAATCGCCATCCCGGGGACCATCGCGCTGCGCGGCACGGTGCTCTGGGAGCAGGGCTACGACTTCGACCTCACGGCTCCGAACGGCTTCTTCCTGCAGCCCGGCAACTACGGCCGCTTCCTCGTCGGCGAGCGCACCTACTAGCCGCACCGGGGGAACGTCTCGGGAGATGCGGGGCCAGGCAGCGCGAACTGCGCCCAGCTCATCGCCGCCACGCCGTGGTCGGCGGCGGCTGGGCGACGTGACAGACGCGGTGATCGGTCTCGCGCTGATCCAGCAGATCGGCGTGCTCGACCCGCTCGGTGCGTTCCCGTTCCTCACCTCGGCGACCCCGGCCCTCTTCTGGCTGATCGGTGGCTGACGGCGAGCGCGACTACTTCGGCGGGACCTCGAACCACCAGACGCGTTCGCTCTGCAGCAGCTCGCCATCGTCCTTGATGACCCACGGCCACTGCTGCCCCGACGGCTTGGCGTCGTCGCGCACGCGGCAGACGACCTGGTAGAGGCCGGGCTCGAGACTGCGCGTGGCGGGCTTGAACCGGTGTTTGCCGCCGGCCGCCGGCGTGGGGTCGCCCTTCTGCGCGATCGGCTTCAGCTTGCCGCGCTGCGTGCGATCCGGCAGCCGCGCGTCGTCGGTCGGCGCGATGGCCTGTGCCGCGGGCAGCACATACCACAGCACGTCGAGCGCGTGGGTCTTCGGCTGCATCACCGTCACCTCGAACGCCATCGTGTCGCTCACGCGGATCGGGTTCTGTTTGTTGCGCACGGTGGCCGGTTCGTGCGCGTCGATCGGATCGACGCGCCGGTAGATCTGCAGCAGCATGGCCTCGCGGCACACGGGGCAGAACTGCACGCCGTTCTCCATCGTGCAGCCGCCCGAGGTCGGCTTCCACGCGCCCTTGATCCGGCCGTCGGCGCCGCGATACGTGCCGACGCCCGGCACGCCGGCGTCGATAAAGTGCTTCCACGGCGCCTGCTTCTCGTCTTCGCTCGCACTGACGTTCACGGTGTTGCGCGGCGAACCGCGGTGGCCCGTGAACGAGCTGTACTCGTCGCTGAGGCCGCCGAACGCGTGGCCCCATTCGTGCACGAGCGTGTCGTCGGCGCGGCCGCCGATCGCAGCGATGCCGCCGCCGCCGGTGCCGCTCGAGCCGGCCTTGACGATCGCGATCGCGTAGCCGTCCTGCTCGGGCAGGTGGTTCAACCACAACACAGCCTTGTCGTGGTCGATGCCGACCTGGCCCTGGATCTGTCCCGCGATGTGTCCGCCCAACGCCGTCTCCTTCGTGCGGCCATAACCCGACACGCCCTGGTCCTTGCTCGTCAGGTTGATGCGGAGGAAGTTGTGATACCCGAAGTACTCGCCGAGCATCTTGTGCGTGCGGAACACGTCGACGACGGACTTGGCCACGTCGTCGAACTCGTTCTGGTCGTCGAGCCCGTAACCGTCGCCCATGACGACGACGTCGACGCGGTTGTTCGATGCGCCGTTGCGCTGCAGTTGACCCCAGCCGAGGTAGGCCGTCGGTTCCGTGCGTTTGCCCGCGAGTTTGCCCCACGCCGTGTTCGGGTATCGCCGCGCGACCTGCGCGTAGAGCGCGCGCGCGGACGCGTATTTCGCGTCGGCGACGGCCTTCTCGGCCTTCTGGAACTCGGCCTCGGCTTTCTGCTGTTCGTTCTCTTGGGCCGCGAGCGCGGCCGAGAGCACTGCGATCATCGACACGACCGACAAGGCGTGGGCGAGCATGCTTTCCTCCAGGCGCACAGGATACCCGGTGCTGCCTCACGAATGTGAACGGCCCGCGAGGGCACGCACGGCTTCGACGAACAGCGCGACGCCGAAACCCGTGCCGCGGTCGCCGCGGAAGGCCGGGAACGCGAGGTCGACGTGGCCCCAGCGCGCTTTCGTGCCGTCCAGGTGCCAGTGCACGAACTCGCCGGCGCAACTCGCCTGCGCGTTGTTGCGGTTCTTGACCGAGTTGCGCATGTCGGCGATCGGGCTGTGGAACTCGGACCGGTAGAACTCCGGCGCGAACGGCAGCGGCCAGCACAGATCACCCGTGGCACGGCCCGCGGCGAGCAGGGCCGCTTCGACAGCTTCGTCGTTGCTGACGACGGCCGCGTGCAAGTCGCCGGTCGCGACCCCCTGGGCGCCGGTCAGCGTCGCCGCGTCGAGCACGATGTCGGCGCCGAGCACGCGCGCCGCGTAGCTGCATCCGTCCGCGAGCAGCAGCCGGCCTTCGGCGTCGGTGTTGTTGATCTCGACCGTCTTGCCCGAATGCAGCGTCAGCACGTCGTCGGGCTTGTAGGCCTGCGGGCCGATCGCGTTCTCCGCGAGACAGAGCAGCAGCGAGAGCCGACCCGGCACTTTCTGGCGCGCCAGCACCGCGAACGCGCCGAGCATGGCCGCCGCGCCACCCATGTCGTTCTTCATCGTCTCCATGCTGCCGCGGGCCTTCAGGTGCAAGCCGCCCGTGTCGTAGGTCACGCCCTTGCCGACGAGCGCCACGTGTCCGTTGCCGCGGCCGGCGATCGTCGCGACGAGCAGGCGTGGTGCGGAACGCGCGCACCGGCCGACCGCGTGGATGCCGGCGAGCCCTTTCTGCAGCAGCGCGTCGCCTGTGAGCTCGCGCACGGTGACGCGTGGCAGCGGCTTCAGCAGTTTCTTCGCGGCTGCGCTGAATGCGGCGGGATCGAGCTCGGTCGGCGGCGTGTCGACGAGGTGCGCTGCGGTGCGCGCATGCTCGACGATGTCGCGTGTCGCGGGGTCGACGTCGAGGATCGTGCCGTTGCTCGCGGCGCACACGATCGCGAGCTTGCCGCCGGTCTTCGGCTGGCTCTTGTGCGTGAACGTCGGCAGCGCGCGGCCGATCGCGTTCACGGCGGGCAACACGTGCGCGGCCTCGTCGAGCACCAGCAGCACCGCATGGGAGCCCGACGCGGACAGGCCCGCCGCGGCGACCACCTTGCGGATCGCCTCGGCGCGCGCCGGAGTGGCATGCCGCGACGTCGTGTCCGCCAGCGCGCCGACCGTGAGCCTCTTGTCGGAACCTTGCAGCGATGTCGCGAGACCGCCGAGCAGACCCGGATCCGCCTCGCGCCCGAGCTCCATCACGAGAGCGGACAGCGGCTTGTCGAGCAGTTTCTCGAAGGCGCCCGCACCGCGTGCCCGCGGGCCAAAACACGATTTCTTCGCGAGAACGAGCAGGTGGTCGGCGGCGACCAGCTTGGCTGGGTCGGAGCCGAAGAGGAGCTTCATCGCCGCATCCTACGTTCGCGTGTCGGCTTTGGCCTTCTTTGCGCCCGGCCTTGCTTTGGCCTTGCGAGCGGACTCCGCGGCAGGCGTCTTCGAAGCGATCTTCGCGCGGCGCTCGGTCGTCTGCTTCGCCGGCCCGCCGGCCTTCCGCCGCTGCATCGACGCGAGTGCTTCCATGTAAACGCCGACCCATCGCTTCGCGGGCATGCGGCGGATCGCTTCGCCGACGACGTCGAGCGGGACTTCGTCGAGCGAACGGAAGCGCACGCAGCACTTGCCGATGTCGAGCTTCTTGCCGCTCTTTTCCCACGCTTCGCGGAACCAATCTGCTTCCTGGCCCCCGGTGTAGACGCCCATCAGGTGCAGCGACATGTGGTTCTTCTGCGACGCGAGCGCCGCGAAGGGCAGCGGTTGCTTCGGATTGCAATGGTAGCCCGGAGGGAAGAGGCGATGCGGGACGCAGTAGCTGATCATTCCGTAGTGCATTCCCTCGGCGTAGTCCGGATCGAGGTTGTCGACGATCGCCTTGCGCACGGCTGCGATGGCGATGCGGCGGTCGGGTGGGAGCGAGTCGAGATACTCGGCAACGGTCGTGGCTTTGGATTGCATGGTCGCCGTGCAGGCCCAGCGGTTTGTGCCGCTCAGTGGCGGCGGTCTGGCGCCGTCCGAGGCCGGGGCCCGTTAGCCGATCCTCGTGCCGGTGTGTCCTCGGCAGGCAGGTCACGCAGGGCTTCAGGAGCGAAGTCGGCTCCATCGGGCCAGACGACCGTTCCGGCCACGGGATCGAGAAGAACCCGTCGGAAATACTCAGGATCCACCAACGGCTCGAAGACTGGCCCGTGAAGCAGCGGCAGGACATCGACGGTCTTTCGAAGACCGTCGTTGAACTCGAGCGTCAACGAGTGAGGCCCTGCGACTTCTACCGAGTCGATGCGCGTGACCCTCATGTCCCCGCTAGCTTAGCGGATCGATGGGCTCCCGTAGAACTCGGAGAGTCTCGGCAAGTCTGGTCACCTCGTTGCGATCGCTGACTCGGCGAGTGGGTCGGCCGTTCAGCCGCGCGCCCCGGCGCGACGCACACCAGCGAACCACCAGACGAACGCGACACCGGCGACAGCCACGCAAGCGCGCGCCCGCGCAGAACGCTCTGTGTCGCGCGGCCGCCCTGCGGTTGCAGGATTGAAGGAAATCCTGTGTCCGGGAATCCCGCGTCGGGGCGGCCCAGCGAAGGTCGGAATGGGCCGCGGCGCAGCATGCCGCTGGTACGTGTCACGCAACGACCACCGATACAGCCGGACCTTGCAGTCCTGCTCGAGGCAACAGAGAGTGGCGCGGTGATCTTGTTCGTCTGGTTCGTCGGGCTACTGTTCGCGCTCGCGTTCGTCGTGCTGGCGCCGGTCTGCTGGCGCGCCGGTCGCGGCCGTGTGCCCGCATGGCGCTGTCTGCTCGTGGCGGCGGCATTGGCGGCCGGAACCGCCGTGCCCGCGCTGCCGACGGTGGTGCTCGGCTTCTCGATCCTCCATGGGGTCGCCACCGGGCGCGGGATCGTGCCCGAGGGCGCCGTACACCGCGGCGTCGACGCTGAGTGGGACCGCGAGACCTCGGAAAGCGTGGTCTTGCAACCAACGGGCAGCCCAGACGTGGTCGTCGTCGTGCTGCTCTGGTGGGGTCTGCTCAACACCGCGTTGCAGAGCTTGCGCCTGCCGCGCAGCCTGCGCCACTTGCTGCAACTGCCGCCGGTCAGCGAGCCGGCGATGGTCGGGCGCATCACCGAACTGGCGGCGCGGCTCGGCCTGCGGTCGCCGTTGGTCCTCGAGACCGCCACGGTTGGCGGCACGATGGAGGTGCACGCCTTCGCAGCGGGCTTTCTGGCCCCGGTCGTCGTCGTCAGCGACGGCATCGTACATCGACTGCAGCCCGCGGAGCGCGACGCCGTACTCGCACACGAACTGGCGCACGTCCGACACCGGTCGGTGCTGCGGCACCTTGCGGCTCTGGTGCTCGTCGGCCTCGCGACGGTGCTGCTCAGCGGGCTGGTGCCGTTCTACCTCGCCTTCTTGTGGTTCCTCGGAGCGTTGCGCTTGTTGCGCACCCTCGTCGGCCACCCGGACGAACTGCGGGCCGATCTGACCGCGGCGCGCTGCGTCGGTTTCGCCGAAGTGGCCGCGGGGCTCGACAAGATCCACGCCGCGGGCCTGCAGACCGACCCGACGCCGTGGTTCCACGCCGTGCTGTCGCATCCAGCCCCGGCCGTGCGCGCGTTCCATCTCGCCCGCGCGGCGCCGGAGGGCGAACGCGCGCGCATCGCAGTGGACACGACACTGGTGCGGCGGTGCAAACGCGCGCGGCGGATCGGCGTGTCGCTGTGGGTCACCCTGCTCGCGGCGGAGGTCGTGCTCGGCGTGCGCGGCGACTGGACCGCGGCGGCGGTCCTTGGCCTCGTGTTGCTCGTCGTGCCTGGGCTGCCATACCTCGCGTTCGTGCGCGAACTGCGCGACGCGCTCCAGCTGCACGGCCGAACGGTGTTCCGCCAGCTGTGGCGCAAGGCGCTGCGGATCGTCGCGATGCTCGCGGCCGTCGCCGGCTCACTCGCGCTCTTGCCGTGGATGCCGGAGGACAGCTGGCTCGTCTGGCTGCCGTGGTTGCTCGCGCTCGTCGTCGTGCTGCTGTTCGTGCTCGCGGGCCGCCGGGTACGGCGCACGCACCGCGAATTGCAATTGCTGCTGCTGCGACGCGACCTGCCTGGCTACCGCGCACGGTTCGAGCGGCTCGGGCCGCGACAGCAACGGCAGCCCGAACTTCGACTGCAGGCCCTGCTCGTGCGCGCTGCGCTCGGGGAACGGCAGGCCGCCGTCGAGGAACTGCAACGCCTGCAGCAGCAGTGGCCGCGGTTCCGCGAGGCACAGCACTGGGCAGCGATCCTGCTGAGCAGGATGGATCCACCGCGCGCCGTCGAGTCGGCGCGCGCGCTGCTCGCAGCGCTGCCCGGCAATGCGATTGCCGAGGGCACCCTGGCCGCCGTGCTGCGCCGCGACGGCAAGGTCGACGAGGCCTGGCAGCGCATCGCGAGCGTGCTGCGCCGGCGGCCGAAGCACGGCGCATGGCACGCGACGGCGGCGCTCATCGCACTGGCCCGCGGCGACATGCCGGGTGCCACTGCCGCGTTGGCGAAGGCCGAGCGGCTCGATCCGGGCGGCAGCATCACCGTGCTCGCGCGCGCCGAGCTCGATGTCGCGACCGGAGCGACCGGCGTTGCTTTCTCGGTGCAGGCCTTGCGCGAGCTCAGCGAGCGGCTGCCGCTCGCGTTCCTCGGCGATGACGTCGCGCGGCTCGAAGGCCGGCTCGCACCACGCAGCGCCACGAGCGGCTGATCCGGCGACTCAGCGCGACGTCCCGCCGAATGCCGCGCGGATCCTAACCGCGCGCCACAGACCGTCGCGCGACTGCTGCAGCTTCTGCCGCACGTCGGGACTCAGCTCCTGCGTGCGCAGGAACTCGTCGACGATCGCGAGCGCTTCGGCCGAACTGTGGCCGTTGATGAACGCGTCGAGCCAGGCCGGCATGAAGAAGATGCGGCGGTTCTGTTTCACCCAATCGACCTTGTCGAGCGCCTGCCGCAGGTAGGGCAATGTCAGCGCACCCTGCCGCGGCCAGTGGAACCACGACAGGCTGTCCTGGGTCCACTGTTCGGGCGGCGTGTCGAGCTGCATGTAGGCGGCCCAGTGTTCGGCCTTCTGCTCGGCAGTGCCGATCGCGGCGCGCGCGAGGAACAGCTCCTTGCCGACGTCTTCCTTCTGGAAGCGTCGCTGCAGGACTTCGAGCTCGTCCTTCGCCTGTCCCGCGGCGAGCAGCGCGGCCGCCGCGAGGAAGCAGTCCTGCTTGCCCGGCACGAGGCCCGCCGGCAGCGCGCCCTCTCGGACGACGGCGCGACAGAGGTCCAGCACGCGTGGGTCGATGCTCGCGCGCGCGAGGAAGCGGAACGTCGTCAGCTCGCGGCCCGAACCGGCTTCGTGCTCGAGCTGCCCGAGCAGCAGCGAGGTCGCCTCGGCGAGCAGCGGCTCCCCGCGTGCGGCGTCCATGTAACGCAGCAGGCTCGTGCCGAGTGCGTCGAGCAGCCAACCGTGCGTGTCCGGATCGCGTTCGCGCGCGAGCAGGCGCAGCACGACCGCGGCGAACGCGGCGGGGTCGAGCTCGGCCTCGCGCACGGCCTCGAACAACGCCGAGGTCGCGACGGCGCGCACGAGCGGGTCGGCTTCCGCGACGACGTTCTTCGCGAGCCAGGCGCGGCTCGCCGCGTCGGGCACGAACTGGCCATACGCGACATCCTTCGGGTTCGCGAGGATCGCCGCCGGTGTGGCGCGGCCGACCAACTCGCCGATCTCGGTCCGCGCCGCATCGGTCGCGACCCTCACGGTCTTGCGACCACCCGCGAGATCGAACACGAGCAGCTCGAGGTCGAGCGGCCACGTGCCGTCGCCGCCGATGGCCTGCTGCGTCACCGCGGCCGTGCGCACGAGGGCGTTGTCGTCGTTTCTCCACTCGACGCGCACGCGCGGCATCGACGGCGCGAGCAGCCAGCGTTCCGACCAGCGGCCGAGGTCAGCGCGCGAGGCTGCCTCGAGCGCCCGCGCGAGGTCGCGCCAATCGGCGTTGTCGAACGCGTGTGCCTGCAGGAAGCGCTGCAGCCCTTCGCGGAACACCGCGGGACCGAGCCGGTCGTGCAGCTCGCGCAGCACGGCCGGAGCCTTGTTGTAGACGATCGCGCCGTAGGCCGACTTCGCGTCGGCGAGGTTCTGCAGCTCCTGGAAGACCGGCGTCGTGCCCGGCGTGCCGTCGACTTCGTAGGCGCGCGGCTTCACGCGTTGCAGGAAGCGCAGCCATGCCTTCTGCTCGGGTTCGAGCGCCTCGAGCGCCTGATAGCCGATGAAGGTCGCGAAACCCTCCTTGAGCCAGAGGTCGTCGAACCACTTCATCGTGACGAGGTTGCCGAACCACTGGTGACTCAGTTCGTGGTAGACGAGCGTGCTGCGCCGCACGAGCTCGGCGGCCGTCGGCGGGTGATCGAAAGCGAGCGCCTGTTCGCGATAGAAGATCGCGCCCGCGTGCTCCATGCCGCCATACGGGAAGCCCGGCAGCAGCACGAGGTCGAGCTTGCCGAACGGGTAGGGCACGCCGAACGTCGCCGCGAGCCACGCGAGGCCGTCGCTGTGCATCGCGAACACGCGGTCGCGATCGAGGTGGCGCAGCTGCGACTCGCGCAGGAACAGCCGCATCGGCAGCTGCCGGTCGAAGCCCGGCACCGGCGGCGCAGGCGCCTGCACGGTCGTGAACGGACCGCAGGCGAACGCCATCAGGTAGGTCGGCAGGGGCTTGCTGGGCGCGAAGTGCCACAACTTGCCCGTGGCGCTCTTGTCGCGCTCGAAGCGCTCCGCTGGCACGGCAGGGGTGTTCGCGACCGCGGTCCATTCGGGTGGCAGATCGAGCTCGAGCTCGAAGCACGCGCGCAGGTCGGGTTGGTCGAAGCACGGATAGAGGCGGTGCGCATCGGCCGGCACGACGAGCGTGTAGTAGTAGTCGCGGCCGTCGGCCGCATCGTGGTAGACGGTGAGCGGCGTGCCCGAAGCACCGATCGGCGATCGGAAGCTCGCCGAGATGTCGTTGAGCTCGCGCACGAGCAGCTCGGCTGGCACGACGACGTGGTCGTGCACGGCGCGCAGCACCGCGTCCTTGCTGTTCACGCGCACGTTTGTGAGCGCGCTGCCCGCGAAGTCGAGCACGAGCGAGGCCGCGGGGTCGCGGTCCTTCGGCAGGTGGAAGCGCAGCCACACGGTGCCCTGTACTTCCTTCTGGCCGGGCTGCAGCCGGAAGCGCAGGTCGTAGTGGATGTCGCTGACGAGCTGCTTGCGTTCGCGCGCGAGCTCGCGGTCGATGCCGGGGGCGGGATCTTGAGGCAAGGTTGTGCTGAGAAGGAGGCAGGTCGTGGCGAGCATCGCGTGGTACGCACATTACAGTCGCCGGCTCGAACTCGTGCCTACGTGCTGCAGGAGCTGGGCTCGGCGGCGGTGCAGGGTCGCGTGCTGAGAGCCGGCTGACGCTGCTGCCGGATGGTCGCGCGACGCGGCGATTCGAGCCTGCGGCTGGCGCGGCTCCGCGCGGTCGCTACCTTGCCGACAGGCGCGGAGGACTGCGAGGATCGGATGACGAAGTCGTGGCTCGGAACGCTGCTGCTCGGAACGCTCGCCGCGCTGGCCCAAGCGCAGGAGCCGGCGCCGACGCGCAAGCCCGGAAGCGTCGAAGTCGGCAAGGACGGCACCGTCACGGTCAGCGGCAAGACGACGTTCGCCGACAGCAAGCAGGACGTTCACGAGAAGGTGCGCGGCAGCGTCAGCGCGATGCTGTGGTACACGAAAGAGGGCGCGCAGCTCGCGCGGGACACGACGGTCGAGATCGTCGATGGGACGTGGACCGCAACCTTCTTCCGCCCGGAGCACGCTGGCGAACGACCGGATCGCATCTCGCTCCGCGGTGCGAGGATCGAGGACAACCCGGTGATCCTCGAGACCGATGATCTCTCGCTCGCAGAGGGAGCGGATCTCACGTTGCGCCTCCGCGCCATCCCGGAGCTGCGCCTGCGCGTGATCGACGCGGAGACGAAGGAGGAACTCACCGAGGTCGGCGTGTTCCGGTGCAAGGGTGAGGACAACAAGCTCCACCCGGGTCCCGGCGCACGGCTCGAGGGTTTGGTCGACGCCGGCAAGTCGCCGCTGCTCGTCCCCTCACCAGACGAAGTGCATCCCAAGATGACGACGACTCTCTGGGTCCGTGCTCCCGGGTACGCATGGGGCTCGGTGGAGATCCTGTTCGCAGAAGGCGGGCTCCGTGAGGTGCCTCTCGTCCGCGGCGGCTCCGCCAAGATCACGATCACGGGCAAGGTGCCCGCGGCCGAGAAACTCGCGCTGCGGGTCTACGGCAAGACCGGCGGCGGCGGTTCACCGCTGCTCGACCTTGCGAACGCGCGCGGCGATCGCGAGCTCGAAGACGTCGCGCCCGGCAGCTACGAGGTTCGTCTCGAGCTGGGCGATTGGTTCCGGGAGCCGCGCGTACTCGCGCGGGCACCGATGGTCGTCGTGGCTGGGCAGCAAGCCGCGGTCGAGCTCGTCGTGAAGAACGAGGTCGCCGCGCCCGACCGCGTGACGCTGCGCGGGACCTTCGTGGTTCCGTCGGGATGGAAGAAGGCGGAGAAGCCCCTGTCGGTGACGCTCGACCCGTTGCGAGGCACCGACCGGTGGACCGAGAGGCGGTGGCTCCACGAGTCGGAGCTGAAGCGCGGTGACAAGGATGGCGAGTATCGCTTCACGTTCCGCGACACTCCCGTCGGGCGCTACAGCCTCGTCTTCGAGCCGAGCTGCCACCAGCGAGTCGTTCGCGTCTCGAAGGACGGGATGGAGGACCTCCGGATCGAGCTACCCGAGCCGGTCGAGATCGTCGTTCGAGTTCTCGACCGCGACACGAAGGAGCCGCGCAACGGCTTCAGCCTGGCTTGGCACCCCGAGTACCCGCCGGGAGTGTTGGGAAGCCTCGACAGCGCATCCGCGGCCCTGAACTCCAACGAAGTGCGGTTCCTCGTGCCCGCCGGTCGGATCGTCGTCCAGTGCTTCGCGGACGCCTTCGAGGTGCCGTGGACCAGGCTGGACGTCGCGCCCGACGAGCACGAGTTCGAGGTCTTCGCCGTCGTGCGCAATGGCGTGAAGGTTGCGCTGTACGAAGGCACGACGCGCGTTCCCCTCGATGCGTGGGACGTGTCGCTACTCACGCTCGACGGGCAACCCGCTCTCGGTGGCGAGTCCAGTTTCGGCAGCGACCTGACGCTCTTTGCGCCGAAGCCCGGCACCTACATCCTGCGCGTGGAGGCCGCCGACGGCTACAAGCCCATCGCCGACCGCCAAGTGAAGCTCGGGCCGCCGCCCTTCCCGACGATCGACATCAAGGTTGCGCGCAAGTGAGCCTCGGAGGCGGCAGCGGAGTCGTCACGGCGACTGGATCGCGATCCTCGGGGGCCGTGACGACGAATCCGAGCGCGCGCGTCGCTACAGGAGCCAGCTCGCGACGAGCGCGGCCAGGCCGAGCGTCGGCAGTACGCCGAGCACGTACGTTGCCCTGCCGAGCGACGGCGCGAGGTTGCGCGCCGCGGCGAAGACCACGAATGGATAGGCGATCACGCCGATGCCGATCCATCCGGTGAGCGTCGTCAGCAGGTAGTAGCCGGTTCCGTGCACGGCATTGTGCTTCCGGCAGTGGACCCGGCGCCTTGCCGCCGACCGCCACGAGAGCAGCACGGCGCTGACCAGGAAAACGTAGCCGATGTAGAACGCCGGCTCCGCCCCGCACTCCTCGCAGCGATCGAGCGGTTGCTTGTCCTGCGGTGCGACCTTCTCCGCGACACCCGTCGAGGACCCGGAGCGGGCCTGCAGCGCCTCGACAGCGCGCACGAGCTCCCGCAGCGGGGCGACGCGATGCAGCCCGATGCCGAACGCATCGAGCTTGGACAGGCAGACGGTCTCGGGGTCGCCCGTGACCGGATTGACGTAGCGGATCCGGACGAAGTGGCGCGGCGGCAGGCCACTGCCGTCGACGATCTGCATCGCGTCGATCGTCTCGATGGGGAGCGAGAGGTCCGACGTGATCCAGAGGTACTCGGGCGTCAAGCGGACGTGCGTGCCCACGCCGCTCTCGAGCTTCCCTTGGTCGTCGGTGAAGTAGAACCGTCCGTGCAGGACGCACTGGGCCCTCGCCGGCCTGGGTCTGTGCAGCGGGTTGGCGGTGGCGTGCATTCGTCCTGGTCCTCCGGTCGTTCGCCCAAAGGATCGGCCAGGAACGTGCCGGCGATTGAGCGCATCGTGGGCGGCGAGCGTGTGAGTCGCCACATCTCTCCACGTCGTCCCGCCCCCGACAAGCAGCTCCGTCTGGCCGAGGGCGGGCGGTGCAAGCCGGTGTTCGAGGCGCTCGGGGGTGCGGTGAGCTACGAGGCGATCCGCGTCGTCATGGCGCACCGCGAGACGGGCGAGGGTATGTCGTCGTCGTAGGGCGAGACGGCAGGCGAGGAGGTAACCGTGAGGTCGCCGCCACCGCGGGTGCTCCGCGGAGCACAGATCGTCCGTGGCGAATCGCGCGGCACGGCAGGTGCGCGCGGTGGAAGCGTCGGTACTGTTCGGCCTCGTGCGGGCGGAGTGGAGCTCGTTCGTGCGGCGGGTGGAGGCGCGCGAACGGACGGTGCGCGGTTCTGCGTGCGCGAGGTCGAAGGGTACCTGAGGTGCGGTGTGCTCGGGCACGGGGGCGTCCGACGAGGCTGCTGCGCGTCGGACAACGACCACCCGGTCGGCCGGGGATTGTCCGATCCGCGGTGTTCCTCTACTCTCTGCGACTTGCAGCGTGTGAGGGGGATCTGTCCAGAGGTGCACCATGATCTCGCGTCCCACGCAACTCTCGTTCGCCTTCTTGTTGCTCGCCGGCGTCCCGGTGACGCGCGCCTCCGCCCAGTGTGCGACGCAGTGGCTGCCGGGCCAGGGCATTCCTGGCACCAACGGACCCGTCGCTGCGACGACCATGTGGGATCCGGATGGTTCCGGTCCGTTGCGGCCAGTGCTCGTCCTCGGTGGCAACTTCACGATCGCGGGCACGGTTCCCGCCAACAACATCGCGACCTACGAGCCCGTGTCGGGCGACTGGTCGACACTGGGCTCTGGCATGAACGGCGCCGTGTACGCGCTGACGACGATGCCGAATGGGGATCTGGTAGCGGGCGGTCTGTTCACCACGGCAGGCGGTGTGAGTGCCAACTACATCGCGCGGTGGAATGGCGCGAGCTGGTCGCCGCTCGGTTCGGGGACGCACTACCGCGTGAACGCCCTGATGAAACTGCCGAACGGCGATCTCGTGGCCGGCGGAGAGTTCGGCATGGCGGGGGGCGCGGCTGCGAACTTCGTGGCGCGCTGGAATGGCGCGAGTTGGTCCGCACTCGGTTCGGGGGTGAACAATATCGTGAGAGCTCTCACGGCGCTTCCGAATGGAGACCTCGTCGCAGGTGGAGACTTCACCGTTGCGGGGGGAGTGGCTGCCAGCAGGATTGCGCGCTGGGATGGCACGAGCTGGTCGGCGCTCGGTTCGGGGACGTCCGACGTCGTGTACGCGCTGACGACGATGCTGAACGGGGACGTCGTAGCGGGTGGTAATTTCACCACTGCGGGAGGCGTGGGCGCCAACCTCATCGCGCGCTGGAATGGCACCAGTTGGTCACCGCTGGGTACCGGCGTCAGCACAACTGCCCCGTGGCGCGGCGTGAGGGCCCTCATGGTGCTACCAGGCGGCGACCTCGTCGCCGGTGGCGACTTCTTCATTGCCGGCGTGAATTGCAACGGCATCTTTCGTTGGAATGGCGCGAGCTGGTTGCCATTGGGTACCGGGGTTGTGTGGGAGGTGTCATCCGTCACGCTGCTGCCGAATGGGGATCTCGTCGCGGGCGGACAGTTCACCATGGCAGGCGGTGTGAGTGCCAACTACATCGCGCGCTGGGATGGCATCAGTTGGTTGCAGCTGAGTTATTCGGGTCTGGACGGCCCCGTGCTAGCGGTGGCGCCGATGCCGAACGGAGACGTGGTCGTAGGTGGTTACTTCACCAACGCGCGAGGCAGGAGGGTCAACCACATCGCGCGCTGGAATGGCGCGAGCTGGTCGAGGCTCGGTTTGGGCGTCAACGCCAACGTGTACGCCCTGACGACGCTGCCGAACGGGGATCTCGTGGTGGGTGGCGACTTCCTCATGGCGGGGGGCGTGTTTGCCCGCTTCGTCGCACGCTGGAATGGCACGAGTTGGTCGGCGCTCGGTTCCGGCCTGGCTGGTGGCCAACCTGGCTACGACGGTGTCTTTGCGCTGACGACGCTGCCGAACGGAGACCTCGTGGCGGGTGGCAACTTCACGGTGGCCGGCGTCGCGGGCGCGAACAACATTGCGCGCTGGGATGGCACGAGCTGGTCGGCGATGGGTTCGTGGGCAAGCCCTGCGATGAACGGAGTGTGGGCCCTGACGACGTTGCCGAACGGGGATCTCGTGGCCGCTGGCGAGTTCACCGCGGCTGGCGGCGTGAATGCGAACAACATCGCGCGCTGGGATGGCACGAACTGGTCGCCGCTGGGTTCGGGAGTGACCGGCTTTGCTGGGACCGTTCCCACCGTGTGGGCCTTGACGACCTTGTCGAACGGGGACCTTGTCGCGGGTGGGTTCTTCTGGGCTGCGGGTGGCGTGCCTGCAGACTGCATCGCGCGCTGGGATGGCACGAACTGGGCGCCGCTGGGTTCGGGGATACAGCCTGGGTACGTACTCCCTGGGTATGGCCGTCAGTACAGCAACGGCGTGTGGGCCCTGGCGACGCTTCCGAACCAGGATCTCGTGGCAAGTGGTTACTTCACCATGGCTGGGAGCGTGAGTGCGAACCGCATCGCGCGCTGGGATGGCGCGAGCTGGTCGAGGATTGGCACAGGGATGAGTACTCCTCTTCAGAACCACAGTTGGGTCTCTGCGCTGACGACGCTCCCGAACGGAGACCTCGTTGCCGGTGGTAGCTTCACGATGGTCAACGACGAGGTCTCTGCATTCTTCACGCAGCTCACGACGACCTGCCCGGCGAGCACCGCTTCGTCGGGTGCGGGTTGCATCGGCTCCGGCGGACTCAACGTGCTGACCGCGACCTCGCTGCCGTGGACCGGGTCGACGTTCACCTCGCTCGCGACGGGCATGCCGAGCAACGCGCTCGTGCTCGGCGTGCTCGGCCTGTCGACGACATCGGTGCCGCTGTCGGCGATCCTGCCGCAGGGCGTCGCGGGTTGCACGCTGCTCGTGAGCCCCGACACTCTCGACCTGCTGCTGCCGACCGGCGGTACCGTGCAGCTGCAGTTCGCGATCGCGAACACGGTCGTGCTGGCCGGGCAGATCTTCCACCAACAGATCGTGCCCGTCGAACTCGACGTGCAGGGCAGCATCACAGCCCTCACGAGCACGAACCGGCTCACGATGACCATCGGCACCTTCTGACCGCCGCTCGTTGCGATCAAGGGCCACGGCGGCAATGCTCGCTCGTGCTTGCTGCCGAGAACCGCTGCGCCGCCTCATCGTTCACGACGCGCATCGCGGCAGCGTCCATCTCGATGCGCTGGCCGGTAACGCACCGCCAGGTTGCCCAGCAGCATCGCCCCGTGAACGGAGCGGCGTAGTCGAAGCTGGCCATCGGCTGCGCGCCGGTCAGGATTCCGCGCAGCCATTCTTCGTGGATACCCGGCGAACGCGGCAAGAACGGAGACGGTGGTTGGAAGCTCGCGAACTGTTCCCTCGGGTGCAGTTCGAACGTCTCGCCGTAGTCGGTCGGTGAGTGGCGGGTTGGAATGCGGTGCCGGTTCTCCTCGATGCACTCGAGGACGAGCAGGTGACCGCGGGTCACCGTGCATGGGCGCTGGCGCCGGCAGCGGGTTTCCGACGTCGCGCGGGATTGTCCGCAAGTCGCCGCGCGATCTGGTCGATCCGGCCAGGGTCTTCGCGGAGGGCGCAAAATGGACATCCCGATCGCTGTGCTCGTCAC
>DASRJH010000094.1:0-22172 GCA_035649575.1 Planctomycetota bacterium
CGAGCGTCTGCCGGCCGTCGAGCTCAACAACACCTTCTATCGCATGCCGAATGCGAAGCTCGTCGCGAAGTGGCGCTCGCAGGTGCCGGACGCGTTCCGCTTCGCGGTCAAGGCGAGCCAGCGCATCACGTGGACGCAGAAGCTGAAGGACTGCTCCGAGCTGCTGCGGCTCCTGTTCGCCGCGATCGAACCGCTCGGTGAGACGCTCGGCTGCGTCTTTTATCAACTGCCGAAGTGGGTGCGGAAGGACACGGGACTCTTGCGCGAGTTCCTGCAGCAGCAGCGGCCGGGTCTGCGCGTCGCGTTCGAGTTCGCGCACGAGAGCTGGGCAGACGCGGATGCGCTCGGCGTGCTGCGCGAGCACGACGCGGCCGTCGTGGCGAGCGACAAGGACGGAGCGCCGCCGCCCGTGCTCGCCGACACGGCGCGCTGGGCGTATCTGCGGCTGCGCCGCGCCGACTACACCGACGATGCGATGCGCGGCTGGCGCGACGCGATCACGCAGCGCGGTTTGACCGATGCCTTCGTGTTCATGAAGCACGAGGACTCGTGCGCGGGACCGGCCCTTGCGCGCAGGTTCCTCGACCTGTGAAGCTGGCCGGACAGCACCTCCTGGTATCCTGTGCCCTTCCCTGTCACTGCACGAACCAAGAACCCCATGGCCGCACCGTCCCGAACCTCCTGGAAGGGTTTCCTGAAGCTGAGCCTGATCTCCGTTCCGGTCAAGGCGTTCACCGCCAACGACACGAGCGGCGAGGTGCACCTGAACCAGTTGCACAAGGGCTGCAACAGTCGCGTCAAGTATCACAAGGTCTGCCCCGAGCACGGGGAGCTCAAGAGCGAGGACATCGTCAGCGGATACGAACACCAGAAGGACTCCTACGTCGTCGTCGATCCCGACGAGCTCGACAAGCTGCGCACGAAGACGGACCGCGCGGTGAGCATCGACGGCTTCATTCCTGCCACTGCGATCGACGGCCTCTACTTCGCGGGCAAAGCTCACTACCTTCTGCCCGACGGCGTTGCCGGTGCGCGCCCCTACGCGCTGCTGCGCGATGGCATGGTGCAGAACGAAGTCGTCGCGATCGCGCAGGTCGTGATGGCCGGCCGCGAACAACTCGTGATGCTGCGCCCGCACGGCCGCATGCTCGTGATGACGGCGTTGCACTACCCGCAGCGTGTCCGCAAGGCCGCCGAGTTCGAGGGCGAGGTCGAGGACATAAAGTTCAAACCCGAGGAGATCGCGCTGACGAACACGCTGATCGGCGCCTCGAAGATCGCCGAGTTCGATCTCGGCTCCTACAGCGACCAGTATGTGACGAAGCTGAAGCGCCTGATCGAGCTGAAGGTCGCGGGCCAGGAGATCGTGCAGGCACCCGACCACGAAGAGCCGAAGATCCTGAACCTCATGGACGCGCTGAAGAAGAGCGTCGTGCAGGCGCAGGCGAGGCTGGCCGGTGCGCCGGCCGACGCCGGAACACCGGCATCTGCCGCTGCTGACGCAGGGGCAGATGCCGACAAGAAACTCGCTCCGAGCGCGGGGCGCAAGAAAGGGCCGCGCAAGGTCGAAGGCGGGTGAAGCTCGAGGTGGGGGACGTGGCGCTGCCCGAACACATCGAACCGATGCTCGCGCGTATCGGCACGCCGTTCGACGATCCGCAGCACTTGTTCGAGATCAAGTGGGATGGCGTGCGTGCGATCACCTATGTCGAAGGCGGGCGCCATCGCATGCACGGGCGCCGCCGCCGCGATCTCGCGCAGCGATATCCCGAGCTGCAGTTCCTCGCGGGGCTGCAACCGGGTCTCGTGCTCGATGGCGAGCTCGTCGTGCTGCGGCCCGATGGCACGCCCGACTTCCGCGCGGTCATCGGTCGCGAGAACGCCTCGGCGGCGCGCGCCGAGGAGAAGGCCCGCCGCCATCCGGTCGTCTACATCGTGTTCGACCTGCTCTACCGCGACGGCAAGCCGCTCCTGCAGCTGCCGCTGCACGAGCGCCGGCGACAGCTCGAGCAGGTCGTCTCGGCCGCCGGCAATGCGCGGCTCGTGCTGTCGGAAGGTGTCGTCGGTGCGGGGCTCTCGCTGTTCGCGGCCGTGCGCGAACGCGGCCTCGAGGGCATCGTCGGCAAGCGCCTCGACTCTACCTACCGTCCCGGCGAGCGTTCGCTGGCCTGGCAGAAGATGAAGCCCGTGCAGTCCATGCACTGCGTGATCCTCGGCTACGAACCGGACGGGGACTCGGACTTCAAGTCGCTGATCATCGGCACCGACGTCGAAGGCGAACTGCGCTGCGTCGGCAAGGTCGGTTCGGGCCTCACCGATGCGAACAAGCAGGAGCTGCGCGCTCTGTTGTTCGCGCGGCGCACGCCGCGGCCCCTCGTCGACACCGAGCTGGAGGGCACCTGGGTCGAGCCGGGACTGTTCTGCACGGTCAATTTCCTCGAGTGGACGGAGAACGGCGCGTTGCGGGCGCCGGTGTTCCTCGGGCTCGTTCCGGGCGGGGGCGAATGACGGGCGACGAACGCACCTTCACGGCCGAGGAGCTCGCACAGGCATGCGGCCTGCCGGTCTCGGTCGTGTCGCGTTGGGTCGAGCGCGAGCTGATCGCGCCGAACCGCGGTGCCGTGCGGTTGTTCTCGTTCCGCGCGGTCGGCGCGGCGCGCACGTTGGCACAGTTGTGGCGCGCGGGTTGGTCGGCACCGCGCATCGCGCGCGCCTGGCAGCTCGCGCGCACCGTCGTTAAGGACCCCGACGAAGCGCTCACGGGGCTGCTCGCGAGCATCGGCCAGCGACGCGTGACGGTCCGGACGCGCGACGGCCGGTTGCTCGAACCCGGTGGCCAGTTGCTGTTCGACTTCGCGGCTGCGGCCAGCTCGACCGAGGAGCTGCCACAGCTGCGTTCGCCGCAGGCGTGGTTCTCGGTCGGAGTGGATGCCGAAGCGGCGGGCCGCACCGAGGATGCCGTGCGGGCCTACGAGCATGCGCTGCCGGGCGGCAGCGCCGAGACGCACTTCAACCTCGGCAACTGCTACTACGCGCTGCGCCGCCGCGAGGCCGCCAGCGAACAGTTCGCGGCCGCGACGGCGCGCGATCCCGGCTACGCCGAGGCCTGGAACAACCTGGGCATCGTACGCGGCGAGCTCGGGGATCGCGCGGGTGCGATCACTGCGCTGCATCGCGCCCTCGAACTCGTGCCGCACTACGCGGATGCGCACTACAACGTCGCCGAAGCGCTCGCCGTCGTCGGCGACCTCGACGGCGCACGGCGGCATTGGCGCGCCTACCTCACGTTCGATCCCAACAGCCGGTGGGCCGACCAGGTCCGCCGGCGCCTGCAATCGAACGGCGGCTAGCCGCCTCAGCGGCCGCGCATGATCTCTTCGAGGGCCGCGATCGCGGGCAACAGGTCCTGCTGGTCTTCGAGCGCCTTGCGGAACAGATCGCCGTGGTTCGCAACGCGCTCGGGCACCGTGTGGATCGTGAAGCGCTGTGGCGAAAGATCGCGTTCTTCGAGCTCGTCCCACTGCAGCGGCGTCGAGACCGAAGCACCGCGCACGGGTCTCACCGAGTAGGGCGGCACGATCGTCTGGCTCTTGCGGTTCTGCAGGAAGTCGAGATAGACCTTGCCTTCGCGCTCGTCGGGCAGCCGTTCCACCGTCGCGATGTCCGGCAGTTCGCGCGTGAGCACGCGTGCGACCGCTTCGGTGAACATGCGCGTGTGATCGTAGGTGTAGCCGGGACGCAGCGGCACGAACACGTGCATGCCCTGCTTGCCCGAAGTCTTGAGCAGAGGGCGCAGGCCGATGCCGCGCAGCAGCCGGCCCGCGGCGCGCGCGATGCGCACGACGTGCGCGAACGGCGCCTGCTTCGGATCGATGTCGAGCACCGCCCAATCCGCGGAATCGAGCGAGCCGACGCGCGACAACCACGGATGCAGGTCGATGCTGCCGAGGTTTACGACGTGCAGCAACGTCTCGAGGTCGTCGATCACGTGGTGCGGCACCGGAACGCCGTCGTTGAGGATCGGCACGGTGCGCACCCAGCTCGGCGTGCCCTCCTTGGCTTCGCGCTGGTAGAAAGACTTGCCGTCGATGCCGTCCGGAAAGCGATTGAGGTGCACGGGGCGATCGCGCAGGTGCGGCAGCAGCACCGCGGAGATCGTCTGGTAGTAGGCGATCAGGTCGCCCTTCGTGTATCCCTCGGCGGGCCAATAGACCTTGTCGAGATTGCTCGGCCGCCAGCGCTTTTGCAACGCGGGCGGTTCCTTCGCAGCGGGGCCCTCGATCGGGGCCGTCGCGTTCTCCGCGGTGGCCGGTACGCGTTGCCAGTCGGCCACCGGCCCGCTCTGGTAGTGGCTACTGCCGCGCTTGGCGATGGCTGCCGGCAAGCCGGCCTCGGCGATGGCCTGCAACAGCGCTTTTCCGCTGCCGGCGACGTGGTCGACATACATCATCCGTGCATGGCCCGGCACGATCGTGCGCAGTGCGGCCTTGCGATCGAACAATGCGAGGCCGCGCAGGTCGTAATCCTCCCACTGCAGCAGATCGAAGGCATAGTAGGCGGCCGTGCCAGCATCGCCGCCGGCCAGCACCTCGTCGATCGCAGCGCGGCTCGGGCGACCTTTGGTATCGAGAGCCACGAGCACGCCATCGAGCACCGCGTGTTGGCAGCGCAGCGACGCGAGACCTTCGAGCAGGACCGCCGGGACGTGGTCGATGCCCGCGAATGCCGCGGAGTCGTGGTTCTTCTCGGCGAGGCAGCGACGGCCAGCGAACTCCATCTCGAACGTCCACCCGGGATCGACGAAGGGACCGCGCTCCGCGGACCAACGCATCGGCGGCGTCGACGTCGGCACCGGGACCGCGGGAGCATCCGCGAGCTCGATACCGAGCGCGCTATCGCGCGAGTGGCCGGCATAGATGTCCCGCGACTTGAACAGGAGCCAGCTCTTGGGCGACTGCTGCGTGCGCACGAGATGCCACTCGCCGCGCAGGCGGCGGCCGAACAACTCGATCTTGATCTCCCCGCGCTGCATCGCCTCTTCCCAGTTCGCTGCTTTCACGAGCGCGTAGCGGCCGCGGTCCCAGATCACCATCGTGCCCGCGCCGTACTGGCCTTTCGGGATGCGGCCGTGGAAGTGCTCGTATTCGAGCGGGTGGTCTTCCGTGCGCACGGCGAGCCGCTTCTCGGCCGAGTCGTACGAGAAGCCTCGCGGCACGGCCCACGATCGCAGCACGCCCTCGTGTTCGAGGCGCAAGTCGTAGTGCAGGTTGCGCGCTTCGTGGCGATGCACGACGAACGTCGTGCCGGCACCTGGCTTCGTCCCGTCGGGGCGCGGTTCCGGCGTGGTTTCGAAGTTGCGTTTGCCCCGGTATTCGGCGAGCGGATCACTCATGGTTCGTTCGTCGGCGAGAGAGCACGCGCCTGTTGGGCCTCGCCGATGCTACGTCCGGGGCTCGGCCCGCGCATGGACCGCGTGAATGCCTCGGAGGCCCTCCCCGTGCAGAACCGAGTGCGGTTGCGCACTTCGAGCGATCGCGCACAGCTGGTTCCGCGGACCGCCGCGACATTCTCCAAGATCATTGTTCAAACCTGGTTAGATCATTGGTGCCCCAGCCGCGTCCGGCACTTGGCCCTGGCCTTCTGCACTCCCGGCTCGGACAGTGGCGCGGGCACCCTCTTTGCTTTCCGCGCTCCTGACCCGAGGCGTCGCAGCCTGGGCCGTGGCAATACGCAGCTTGCATGGAACCTCAAGCAAAGTAAGGTGCTACGGCCTCCAGCCTGGACTTGCCCTCGAGTCGACCCTACCGCCGCAAGGACTTGCGCGGACTCGCATCCCATGAAAGTCAATTCTCTCCTCCGGTCGAACTGCTCTCTCCTCGGTTCGGCGCGTTCTGCGCTCGCGCTCGCTGTCGTGGCGATCATTGCCATCGGCTGTTCCGGTGGCTCCCCCGGTGACCCCGACAACCGCGGTGCTTTCAAGGTCGTCACCATCAGCACCGGTTCGGGCACGGTGTATCCGTACCGGATCCGCACGACGGACCAGTTCGGGAACCCGACGACGACGGTCGTGAACATCGAGAGCGAGGAGACCTTGAAGGCGCACGTGAACGCCAACAACGGCGTGTTGCCGGTGTCCACGTTTCCGACCGATGCCGTGCTGCCCGACGGCAACCCGGGCAATCACTTCCTGCACTTTGCATTCAAGCACAAGCTGGACCCCAAGTCGATCATCAGCGACCTGCTGGCCGACCAGTCCCAATCGGGTCTGACCGGCGCGCTGAACATCCTCGCCTACGATCCATCGACGGAGACGGCGGCCACGGTGAAAGGTCGCGGCTTCGTGAACGGCATCACGTACTACAACGTGAACGGCGAGCTGTTGCCCGTGCGAGCGGTCATCAAGGACGAACCGCCGCTCGATCCGGTGATCGTGAATGGCGTGGACATCGTCGACGAGATCCTCGACAAGGAGACGCTGCAGCCACTCAATCCGCCTCAGTTCCTGACCGGACGGACCGCCGGGTTCCCGAACTTCGCCGGCGCGGCCGATCTCGTGACGACGAAGTCGTTCACTTTCGTCGCCGACACCAATGGCCTGCTGACTGCCCCCTTCGAAAAATTCCCGGACGACCGCCTGCTGCGCATCATCGTGACGAACGCGGTGCGCGATTCCGAGAACGACATTCTCGAGCAGGAGATCGGCGTCGCGACGACCGTCGGCGCCGACCCGAACCCGCCTCAGGTGCTCGGCTACCTGAACCTGCCGCAGATCCTGCCCGGCAACAACCAGGTCGGCATCGATCCGACCGGTTCGATCCTGATCCGTTTCAACAAGCCCGTGCAACCGGGTGAAGTGGGCTCGTTCTTCGATCCGCAGCAGTTCGTGCCACCGTCGGGCGGCGTCTCAATCACCGTGACGGCGGCTGCCGTGACGTTCCCGGTGATCTACCACGCGGACCCGGTCAGCTACGGCGACCTGATGAACTACATCGTCAAACCCGCCTACAACCTTCCGGGCGATTCACCGGTCGATGTGACCGTGCAGAACACGACGATCAACAGCCTCACGGGGCAGACGATCGGCGTGCCCGTGACGACGCGGTTCACGACGGGCACCGGCCCTGGCATCGTCAACGCACCGGTGGCGCCCGAAGCGGTCTACATCGGTCTCGGCGGCTCGCAACCCGGGGTTTCGGTCATCGACCTCAACGGCTTCGGGCAGGGGACCGGCGACATCCACAACACTCGTTGGCCGCTCAACCCCAACATCGGTGAGCCCGATGTGGTGCCTTCGGAAGCACCTGGAACGTCCAATCTCGACGCCGGCAGCGGCGGCGCCTTGACGCTGGTCAAGGACACCAACCTCAATACACGGTTGCTGCGCGACCCGATCGTGAGCGACGTCACGGACATCCACGTCGGCGCGCCGTTGGACCTCATCTTCAACAACGAGAACATCAACCGGAACGCGGGCCGGAGCAACCAGATCAACCAGCTGCTGATCGGCCAGCAGATGTCGGGCAATACGATCACGCAGCCGCCCGTGCCGAATCCGCCGCGGCTCGTCTTCCCGCCGCCGAACCCCGATCGCGCGATCTTCGGTGAAGAGCCGGCGACCAAGTCGTCGGTCGGCCCGCCAGGCGCGCTCATCACCGGTGGCCCCCCCGTGAACTGCCGCTCAGTCGGCCTGAACAAGCTCGTGCAGGGCAACCCGTTCTCGACGGTGCAGAACGAGCTCGGCCTTTACGGCACGACCTTCATGGGCGTGTTCGTCGGTCCGCAGCCGCCTCCCGGTTCGCCGCCGCCGCCGATGCCGTTCTGCCCGTTCACTTCGCGCCAGCAGATCGGCCATTTCCTCTACGTGCTCGACCGGGACAACCGGCAGGTGCTCGTCGTCAACAGCAACCGGTTCACGGTGCTCGACTCGATCCAGATGTCGGATCCCGTGAGCATGGCGATGTCGCCGAACATGACTCGCCTTGCGGTCACGAATTTCGCGAGCGCTTCGGTCAGCTTCATCGACATCGATCCGACGAGCTCCAGGTTCCACCAGATCGTCGCCGAGACGCGCGTCGAGCAAGGGCCGACCGGGATCGCCTGGCAACCCGACGGCGAGGACATCCTCGTCGTGTCTACGGAATCCAACTTCCTGACGATCATCAGCGCCCTCGACTTCACGGTGCGGCGCTCGCTCGGTGGCTTCCTGAACGGCCCGATCGACATCATCGCGACCGAGCGCTACTTCACCACCGGCAACTTTTCCGCTGTCTGGTACGCCTACATCCTGAACAGCAATGGCACGGTTGCCATCTACGAGTCGGGCCCCGATGGCGTCAACGGGTGGGGCTTCAACGACATCATCGGGTCGGTGACGAACGTGGCCTTCCCGCGCGCGAAGGCAATGACCTACGACCATTCGGGCGGCTTCGGCGGTGTTTACATCGGACACACGGACGACTCGGGTCTCGGCATGGTGTCCCGGTTGTCGCTCACGAGCACGCCACTCAATGTCCTCCCCCTGAACCCTGTGTCGGGGGGATTCATCCTGCCGCCGACGTACCGTCAGAAGGAATGGACCGTCACGCAGCGATTTGGCGGCATCACGCCCGGTACTCCACTGCGCGACCTGATGACCGGCAACTCGGTCATCGACGTCTGCACCGACGAATTGACCAACGTCGGTGGATTGTTGGGCCAGAACAACCTGCTGGCGCCTGGCTACACGTCGACGCCCTACACCCACTCGGGCAAGCACGTGATCAAGGCCGTGCCCGGTGGGCTCGTGCGCGCGGTGACGCCCCGGTTGCTGTTCGTCGCGCTGTCCGACGTGGGCAACGTCGACATCTTCGAGCTGCAGACCGCCACGCGAGTCGCAACGGTCGACGCGCCGGGCGTGCGCGTGGTGTCGAGCTACTGGCGCCAGTAGCTGCTGGCGCTAGTGGAGCCTGGTCGCCTCTGCGAGGCGACTCACGTCATGCCCCCCGCGCCGCAACGCGGGGATGCGACAACGGCGAAAGACCCAGCCAGCCCCGCGGCGGCGCGTGCAAGCTTGCGTGGCGCCGCGAACTGAGCCCTGGCTCGGGCTTCCCGGCTATGCGGTTGTGGTTGTGACCGCAGGCGCACAGAATCGTCGCCATGCCGGATGGAGCGACGATCCAACGCATGTTCGCGGAAGTGGCGCCGGGTTACGACCGGGCCAACCACGCGCTGTCGTTGGGCGTCGACCTGTGGTGGCGGCACCAGGCCGTTGCGATGACCGGCGTCGTCCGCGGCGAACGCGGACTCGACGTGTGCGCCGGGACCGGTGATCTGTCCCTGGCCTTGCAGCGCTGCGGCGCCGAGGTCGTCGGCGCCGACTTCTGTGCCCCGATGTTGGTCCGCGCCGCCGCGAAAGTCGAGCAGCGGTCGGCAAGGCCGCGCTTTCTGGCCGCGGACGCGCTGGCCCTGCCGTTCGGCGATGCCGGGTTCGACTTCGCGACGGTTGCCTTTGGCATACGCAACGTGAGCGATCCGCGGGCGGCGTTGCGCGAGATGGTGCGTGTCGTGCGGCCCGGCGGGCGCGTTGTCGTGTTGGAATTCTGCAAGCCGAGGTTCCCGCTGCTGGCATCCGCCTATCGCTTCTACTTCCGTTTCGTGCTGCCCGCGCTGGGCAGTTGGATCTGCGGCACCAAGAACGGCGCCTATCGATACCTGCACGACTCCGTGATGGGCTTCCCGGAGCGCGACGACTTCCTGCTGCTGATGCGCGAAGCCGGCCTGCAATCGCCGAGAATGCGCCTACTCACCGGCGGCATCGCCGCACTCTACCGTGGCGAAGTCTCCCGCTGACAGCAAGCAGTCCTCCCGGCCCGGGGGCTACCTGTACTGGTCGCGCGATCCGGCCGTGGGTCTCTTCGCCGTGCTGCCCCTGTGGCTGGTCTACGAGGGGCTGCGCCTCTTGCTCACACCGGCCGATCGCAACGGGGCGGAGCTGCTGCTGCTGCGCGAAGTGGACCGACTCGGTGGCTACGGCCACCTCGCGTTGCGCGTCGGTTTCGTCGTGCTGCTCGTGTTCGCCGCGCGTTCGCTGGTGAACCGGCAGATTCCTTGGCTGCGTGTTGCGGCCGTTCTGGCGCTCGAGGGAACGGTCTACGCGCTGATGCTGGGTCCGGTCGCGTCCGCCTTGACGTCCTCGGCCGGACGCCTGCTCGAGATCGGCGCGACCACGACGACGCTGGACGCGAACCTCGTCGGCTCGCTCGGTGCCGGGATCTTCGAGGAACTGGTCTTCCGCCTCGGTCTGATGTCGGCGCTCGTGTGGGTCGGCGTGCGCGCCACGCGCGACACTGCTTTTCCGCGCTGGATCGTCGGAGCATTCGCGGTGATCACGAGTGCTTTGGCCTTCTCGTGGTTCCATCACCTCTGCGGCGAGCCCTACGAGCGGAACCGGTTCGTGTTTCGCACGATGGCCGGCGTCCTGCTCGGACTGCTGATGTGGGCGAGGGGCTACGGCGTGTGCGTCTACACGCACTCGGTCTACAACGTCTACTTCTACCTGCTACCTGGCGGCCGATGAACGCTGACCCTCGAGCTGCTGGGTCGAGAGCCGCCGCGCCGGAGGCCTTCGCCGTCTGCTTCTCGGGTGGCAGCGGCGTCGCCTACGGGCTGCGGCTCGTCGAGGTGTTGCTGCAAGGCGGTCATCAGGTCCACCTCTGCGCGACTCCTGCAGCGCTGCGCGTGCTGGTACACGAAGCGGGCCTGCCTGTGGACCTGCAGCAACCGGATCTCGCAGCGCTGTTCGCGCCCGCGTTGCGCCGTCATCTGTCCGTGCATGCGGTCGATGCCGTCGAGTCGGCCCCTGCGTCGGGCAGTGCCGGCATCAAGGCCACGGTCGTCGTGCCGTGCAGCATGGGGACCCTTGCGCGCATCGCGCACGGCTTCTCGAGCAACCTCGTCGAACGGGCTGCGGACGTCGCGCTCAAGGAAGGCCGTCCGCTGGTCGTCGTGCCACGCGAGACTCCGCTCTCGATCGTGCACCTGCAGAACATGCTCGAACTCGCGCGTCTTGGCGCGATCGTGTTGCCGGCGATGCCGGGCTTCTATCATCGACCGGACAGCGTGCAGGACCTCGTGGACTTCGTCGTGAGCAAGATCCTCGACCGCCTGCGCGTCGACCACGACCTCGTGCGCCGTTGGCGCACGCCACCCCCGGCCGGTTCGATGTGGGAGGAGGGCGAAGCATGACCACGCCGGCAGCCATCGTCGGACGCGCGCGCAACTTCGCGTCTCTGGTCAAGCTCTCGCACTCGGTGTTTGCGCTGCCGTTCGCGTTGTTGTCGCTGCTCGCGGCGACGGCGGGCCGCCCCTCGCCGTCGGTGCTGTTGCTCGTGGTCGCCGCCGTCGTCTCGGCGCGCACTGCGGCGATGGCCTACAACCGGTATGCCGACCGCGACATCGACCGCAGCAACCCGCGCACGGCGGGGCGCGAGATCCCGCGCGGCGCGGTGTCGCCGCGTGCAGCACTCGCGCTCACCGCGGCGTCGGGTCTCGTGTTCGTCGGCGTCTGCTGGCTCCTGTCGCCGCTCTGCTTGTTGCTCTCCGTGCCGACGCTCGCCTGGTTGCTCGCCTACAGCCACATGAAGCGGTTCTCGGCTCTCTGCCACGTCTGGCTCGGCATCGCTCTCGGCTTGTCGCCGCTTGCGGCGTGGCTCGCGGCGGATGGCGCGTTCGGCCCGCGCCTTTGCGCTCCGCTCGTGCTCGGTGTCGGAGTCGCGCTGTGGGTGGCGGGCTTCGACGTGCTCTACGCGTGCCAGGACGAGGCGTTCGACCGCGCGCACGGGCTGCATTCGATCCCGGCCCGGTTCGGTGTGCGGCGCGCGATGTGGTGCAGTCGTGCGTTGCACGGCGGCGCCGTGGTCGGGTTCGCGTCGTTCGGCCTGTTGGTCCCGCTCGGGATCGTCTACCAGGCCGGCGTGGGCCTCGCGGTCCTGCTGCTGGTCTGGGAACATCGCCTGCTGCGGCCAGACCATCTGGCGCGCATCCAAGCGGCCTTCTTCACGGCCAACGGCGCGATCGCGATCGCGATGTTCACGGCCGGTTGCATCGACATCTACCTGCTGCCCGGTTCGAGCTGATGGCTTTGCCCCACCCCGAAGACGAATTGACGAGGCTCGGCAAGCTGCTGCAGCGCGGGCTGCCGCCGATCGTGATCGTCACAGGCGCCAGCGACTGGTTTCGCACCGAGGCGATGGAGCAGCTGCTGGCCGCGGTGCCGAAGGCAGCGGAGCTCCGGCTGCTCGACGCAGTCGACGTGCGCGCTGCAGGTGGCGGAAGCGACGAGGACGAGGACGCGGGTGACGAAGCCGCCGGCGAGCCGGATGGGGCAGAGGGTCTTGCCGCGTGCCCGGAACTGCTCGACCTGTGCTCTGGCGGTCTCTTCACGAAGACCGCTTTCCTGGTCGTCCGGCGCGGCTCCAACTGGTGGGCGCGTCATGCGGCGACGCTTGCAGCACAGCTGGCGCACTTCGCAAAGGGCTCTGGTCTCGTGCTCGAAGCCAAGAAGCTCGACAAGCGAAGGAAGGCAGCCGCTGCGCTCGCGAAGGGCCTGGCCGACAAGGGCGGCCTGTTCGAGTTCCGCGATCTCTTCGATACACCCTACGACCGGACGCGCAGTCCGCTCGAGGGCGAGCTCGCGCGGTGGGTCGTGGCCCGTGCTTTGCGGCTGGGGGTTCCGCTGACGCCCGCAGCTGCCTGGCTGCTCGTGGCCCAGGTCGGCAAGGTGCTGCCCGAGCTCGTGGCCGAGCTCGAGCGGTTGCGCGACCAGTTCCCGGCCGACGGCAAGCGCGCGCCGCTCGAGCCCTCGGACCTGCGCGGCAAGATCACCTGCAGCTTCGAGTCGACACCGTTCGAGCTCGCGGAGGCAGTATTGGCCCAGGACAAGCGGCGTGCGCTGCGATCGGTTCGCGCGATGTTCGATCACGGCGTGCGCAAGAAAGACGGTGGGTCCATGGACCCCGGTGGGCGCTTGCCCTTCACCACGAGCTGGCTCTACCAGTCGCTCGCGACGGTCTACGAGGCGCGCCTGTTGCACGACTCCGGCGTGTCGCTGCGCGACGTGCCGGGCCGCGTCGGTGTGCGGCAGTTCGTCGAACGCTTCGTCGAGCAGGTGCAACGCAACGACGTGAAGCGACTGCAGCGAGGGCTTCTCGCCGTGCACCACTGCCAGCGCATGAGTCGACTCACTGCCGAAGAGCCCGAAGTGCTGCTCGAACGCTTCCTCGCGCAGTGGTTCGATGGCGTGCCGATTCCCACGGCCGCGGACCTGGACCTGTGATCAAGAAGCTGCCACCAGCCGTCGTCAACCAGATCGCCGCTGGCGAGGTCGTGGAGCGGCCTGGTTCGGTCGTGAAGGAGCTCGTCGAGAACTCGCTCGACGCGGGTGCACAACGCATCCGGATCGAGATCCGCGGTGGCGGTGCCGAACAGATCCTGATCGTCGACGACGGCGAAGGGTTTGCGAAAGAAGACCTGCCGCTCGCGTTCGCGAGCCACGCGACCAGCAAGTTGTCCGCCGTCGAGGACCTCGACCACATCGGCAGTCTCGGGTTCCGCGGCGAGGCGCTCGCTTCGATCGGCGCCGTGTCCCGCGCGAGCATCCAGAGCCGGCGCGCCGGCGCCGGCGAGGGATGGGAGGTGCGCTGCGACGGCGGCGTGGAGACACCGCCCGCGCCGTGTGGCTGCCCGCAGGGAACGCGCGTCGAAGTGCGCGACCTGTTCTTCAACCTGCCGGCGCGCCGCCGGTTCTTGAAGTCGGCCCACGCCGAACGCGCGCGTATCCAGGAGCTCGTAGCAGAGCTCGCGCTCGCGCGGCTCGACGTCGACTTCACGCTCGTCGCCGACGGTCGCGAGCTGCTGCGGCTGCCGACCGGTCAATCGCTCGCGATGCGCTTCCAGCGGTGCTTCGGCGAAGAGCTCGGTCGTGGGCTCTTGCCCGTCTCGCGCACGTTCGGCGGCGTGTCGGTCGAGGGCCTCGTTGGTGAACCCGATCTGGCGCGACGCGACAGCAGGCTCGAGCTCACCTACGTGAATGGACGGCTCGCGCGCGAAACGAGTGCTCTGCACGCCGTGCGTCAGGCCTTCCGCGACTATCTGATGGGTGGGCGCTTCCCGGTCTACGTGCTGCAGGTGACGTTGCCGGCTGCAGGGGTCGACGTGAACGTGCATCCACGCAAGGCCGAAGTGAAGTTCGTCGAAGCACGCAAGGTCGCGGGCTGCCTGCACGAGGCTGTGCGTTCCGCGCTGCAGGGGCGCGGCCTGCTGGGTGCGAGCAGCGGCGGCGTCGTCATCGACGCGGGCCTGCCGCGGGCACGCTCGGGCTTCCCGGACCTGCCGCCGAACCTGTTCGGCGGCGCCGATGCCGCGCCGGAATTCGCGTCGCCTCCGTGCGCCATGCCCGAGGTGCGCGAGCCCTCGCCGCCGGGCCGCGCTTTCGCGCCCGCCACTGCACGCGCTGTTTCGCCCGCACGGCCGAATCCGTTCCAACGCGTGTCGGGCCGGTTCCTGCAGGTGCTCGATCTCTACCTGCTGCTCGAAGGGCCCGACGGCCTGCTCGTGGTCGACCAGCACGCCCTGCACGAGCGCGTGGTCTACGAACGCCTGCGGGCACAGCACGAGGCGCGCGCCGTGAAAGTGCAGCGATTGCTCGTTCCGGCGGTCGTCGACGTGTCGCCGACCGAGCAGGCCTGGCTGCAATCGGCGCGCGAAGAGCTCGCTGCCGAGGGCCTGCTCGTCGATGTGTTTGGTCCCTCCTCGGTGGCAGTGCAGGGTCTGCCTACCGTTCTCGGCAAGGTCGACCCCGCAAAGCTGCTGCGCGCCGTTCTGGCGGGTGAGTCGGAGGACGGGCGCGCCGCGGTGCGCGGGCAGATCGCGGAGCGCTTCCACTCGATGGCGTGCCGCGCCGCCGTGATGAGCGGCGATCGCCTCACCGACGTCGAGATCCGGGCGATGCTGCAGGAGGCCAGCACGCTCGAGCATCCGCACAACTGTCCGCATGGCCGTCCGACGGTCTTGACCTTCGGCACCGCGGAACTCGAACGCTACTTCCGTCGCCGCTGTTGAGCGGCAGCGGGTTCACTTCTTGCGATCGAAATCGCCGACGCTGAGAGGCGGGCGCAGATTCAAGTCGATCAGCGTGACCTTCGTCTTGAGCTCGAGCTGGCCGTCGGCAGTGCGGAACAGGTGCACGAGCTCGTGCGGAACGAGCAGGTCGTTGCGCTCGCGGAAGTCGAGCAGGTGCACACGTTCGCCGCGCGTCGGGTCCTTCTTGCCGTCCACGAGCGGACAGGCTTCGACCGCGACCAGCGTTTCCTTGTCCTTGCGGACGAAGATCTCGAGGCGCACCGGAGCGTCAGCGCCGGCTTGCTGCAGCAGCGGGAACGCCGGCAGATCACCCTCGACGACCCAGCAGGGCACTTTCGTGATGCGATCGAGCGTGAGGATCTCGTCGCGCACGGGCCCCGGGTTCTTCAGCGAGCGGATCACCGTGCCCGGATCGGTGAATCGGATCAGCTGGCGCGCGAGGTTGGTGTCGCGCTCGGCCGCCTTGAGGTCTTCCGCGAACTCGCCGCTGAGATCCTTCGGCTCACCCTGGAACAGGTGCCAGTACCCGTATTGGTCGCGGCCGCGCACGATCGGGTTGCCAGCCTGGATCACGCGGTAGCGGATCAGCGGTCGGACCTGCTTGTCGGGACGCTGCCACTCGAGGAACTGGACCGCGAGGTCGACTTGCCCGCCCTGCGCGGCCTTGGCGTCCAGCATGTGGATCGTGAGGCTGCACTGAAGTGCGGTCACGGGGGGCACGGGGCCCCTCGGTCGGTGGGCAGTATCGACGCGGCGCGCCAGCTGCTCGAGGTCAGTCGGCTCGGGGGGCGCGGGGTGCGTTTGGGCGACGGCGAGCGAAGTGAGCAGCACGACGGAGTGGCGCATTGTGTTCCGGCGGCGCAACGGGCGCCGCGAGTGCTGAGCCTACAGCAACCTCCTTCTGCGGGCGCGCGGATGCCCGCTCAATCCGCTGATTGGGCGAGCCCACCAGCTCGAGGATCTCGCCCGGGCACGGGGCGCCGCCAGCTGGACCGGAATCGACTGAACCAGGCCGTGCGCCCGAGCCGTTCTCGCAGTCGGCACCGAGCGGTCCGATGATCCGCCCCGCTCCCTGCACCTGCAGTCGACGTAAGCGTGGATCGCAGGCCTTGCTGATGCGCAGCTGCGGGTTGCTGGTCGGCTTCGCTGCGCGGTGCGGTGTTGCGCACCAGACGACGTAGGACCCTCAGAATCGGGCCGGCGGTCTGACCGGATGACCGAACCCTCTGGAATAGAGTGGGGCACGGTAATGGTACGACGTTCCGCGGTGAGCCGTGGGAAACCTGTCAGCAAGATCGGAGCGAACGAAGAAGGCGTTGACGCCCAGGTTGGAGCAAGCGACCAGTCGGTAACTGTGTCGCTCCGCCAAGTTCGCCAAGGACTGCAGCGACGCGCCAAAATACACGGACCAGTCCCAGACGAAATTGGGGTCGTAGGGCACGACCCATTCGCGAGGCGGAACCCAGCGCGCATTGTACTCGACCACGATAACGCGAGGCGCGTACCCTTTGAGGATCTCCGCCATCAGCCAGTAGTCGTTCCCGTCAACGTCAATCGACAACAAATCAAGAGCGGTGGGTACGCCAGCCGAAGCGAAAAGGTCGATGATGTTCTCAACAGTTATGAAGCGGTCGATCGCTTGAACCGGTTTACCACTGTAAAGCCTGCGAGCAGCAGCAATATTCTCGGGCGAACCGTCCATGAGGACGGCGGACCAGCCGCGGTTCTCGATGAGGTTCCGGCTGTTGCACTCGATGCCAGTTTCAATTCCGAACTCGACGGCGAACTTTGTCCCTTCCCCGACACGGTTGAAAATCTCCTCAATAATGCCGTCCTCGCCGGACTGAGAAAACACCTTCCGCTCGAAGTTGCCGAGGTCGCTGGAGCAGTCCGCATTCTTCCGGCGTGCTCGCCAGACGTGCAGCTTCTTGCGCTGCTGATGGAATTTGATGACCGCACGATTCAGGAGCGGAAGGCTCATCGCGCATCCTTCGATTCTCGTCAGCAAAGGCAAACGATTCGCCATGGTGCGTACCATCTGCGCGATCGCTCAGGACCGGATCTTGCGCCGCAACCGGACGAACTCGCCTTGGGCCAGCACGGCATCGGCTGTGACGAGCATCAGCACCACGGCAACGGCGCGCATAGCGATGATCCTACCGCGGCGCGGCCACCAGGGGCCGCGCGTTCGCACTTCGCGAGCATCTCGTCGAGGCCGGCCGATCGGATCATGAACCGCTAAGTGCGGGCGGGGCGGGCGCGCGCCCACCAACACCAAGTGCCCGTCGTTCCTGACGCCCTGCAGATCGCCCGGGGCCGCGCCAACCAGGCGCTCCCAAAGGCCGCTTGCCGTCACGAAGTTGCCGAGGACCACGACCCGTCGCCGAACGTCGTTGTGCGGCTGGATCGAGAGGCCGTCGCCAAACGGATTCGCGAGCAGGTTCCCCTCAACGACGAAGGGCCCTCAGCCTGCATCAAGGTCTCGGTCGGATTGCCGTGCAAGACGTCCTGGTTGACGCGGTACCGTCGTCCCGGCCCGGCCCCTCGAACGGAAAGTGAGCGGGCAGCGGTTCGGGCGCGCCACGCACAGGTGCTGTGGGATGAAGCTCTCGCCGACGCTCAGTCATTAACAGTATTACAGATCCGGCAACCCATTCTTGGTGCCACCGATTGTGGTACTCCTTTCCGCCCGACCTGGCCAAACACGTCGCTTGAATCGTGCCAATGATGTTAGCCCGATTGCGCGGACGCCTAAATCCTTGGGGACAAGGAACCCGATGCCCAAGCTCCGCCTCCCTATCCGGCGCAATCCCGCCAACAAATGATCGAACCAGTCGGTGCCCGCAAGTCGCGAGCGCGGTCATGGATGTAGGGCTGGGCTCGCGATGCCTCTGAATCATCGCGAAAGCACCCCATGGGCGCTTTGTGAAGGAACTTCCCGTCATTCACCCGACGGGCGTTGCGAGCGAGAGCCCCCGTGCATAGCATGCGCGGTCGCCCCCCGAACAAACAGCCTGATAAGTGAACTGCGATAACCCTCCGAGGCGTGACCTGAGAATGTCGAGAAAAGTCGCCGAAATCGCGAAGCATGCTTACCGGGCGGTCGGCCTCCCACTGCTCGGTATGCTAGGTGGGTTCGCTCTGCTTCGCCGCATCCGTCGCGATTCCGCCTTGGTTCTCATGTATCACAGCGTGATCGACACTTGCGGCGACCGCGGATTGCTCACGAACGTCAATCAGGTGGACACCGGATCATTCAGGTGGCAGGTGTGGTTCTTGAAGAACCACTACGAAGTCGTCAGACTTTCGACGATAGTGGAGCGGATACGAAACCGCAAACCTGTAACCGGGCTGGCCGCCATCACGTTCGATGACGGGTATCTTAGCGTGTTCGAGAGTGCGGCCCCGATTCTTCATGCGTACAACCTGCCCGCAACCGTATTCCTCATAGCGGGACTGGTGGACAAGGACGAAATGACCTGGTACGACAAAGTCGAGGCACATCTTCTGAACACCTCGGTCTCCAAGATCACTATTGGCGCAGAGGACTATCATCTCGATGGCGAACGCGAGACTGCGATCAGGGCGGTAAAGCACCGACTTGGCGACGTGGATCTCGAGGCACGGGAGAGGCTGGTAGCCGAGCTCGTCGGGCAGGCCGGTGAGCTCGAGCACGCGGCGAGGAAACGCTATCGACTCATGGGTTGGCGAGAGGTCGAGCGGCTCAGAGAGCAAGGCTTCGATTTCGGCGTGCATTCGTATTCGCATCCGCACCTGACGAAGGTCCCCTCGCGGAGCCTCCAACTCGAAATCGATGCGTCGGCCAAGCTGATTTCGGATCGACTGCACGTTCCAATCGAGACACTGGTTTTCTGCTACCCCCACGGTGACTATGACGATCGGGTACGCGATCGGGTCATCGCAACAGGGATGCTCGGTGCCATGGGGGTGAAGCACGACCTCACACCACCCGACGGCGACCCCTTCGCGCTACCGAGGGTCGGCGTCTCCCGGGACCAAACCCGCGCGATGTTCATGGAGGCTACCGTAGGTCTCTCCGCGTGGCTGAAAAGGCGCATTCCCACCTGAGAGAGTCGGATCACAGCATGACCCAGGAACGGATCGTCAAAGAACATTTCTCGCGCATGGGCAGCGACGGCTCCTATGCGCAGTTCTACACCGACCAAAACACACAGCTTACCCACGATTTTATCGCTCGGCGGGCGCGAGTCGAGGAGTTACTCGAGCGTCATATACGAGAAGGTCAGAGTGTGCTGGACATCGGTTGCGGCACGGGTCCGATGGTCGAGTTCCTCTGCAATCGGGGGCTCATCTATCACGGGGTGGATGTCGCTCAGTCGATGCTAGACAGTATCAGCAAGGAGTTCGGCGGCAAGCCGTACAGCAAACGCATCCACCTGGAAGTTGGCACCTGCGATAGCGTGCCTTATCCCGACTCGCAGTTCGAAATCCTGCTGGGAATGGGCCTTCTCGAGTATCTCGACGACATGAATCCGACGTTCGACGAGTTCGCGCGGTTGCTGAAACCCGGTGGAATCGCGATCCTGACCATCCCGAATCGGCAATCGTTGAACCGCTTCATCATGAGGAACTCGCAAGCCCTCACGACGACATATCAGTGGTTCAAACGGATCTTCGGCGCGAAGACGCCTGAATCAAACCGTATCATCCACCACGAACTCCCGCCGCGGAAGTTGGACGATTCGATGGCGGCGCGGGGCTTCGTGCAAGTGGGCTGTGCCTTCTACGACTTCAAGCTGGTAGTGTATCCCTTCTCGCGGTTGTTCCCGGCGATCGCGCACGCCATCAATTGCAGGATCGAGAACCGTGCTCCTGGTTTCCTGGCGAACGCGTATGTCGGTTGCTATCGAAAGGGACCCGGTTAGAGTAGGTAGCCGCTACTCATCGGACGACGACGGACACGTGATGTCTGCCAACCCCAACGGACACGCGAAGTCGTGCAACCCCGACGACACCTGGGGTCGTGGACCATGGGGTAGCGATCGATAGCCGGATGTCTTCCGTCACCGAGCATTACGAGAGGCTGCTGGCGCCGATCTACTCATGGATGGTCGGTGGCGCAGACGCGGCGTTCACAGCGGGGCAATCCGAGCTGGCTCCCGTTCTTCGCCCGGGTCGATTCGCGATCGATCTTGGTGCTGGCTTCGGGATGCACACGGTCCCATTGGCCCGCGCCGGTTGGAGGGTCTTGGCGATCGATTCCTCGCCCGCGCTCCTGCGCCAACTCTCCGAGTTCGTCGAGAGCCTTGCAGTCGACGCGCATTGTGACGACCTGCTGCACTTCACCGATTACCTTGCGACCGACGAGCGCGCTGATCTGATCCTCTGCATGGGTGACACGCTCACACACCTGGAGTCGCTCGATGCCGTCCACGCATTGAGCCGCTTGGTCGCGGCTCGCCTTGCGCCCACGGGTCGATTTGTCGCGACGTTCCGCGACTACGCGCGGTTGCCCTCCGGTGACGCGCGATTCATTACCCGTTCGGGCGGACGAGAATCGCATCCTCACATGCTTCCTCGAGGAGTGCGACGGCTTCGTCAAAGTGCATGATGTGCTGCATGAGCGCACGTCCGGCGCGTGGACCACGCGAGTCAGCAGCTATCGCAAGCTCCGCCTCGCGCAGGAGGGAGTGCGCCAAACGTTCGAGACGGTAGGTCTTCGGGCTAACATCGAGCCAGGACCACGGGGAATGGTGAGGCTCGTCGCGAATGCCTGAGCAGACCAACCTCGCCATTCCTGCTTCTGGCCGACGGCGACATCGGCGCGCCGCCGGCGAGCAGTTCCCCGATCCCGGCAACGAGGCGCGCGGGCGGCGTGTCCTTCAGCAGGTAGCCCAATGCGCCCGCGCAGATGGCACACGAAGAGACGCGGGGCGGTGCGATGGCCGGTTCGGTGCAAGGCACCGAGGAACAGAAAGTAAAATGCCGGCCCGAGGCGACGGTCGCCTCTCGCTCACGCATTCCATCCCTGGAATTGCGATGCCTCGGGCCGGTGCGCCACCGGATCAACAACCATGCCGTTGGGCGAAGCGGGTCTCGATGGCTGGCCAGGCGCGCAGTTTCGTGTCGGCCGCGTAACGATAGCCGTCATTGACGGGGCGATGCCCGACTTCTACAGAGCCTGCATGCCCGCCAGCTTCGTCAGCAACATCTCGGCTGCCGCGTTCCAGAAAGACGTCGTCGAACGATCGATGAAGACCCCTGTGCTGCTCGACTTCTGGGCAGCCTGGTGTGGACCGTGCCGGACTCTAGGACCCGTGCTCGAGAAGCTCGCGGAGCAGTATCACGGCGCTTTCCACCTCGGTAAGGTCGACGCCGATCGGGAGGCGGAGCTTGCCCAGGCGTTCGGCGTGCAGGGCATTCCCTTCTGTGTCCTCGTCGCTGGGGGCCGCCCGGTCGATGGCTTCCAGGGCGCGCTGCCGGCGGCCGAAGTGAAGAACTTCCTGCGGCGCAACGGCATCGAGCCGGTGACGGAGCAAGAGGCGGACGAGCCTCCTGCGGTGGACCCTCAGAGTCCGGCCGGTCGCCTGCAGCGCGCGCTGCGGGCCGCCGGCAGGGGCGATGCCGTGGCGGCCCGTGCCGAGTTGGAGGGCTTCCCCGAAGAGGACGCGAGTTTCGATCAGGCGCAGCGACTTCGCTCGGGACTCGAATGGCTCGACGCGACATTGAGCCCGAAAGGAACGCCTGCCGAGGCCCGGCTCGCCACTGCACGGGCCCAACTGCTGCAAGGCAATCCGCACGGCGCGATGGACCACATCCTCGAGTCGGTCGCTGCCGACAAGGGATTTCGCGAAGGGCTCGCGCGCAAGGCGATGCTGCTCTGCTTCCTGCTGGTGGGGGAGGAACGAGAAGAACTCGATGGCATCCGCCGCCGTCTGGCAACGCTGCTCTACTAGCGGGCGGGCTACGATCCGCGGCGCATGATCACGCTGTCTGCGATGCGTCCGTTGTCCGCCGCCATCCTGTGGCTCGGTCTGGCATCCTGCGCCGTGGCGCAGCAGCCCCCGTGCATC
>DASRJH010000095.1:0-10784 GCA_035649575.1 Planctomycetota bacterium
CATGGTGCCCGGCGTGCGCGTACAGGGGCGCGTCGTCGACGACGCGGGCAACCCGGTTGCCAACGCGTCCGTGCAGGTGAATCTCGGCGCCGGGCCGACGATCACCGGCCGCGTCGTCGACGAGAGAGGACAGCCGATCCGCGACGTGTCGCTCGAAGCGCGCGACCCCAAGACCGGACACGTGGCTTCGACGGGTACTCGGCACGACGGGACGTTCACGATGAAGAAGCGCGTCGCCGATCCGGGCGGCAGCGTCTTCCTGCACGGAGCGCATCCAGAGTTCGAGCCGGCGCGTTCGGAACGAACCTACACGTGGGGCAGCACGGACGTCGTGCTGACGATGCGCGACGCGGGCGGGCTCGCGGTGTATGTGCGCGACGAGGACGGCACGGCGATCACGGACTTCACGGTCCGCGCGATCAAGTGGGATCCGAACCGCAATTCCTCGACCGACGCCGATGTACGCAGTCGTGGCCCTTACCCGTCGGGCTTCGCGGCCGTTCCCGGCATCCATCCCGGCAGCTGGTCGCTGCTCGTCGAGTTCCCGACCGCGTTGCAGCGCGCGAGCGTCGCGATGCCGATCGAGAAGACGTCGAACGACACGCTGCGCGTCGACATCACGGCGCACGCGGACGCGCGACGCACGATCCGCGTCGTCGACGCGAAGAACGAGCCGGTCGCCGGCGCGCGCGTGCAGTTGTGTCTGCAGGTCGAGGGACCGTTCGGCGACGAGACCTACGTCAGTCCGCTGGATCGCCTGTTCGGCCCGTGGTCGAGCGTGCGGATGAGCCGCGCGCTGTTGTTGATGGAGGGCGCGACCGGCGCCGACGGTTCGCTCGTCGTGACCGGCCCGCGGGGGCAACCGCTCGGCGTCCGCGTGCGTGGTCCGGAGCACGTGCCGGTGCATCGCGGGGGTGTGCTGCTCGACGACGTGACGCCGCTCGTGATCACCGTCGAGCAGGGCGCGCGGCTGTTCGGCACATTGCGACCGGCCGCGGCGTTCGAGACGCTGCAGCGGCTCAGCGCGGAGCATCGGATGGAGCTACGCCTCGTGAGCGGCGCCCCCAACTATCGCCGGCTGCCGATCTGGTTCGAGCGGGGGCTCCCGATCGCCACCGACGGATCGTTCGACTACGCGGGCCTCGAGCCCGGCGAGTGGAGGGTCGAGCTGGAGGCCGGCAACGGTCTGAGGCTCGGCGAGGTCACGCTGCGCCGCGGCGAGTCGACGCGGCTCGATCCGGACATCGGCTACCTGCTGACCGGCACGCTGCGGGGCACGCTGCACAAGAACGGCGCGCCGGTGCAGGGCGCGAACTTCCAGATCGGCGGCGCGGCGGGCCCGTTCGCACACGTGAACACGACGACGGATGCCGCTGGCCGCTTCGAGGTGCAGGTCGGGGCCGGGGCGTATCTCGCGCTGCTCTACGGGCGCGACCGCACTGGCGAATCCGTCTCCTGGAGGTCGATCGAGCGCGCTACCGTCCTCGTCGGCGAAACGACGGAGCAGCCGTTCCACGTGTGGACCGGCGAGCTGAAGGTGGTCGTGCGCGACGAAGCCGGCGTGGTGGTTCCGAAGCTGCGCATCTGCGCGACGACCTCCAGCGGGAGCAGGATCTGGCTGCCGCCGACGGACGCCGAGGGAACGACCGGCGCAGAGGTCAACGCGGTGCCGCTGACGTTCTCGGTGCTGAAGCTCGCGCCAGGCTCGCAGCGGGCGCAGCCCGACTCCGTGGAGCTCGGAACGGCGACGGTCGTGACCGGCAAGCCGACGATCGTCGAGCTGCGCCTGCCGGCGGGGTGGGACACGAAGTAGTGCGCCCGGATCTCTCCTCTTCTGCGACCGAGAACGGCGTCAGGAGAATCTGGAATCGCGAGCGGGTAGTTCTCGTCGCGCACGTTCGCGACCGAGAAGTCGAGACAGCGGAACGGCGCCGTCTTTCTTGCAGCAGGTTCTGCAGGAAGTCCAAGGACATCGCGCGCGCGTCACTTCTTCGCGGGCGTCGGCGGCGTCTTGGGGTCGAGCTTCTCCACAGCGCGAAGTGCGGTCAGCGCGCCGGCATGATCCGGCTCGCCGACCGCAGCGCGCAGCGCGAGCAGGCGGCCGGGGATGTCGTCTGCCGTCGGCCAGCGGTCCTTCTTCATCATGTCGACGAGCTGTTTCTCGGCCGGCGTCGGTTTGTGCGCCGGCAAAGCACGCATGCTGAGCACGAACAGCACGTGATTGCCCCAGTCCTTGATCGGCTCCTCGGGCATGCTGGAACCGCCGAGCAGCTTGGTCATCATCAACGGCGAGCCCGCGAGATCGTCCTGCTTGCCGCCGGCGCCCATCACGACGAAGTGGTGGTCGAGCGCCTTCGTCAACGCCGCGCGCAGCGGACTGCCGGGCGAGAAGTCCGTCGCCTTCAGGAACGCCTCCATCGCTTCGGCGGACTGCGAGTACAGCTGCGCCTCGCGTTCCTCATCGGACTCGAACTTGCCGCGCTTCGGCCGTTGCGCGAGCAGCTTCAACGCGTCGTCCTTCTTGCCCGCGTATGCGAGCGCGTCGGCGGCCTCGACGAGCGTGCGCGGCGACGACTCGAGCGTGCGCAGCGCATTCGCAGCCGCCTGCGTCGCGGCGGCGTCGCCGGCCAGCGCGGTCGCCCGCAGCACCATGATCTGCAAGTCGACCTTCTCGTCGTCTGCCGGCGCGACCGCCTTCAGCACCGCGAGCGCGTCCTTCGCCCTCTCGCTGCGCATCAGCAGCCCCGCGCGGCGCAGCCAGATCACACCCAGCGTCGCGCCGGCCTCGGCGTGCTTCAGCGCCGTGTCGAGCTCGCGCAGCGCCTCGTCGCAATAGCCGAGGTGCTCGAGCACCTGATACAGCCCGACGTGCGCGTGCCACGTGTCGGGCGTGCACTCCAGCGCCTTGCGGAACGCAGCCTCCGCGGAGCGCAGGCCGGCGACACGCGCCGCGGACGGCGGCTCCGCGTTCGCGAGGCCGGTGCGCGCGTATCCGATGTGATCGTGCAGGAAGCGCGACTGCGGGAATCTCGCGACGCCGGCCTCGGAGATCGCGAGCGCCGCTTGCCGTTCGCCTTCGAGCAACGGGCTTCCCGCCTCCACGAAGTGCCGCTCGGTGAAGCCTTCTCCCTTCACGCACAGCGTGACGAACTCGACGAGCTCCTTCTTCTTCGCCTCGAGCGCCTTCTTGTCATCGGCGTCGGCGAGCTCGCCGAGCTGCTGCGCGAGCTTGTGCGCCGTTCGTGCGACGTCCTCGACGGACGGCGTCTGCGCGCGAACGCTGGTCAGGATCACGAAAGCGGCGGCGAGAACGGCGAACGGTGACGGCTTCATCGGCATGGGCGGGTGTGAGCAGCAAGCTACCTCTCGGACCACCCGAGCGCGAGTTCAGCGGCGCGCGAGTGCCATGACGAGGAACATCATCTTGCCGGCATGCGGGACCGGGAACAGGTCGAGGATCTCGAAGCGGTCCGCGGGCACCGCACGCTCGTAGCCAGCCATCACGGCAGAGAGGTCGTTCGCCGGATTCGCCTCGTTGGCCGTCGCGCCGAAGAACGCGCGGCGGCGGCGGAAATGCGCGTCGTGGTCACTGGTCGTGGCGCGCACCCAGTCGTCGAGCGCCGCGTTGAACACCAGCGCACTGCGTGGCGCCAGCCGGTCGAGGATCGCCGGAAAGAGGTCGAAGTTCTCGCAGTAGCCGTCGCCATACACGTCCACGGGGTTGTCCATCACGACGAACGAGTAGTCGCTGCGCAGCGTCGTGCCGTTGCGGACCGCGGCGATGGAGTCGGCGACGCGGACGGTGACCCGGTCGGCGGGCAGGATGCGGCGCGCGTACGCGGCGAACGGTCCGTAGACCTCGTAGAACTCGATCGACTGCGCGAACGGCGCGTACTCGAGCGTCTTCATGACGCCCATCTTGCCAAACAAGTCGAGTGCTATGAGCGGCTCCGGCAGCAGACGCTGCAGGTGCAGGATGCGTATGGCGGCTTCCATCGGCGTGATGACGAGCGTGCGTCGCCGGAGCCGGTCGATCGCGCGCCGATTGCGCCATTCGCGCCAGACCTCGAAGCGCGGGCCGAACAGACGGAACTCGATCCGCCTGACGAGGGCTTGCAGGCGCTGCACGCGGGGTGCCCCGAGCAGCGCGATGGGACCCGATGGCATCAGTCGCATGGTTCGCCTGCCGAACGAAAGCCCGGACTCTGCCCCGGCGCGGTCTCTGATCGACGCGGGTGATCACCTGCATCGCGCCAGCGAACTGACCCAGCGGAACGACCCGACGCATTGACCCTCGCGTCAACGCAGCGTCGAGCGTTCGAGCACGACTGCTGCATCGCCGTGAGACCCGGCGAGCACGCGCAACCGCAACGGCAGTGCCGGCGACAGCGTCATCGACCGCCACACCGGCGGGCTCCCGCCGTCGGCGAGCTGATCGTGCGACCAGAGCACTTGGAACGAGGTGCCACCGTCGTCGGCCGGCAAGCCGATCGCGAGTTCGGCGCGCAGCGGAGGGCGCCTGCCGCATTCGCGGAACAGCGCGGCGAGCGGCACGTCGACGGGCGGCGCCGACGGCAACCACCACGCTTCGCCGTCGCCGAACAACGACGTCGTCACCAGCGCGACTCTGCCGTTCTGCGCGACGATGGCGACCTGCCACTGCCGCGCCTCCGTGACGCCGGCGATCCACAAGCAACCCTCGTGCAGGCCGTAGACCACGTCGGCGCCGACCGCGAGCTCGTCGGTGACCGAGTCGACGCGCGACCAACCCTTTCGCCCCGACAAGAGCACGCGCCAGACCTCGCTTGGCCGCACGTCGCGCAGCCGGATGCACACCGGTGCCCGCGTGTCGACGATCTGCACCGAGAGCTGCCGTCCCGCAGCGCGGCCGCCGCGGTCGGTGACCGCCGTGGCCCCGCGGCCGTCGGCGAGCAGCACCCGCAGGTCGGGCTTCGGCCCGAGCGGTTGCGGCACGGCGAACACGGCGAGGCCGTCGACGAGTGGCCGCCGCTGCACGTGACCGTCGGCGCGCAAGCGCACCGTGCCCGGCTGCGCGGTCAGGTTCCCTCCCGGTTCGAGCACCGCGACGATCACGCGCGGCAGCTTGCGGCCAACGCGGAACTCGGCGTCGAAGGGAGCCTGCCGCGGCGGGTTCTGGGTCGCGATCTCGAAGCCGTAGCAGCTGACGTCGAACTGCCAGAACCACTTGCGATGCTCCGGCACGACGACCGGCACGGTCTCGCCGCATCGCGCGACGAACCGCTTGCCTTCGAAGCGGATGACGCCCGGGCCGCTTGTGGTCGACGTCGCGAGGCAGACGCCGGCGAGGCTCCGCCACTCGCGCCCGTGCGGCTCTGCGAAGCGACAGGTGCCCTCCCACGCCGTTCCGGGCGGCGCTCCGACGAGCAACGCCCGCACTTCGCTGGTCGCGGGCAACACGACCCGCGACTGCGGCCGGCTCACCGAGAACCACAGGCCGCTCGCGACCTCGACCGTCATCGCCGCGGGCCGAGGGGACGGCAACGCCACGCGACCTGAGGCATCGGTGTGCAGCGGCGTCGGTTCGGGCAGCGGCTCGCCGGCGGTCTCGAGGGCTTCGCCGGGACGCGATCGTCCCGATGGCGGTTCGGTCCACCTCGGGCGGTCGTCGTCGCGCCACCACCACACCGGCAGGTTCGCTGCTGGTTTTCCGTTCGCGTCGACGACCTCGACGACAGCTTGCTCCGGCCGAGCGAGCGGCGCGGTCGCAATCGGCCGCGGCGGCAGCGGCGCGACCACGGGAACGAGCGCAGGCGGCACTGGCTCCGCGGCGGCGACCGCCGGCATCGGCGCGACGTCGTCCGCCGGCGCGGCCACCACGACACCCGCGACCACGAGCCCCGCCAGCAGCACGGCCGCCGCGCCGGCGAGCGCCACGGCGTACACGGTGGTCGCGTTCGCAGCAGCGCCGAGCAACGCGATCGGCGCCGCGAGCAGGCCCCACTCGCGATCGCCGTGGTCGCGATCGAGCTGCTGCTTCAAGCGCGCGTGCGCTCGCTGCAGCCGCGTGCGCACCGTGTTGGCCGGCACCTTCATCCGCTCGGCGACGCCGGCGACGTCGAGCCCTTCGAACCAACGCAGCCACACGGTCGTGCGATACGGATCGTCGAGCGCCAACACCGCGTCGGCCACGCGCCGGCGCAACAGGTCGCGCGCGACGATCGTCGCTGTCGACGGCACCGGCTCGTTCCTCGCGACCGCGGCTTCGCGCCGGCGCCGCCGCCGCGCCAGCTTCACCAGGTTGAACGCGTGGTAGCGCAGCGTCGCGCGCAGGAACGTCGCGAGCGGCATGTCCACCGGGCGCTTGCCGAGCGCGGCCTGCGTCAACGCATGCTGCACCGCGTCGTCGGCGTCGGCGGCCCCGAGGTGCAGCGCCCACGCGAGACGCCGCAGCGCCGGCTCGTGGCGCAGCGCATCGACCAGTTCGGGCGGTTCGTTCATCGTGACGCAGGACAACATGCCGGCGCTTTCCGACTCACAAAGATAGCGCTTTCCGTCAGCGCCAGCCTTCGGGCAGCACCGCACGGAACTCGGCCGTGTCGCCGGTCGGCGGGATCTGAAACGGTCCCAGCACCGCATCACCGGAGCTCGTCGTGCGCCGCCCGGCTCGCGCCGGCCCGTCCGGGTTCTTCACGACGAGGTGGAACGGCACCGGCGGCGCGAGGACCATCGTGAACCAGCCGTCGGCGTCGGTCGTCCACTCGACACCGTTCTGCGGCACGGTCGTGTAGTCCGTCGTCACGGTGAGGCCCGGGGACGGCGCGCCGGCCGCATCGACGACGCGCACACGCGCCGTGACGTCGCGCGCCGTGAGCACCAGCTGTCGCGTCGCGCCCGCGACGACGTGCACGGGCTCGACGGCGCAGCAGTTCCCCCCGCCTGCCGCATTGATGACGTCGAGCAGATGCAGCTGGTACTCGCCGGGGACTGCTTCGACGTCGAACCGTCCGTCGCCGTCCGTCCGCAGCGGCACGACCGCCCTGTGCTTCGGCACGTGGATCAGGTAGCCCGCCGAGCTCGCCTGCTCGTCGACCAGCTCCATCGACCACAGATGGCCGATGCCGAACGCCCACGGCCTGCCGTTCAACAGCACCTGACACTGCAGCCGCCCGAGGGCCCAGCGCGACACGTCGATCCGGATCTCGTTGCGCTCGCCGTCGCGCACGCTGACCGGTCCCGGCTGCCAAAAGACTTCGATGCCGTCCATCGCTCCCGACTCGATGTTGCCCGCGAGCGCCGTCGCGTAGCGGCCGGGTCGCAGTCCGCGATGCTCGCACGTGCCGTCGGGCGAGATCGGGATCACGATCTCCGCCTCCGGGCGCTGCGGATCCGGTTCCGACTCGATGCGCAGCATGCGCAGCGCGACGCTGGAGGGTCCCGGATCGCGCGCGCCGGCGGCGGTGATGCGCGCGTGCCGCGACGACGGCAGCAGCCGCTGCACGACCTCCTTCGGCGTCAGCACGAAGCGAACGCTCGCACCGCGCACGACGCGGATCTCGACTTCCGCGTCGCCGCCGGCGCGGCCCACGAGCGCCAGCGGCACGTGTCCCGGCCCGAGCGCCGCGACGACGACGTCCGCGTTCGCCGGCACGAGGACCTGCGCGCGGCCGTCGGCGCCGGTGCGTGCGGTGCCGAGCGGCGCGTCGTCGATGCCGTGGAGTCCCCAACGCGTCGTCGGATCGAGCCGCAGCTCGTCGGCGACCGGCAGCGCGACTTCGCGCCAGCCCGCGGCCGCCGCCACACCGTCCACCGCTTCGATCGGCTGCAGCGTCCACAGCTCGGTGCCAGCGACCGGCTCGCCGTCCATCGTGACGACGCGCACCGTGCACGCGCGCGGCGGCGTCAGCGGCACGACGAGGTCGTCGCCGGCGGCCGGATCCCAGACGACCTTGAAGCTCGGCGCGAGGTGCCCGCCTTGCGGGAACACCTGCACGTCGTGCCGGCACCGCGCGAGCCGGCGGCGGACCGTCCCCTCGGACAGCCGCTCGAGCGGGCTGAAGCGCGACCACACGACCTGCGGTGCGGCACTGTCGTCGCGGTGGGCCGCGCATGCGACGTCGACGTCGCTCACGGTCTCGCCGGTCGCCGTGTCGACCGCGCGCACGCGCAGCGTCGCGACCGGCCGCACGACAAGCCGCACGCCGCGATCCCCCCAGGCTGCCGTCGGCGCGTCGACCAGCTCGAGGCCGCATGTCGGCGGCGGCAGGCCGAGCTCGACCGGGCCGCGAGCGTTCGCGTCGTACGGCCCGATGCGCACCATGCGGAACGTGCCGTCGGCGCGCGTCCGCGCGTTGCCGCGCGTGCCGCCGCCCTCGGCGCCGATGCTGACGTCGGCCACCGGATTGCCGGCCGCGTCGACGACTTCGCCGCTGATCGCGTCGGCGAGGTCCTCGACCGGCCACACGAGCACAGCGTGGTGCTCTGCCGAGCCGCGTGGAACTTCGAGCGTCGCACCTCCCCGATCCTGCGGCAGATAGTCGAACCCCCACCACGCGACGCCGACGCGGCCGGGCAGCATCGAGTATGGCAGGTGGATCTCCCCTTGCGCATCGCTGCGCCACGGATAGTACGTGTCCAGCATCAGCACGTCATTGCGACCGACCGCGTACGAGCCGTCCGCGGTGATCCGCACGCCCGGGACTGGAGCGCCGCGTCGGTCCACGACCAGCAGCGACACGTGTACTCCGCGCGCGAGCGCCACGTCGCCGAGCTCGATCGTGTGGTCCGCCGCGAAGGGCTCGAACGTCCGGACCCGGTGCACGTGCTCGCGGTTGCCGACGCGAACGTCGTACGTCGCGCCCAGCCTGCGCTCGCAGGCAATCCGGAACGCGCCGTCGGGTCCCGACACCACGCGCGCCGCCGTCGTGTCGGCGGCGAGCTCGTTGTCGCACAGATCGCGGGTCGCCACGTCGAAGTACGCAGCCGCGGCGACGTTCGCGAGCGGCGCGCCGGTCGCAGCGTCGATGCAACGGCCCGCGAACACGATGCCACCCGCCGCCGCGCCAGTCGTGTCCGTGTCGTTCGCGGCCGCCAGTGCCGCACGTTCCGGCGAGTGCTGCGGTGTCGCAGCACACGCGCTCGCGAGCGCGATGCCCCACCAGCCGAGCAGCACGAGCGCCACGAGGACCGTGGCCCGCAGCGGGAACCGCGTCATCAGGAGTCTTCCGGCGGGAAAGGGAAGCCACCTCTCGGACCACCCGAGAAGCACCAGCCATCGTCCGCAGCGCACGGACCGCGGCAAGGGGGCCGCGCAGGTCATCGGTCGGCAAGCCCCCACGTCGTTTGTGATCGGTATCGTACCGACCGACACCCATGGCCCACTCCACCCTCCTGCGTTGCGTACTCCGATCCGCCGCCACGATGCTCGCGCTCTGCACCGCCGCAACCGCGCAGGAGGCGGGCGGGTCACAAGAGCCGAAGTCGGGTCTGTCGCCGGGCGCCGTGATGGCGATCGGTCGCACCGCGTCGCCGCGCACCACGCTGGCCAAGACCGAACCAGCCGCGGCGCAGGCGATCGAACGCGGACTCGCGTGGCTGCGCGACCACCAGGATGTGGATGGCCGCTGGAATTCCGAGGGCTTCATGCGCCACGACAAGGGTCAGCCGAGCAGCGGTTCGGGCAGTCCCGTGAACGACGTCGGCAACACAGGGCTCGCGGTCCTCGCCCTGGCGCGCGAAGGCGTCGCGACGAAGGACGACCCCAACCGGCTCGCGATGCTGAAGGCCGCGCACTGGCTGAAGGATCAGCAGAACAAGAACGGCCTGCTCGGCCAGGCGGCGTCGGCGAGCTTCATCTACAGCCACGCGATCGGTACGCTGGGCCTCTGCGCCGTGGCCGCCGCGACCGATTCCGCGAAGGCCCGCGAGGCGGCGAAGCCGGCGCTCGGCTATCTCGAGGACCATCGCAATCCGTTCGGAGTCTGGCGCTATCAGCCGCGCGACAACGACAACGACACGTCGGTCACGACCTGGTGTGTGCTCGCCGAGCTCGCCGGCCTCGAGCTCGGACTCCAGATCGACGACAAGGCGCTGAAGTGCGCGGCGGTGTGGTTCGACGCGGTCACCGACCAGACCGGCCGGGCGGGCTACATGAAGCTCGGCGACGGGAGTTCGCGCCCCTTCGGCAAGGTCCAGCGATTCCCCAGAGCGAAGGGCGAGGCGATGACGGCCGCGGGTCTGCTGTGCCGCCTGGCTCTCGGCCAGCAGCAGCGCGACGTACCCGTGCTGGCCGCCGCCGCCGACCGCCTGGTCGCGAAGCCGCCCGAGTGGGATCCCGAGTCCGGCGCCGTCGACGAGTGTTACTGGTTCCTGGCCAGCGAAGCGCTCCGGCACTTCGGCGGCAAGCAACGCGCGCAGTGGAACGGGAAGCTGGTCGCCGCGCTGCTCGCGGGTCAGCAGCAGGACGGCGCGGCAGCTGGTTCGTGGGACCCCGTGGGGCCGTGGGGCGACGACGGCGGCCGCGTCTACGCGACGGCATTGGCCGTGCTGTCGCTGCAGAGCCTCTACCCGTTGCCGGCGAAGTGAGCTGCGGGCGCGCGAACACGCTTTCGCCGTCCCGACCCGCCGGAACCTACCGAACAGTTTCGGGCGGCGGAGGAATGCGGAACGCGACGTGCGGCTCGCGCTCGTCCGCGCCGATGCCGGCGCCCGCGACGACCTTGGGCAGTGGATCGGCGGCGAACTCGCGCAGTTCGTGCGCAAGGCGATCGACGACAACGTGAAGAAGGCCGACAAGCAGTGACGCC
>DASRJH010000096.1:0-6873 GCA_035649575.1 Planctomycetota bacterium
CGCTTCGTCGCGGCGCGCCTGCAGCGCGGCCTTCGGCGGGTTCGCCGGTATCAAACAGCTCGGCCCGTCGCCGATCAGGTCCTTCCTGCCCGCGTCGAGCAGCGCGCGATGCACGACGAACCAGTTCTCGGGCTTGAAGTACTGCATCAGCGCACGCTGCACTTCGCGGTCCTTCAGCTTCTTCACGGTCTCGACGGGTTGCATGGTGATCGGATCGAGGCCCGTCCAGTACATGCACGTCGCGATGTCCATCGGCGCGGGAATGAAGTCCTGCACCTGCCGCGGCCGGTAGCCGCGCTGTTTCAGGAACACCGCGAGCTCGATCATCTCGCCGACGCCGGAGCCCGGGTGCGACGCGATGAAGTACGGAACCAGGTACTGCTCCTTGCCGGCGCGCGCGCTGGCCGCCGCGAACTTCTCGGCGAACTCGTCGAACGTCGAGGTCGCCGGCTTCTTCATGAGTGCCAACACCTTCTCGCTCGTGTGTTCGGGCGCCACCTTGAGCTGGCCGCCGACGTGGTGCTGCGCCATTTCTTCGAGATACGCGTCGTCGAGACGCGCGAGATCCATGCGGATGCCGCTCGCGACGCGAACGGTCTTCACGCCCGGGACGGCGCGCACCTTCGCGAGCAGCTGCCTGGTCGGACCGTGGTCCACGCCGAGCAGCTTGCAGACCGTCGGGTGCACGCACGACAGCCGCCGGCATTTCGCTTCGATCTCGGGCCTCGTGCAGCGCATCTGGTACATGTTCGCGGTCGGCCCGCCGACGTCGCTGACGTGGCCCTTGAACGAAGGGTCCGCCGCCATCTGTTCGACCTCGCGCACGACCGACGCCTCGCTGCGGCTCTGGATCGCGCGCCCCTGGTGCATCGTGATCGAACAGAACGTGCAGCCGCCGAAGCAGCCGCGCATCGTCGTCACCGAGTCCTTGATCATCGTGTGCGCGGGGATCGGCTCCTGGTAGCGCGGGTGCGGTTTGCGCGTGTAGGGCAGGTCGTAGATGCGGTCCATCTCGCGTTCGTCGAGCGCGAGCGCTGGCGGGTTGACGACGAGCCAACGGTCGCCGTGCTGCTGCAGCAGGCGGCGGCCGTTCTTCGGGTTCGTCTCGTGATGCAAGAGGCGCGTCGCGTTCGCGAACGCGACCTTGTCGCTCCTGATCCGCTCGAAGCCCGGCAGCTCGACGTCCTCGTTGTCGCACGCGGCGTCGTGCCATTCGTGCGCGGGCAGCGGCTCCTTGCTGCCGAGCAGGTAGGCGACGCCGCGCAAGTCGCGGCAATCGGCGATCGGGCGGCCTTCGGCGAGGCGCCGGCAGATTTCCAGCAGCACGCGTTCGCCCATGCCGAAGCCGACGAGGTCCGCTTTGCTCGTGACGAGGATGCTCGGCCGCACGGTCTCCGACCAGTAGTCGAAATGCGCGACGCGGCGCAGCGACGCTTCGACGCCGCCCGCGATCACGGGCGTGCCCGGGAACGCTTCGCGGCAGCGCTGCGCGTAGACGTTCGTCGCGCGGTCGGGCCGCAGCTCGATCCTGCCACCGGGCGAGTAGGCGTCGTCGTTGCGCCGCTTCTTGTTCGCCGTGTAGTGGTTGATCATCGAGTCCATGTTGCCGGCGCTCACCGCGAAGCAGAGGCGCGGGCGGCCGAACTCGCGGAACGCGCTCGCGTCGTGCCAGGCCGGTTGCGGCAGGATCGCGATGCGGAAGCCTTCGGCCTCGAGCACGCGGCCCAGCAGCGCCGCGGCGAACGAGGGGTGGTCGAGGTAGGCATCGCCGCTCACGAACACGACGTCGACCTCGGTCCAGCCGCGCGCCTTGCATTCCGCCATCGTGGTGGGGAGGAAGCGCTGCGGGTCGGTCGTGCTGCAGGGGGAGGCCATCGGGGCGACGATGGTAGCGGATGGCGGGTGGAGCGTGTGCGGCGGTGCGCGCTTGCGGGTGTTGCGGTCGCGAAAGCGTGTAACCGCTGGCGATTCCACGCCCCGGTACCGCCGTGCGAGGTCTGCAGGCACGACGGGTCCGGCGGCAGCCGGAGGGCGCGCTTGGGCGTTGACGCCGTGGCGGGAGAGGGCAATCGTGCTGGCGTGGGTTCCGGTGGTTTGGGACCCAGCATGAATCACCTACACGCATCGGGGCTACGTTCGCTGGAGCATGAGTGCCGGTTCGAGTTCTTCGCCCGCGAAGGTGCCGCCGCCACCCGACGTATCGCGTGGTGCGGTTGCGACCACGTGGCGCGCCGTGGTGACCGGGCTCCTGCTCTACCTGGCCGTCGAGCTCGCCTTCTTCCGCACCGGACTCCATGCGTGGATCGCCAAGCCGGCTTCGAGTGCTGGATGGACGGCGCGCCGTTGTCTGTACGAGTCCATGCTGCGTCCGCTCGACGAGCGACCCAGCATCCTGCTGCTCGGCGACTCGACGATGGGGGATTGTTGCGCGCCGCAGCTCCTCCAGGAACGGATCGGGACACCGGATCTCGTCGTGCGCGATGCGGCGATACCGGGCACGGGACCGATGGTCTGGCCGTTCGTGGTGGCTGCCATCGCGCCGCCGAACCGGCGCACGCTGGTCGTCGTCGGCGTCACGTCGTTCTACGAGGATCTCTCGCTCGAAGCGCCCGGTGGCTCCGCCGAGGACCTGGCCTTCCTGCCGCTGCTCGCCGGCATCGCAGACGCCCCTGACATTGCGGCGAGCATGCCTGCTGGCGCGCTCCGCCACGATGCATGGCTGCAGCTGCTCTGCAAGACGTACGCCTGGCGAAGAGACATCCGCGACCTGTTGGTCGCACCGCTCGAGCGCTACCAGCAGGTGCGCGACATGTTCCGGCAGCTGCGGTGGGGGGCGCCCTATGCCGGGCGGCCGGGAGATCTCGTCGGTGCGCGCGTCGAAGCCGGCCGCGTAGTGCTGCCGTTCGAGGCGCCGCAGATCGCGGCCCAGCTGCAGCAGGTCGTCTTCGCGCCGCGCATCAGCCATCCGGGTCACGAGCGGTTGTGGTTCGGCAGGCTGGCCTCGGTGACGGCGGCGCTCGGTGGCCAGCTGGTCGTCGTGCGCGTGCCGACCCAGGTGTTGCCGCGGGCCGATGGAGCGGCTGGCCGACCGAGAGCGATCTTCGGCGAGCTCGCCGGTCGGTCGCAGGTGCACGTGCTCGACCCGGCCTTGTTCGCCGACCTCGAGCGGCCCGAGTACTTCTACGACGCGCTGCACATGAACCAGCTGGGGCGCCAACGGTTCACCGAGCGACTCGCGGACACGCTGCGCCAACGGTTCGGCGCCGTGCTCACCAGGTGAGCGGTGGAATTCCATTCGTTCCAGTTCTTCGGCTTCCTGCTGCTCGTGCTCGGCCTGCACTACGCGCTGCCGAAGCCGGCGCGGCGGTGGTTGCTGCTCGCGGCGAGCTACTGGTTCTACGGCTCGTGGGACGTGCGATTCCTCGGGCTCATCCTGCTCAGCACGTCGCTCGACTTCTGGCTGGCGTTGCGCATCGAGCGCGAGACGGCACCAGCGCCTCGGCGGCGGTGGATCGTCGCATCGATGGTGCTGAACCTCGGCATCCTCGGGTTCTTCAAGTACACCAACTTCTTCCTCGGCAACTTCTGCGTCTTGACCGGTGCCGATCCGGCGCACTGGCTGCTGCCGATCGTGTTGCCCGTCGGCGTCAGCTTCTTCACGTTCCAGTCGATGTCGTACACGATCGACGTCTACCGCGGTCACATCGCGGCGCGTCGTTCGTTCGTCGACTTCGCGCTGTTCGTCGCGTTCTTCCCACAGCTCGTGGCGGGGCCGATCATCAAGGCGAACGAGTTCTTCCCGCGCTTCGACCATTGGCGCGCCCCGGCCGATCGCGACCTGCAGCGCGCGGTGACGCTGGTGCTCGTGGGGCTGCTGCAGAAGGCGGCGCTCGCCGACAACCTCGCGCCGGTGGTCGACGCCTGGTTCGACACGCACGACGCAAAAGGCTTTCTGCCAGCGGCGACCGCGGTGCTCGCGTTCGGGCTGCAGATCTTCTTCGACTTCGCGGGCTACTCGAACATCGCGATCGGCACGGCGCTGCTGTTCGGCTACTCGTTCCCGGTCAACTTCCGGCAGCCATACCTCGCGCTGAACGTCGCGGAGTTCTGGCGTCGCTGGCACATCTCGCTGTCGTCATGGCTGCGAGATTATCTCTACGTCCCGCTCGGCGGCAATCGCGGCGGCGCGTGGCGGACGCAGCGCAACCTCATGGTGACGATGCTGCTCGGCGGGCTGTGGCACGGGGCGAGCTGGAACTTCGTCATCTGGGGTGGGCTGCACGGGCTGTATCTGGCGGTGCATCGCGTGTGGCGTCCTTTCGCCGCGGCGCGGCTCGGCGAACGGATCACCGCGAGCGTGCCCTACCGCCTCGTTGCGTGGCTGCTGACGCTCGCTGCCGTCGGCCTCGCGTGGGTCTTCTTCCGCTGCAGGAGCCTCGACCAGAGTCTGCACGTGGTCGGACAACTGCTGGCACCGGATCGACTCGGCGACAGCCTGCTGCCTCTGCCGTGGCTCGGCGTCATCGCCGGCACGCTGGTCGTGGCGTGGCTCGCGGACCGCCGTGCGCTGTTCGAGCGCCTCGATCGCCTGCACTGGTTCTGGCGCGGCGTCGGGTTCGCGGGCCTGCTGTTCCTGCTGACGGTGTTCGCGGCGACCGAGGGGCACGTCGCGTTCCTCTACTTCCAGTTCTGATCGGGTCCTGCGCTCACCGACACCAAAGCGCCGCGATCGGCAACGCATGGTGCCGAACACGGGGTCGAGCAGGAAGGGCGGCGAACTGCTCACCGGCAGGGACGGTCGCTTCCACTTCGCGCCCGCGGCGACCGGAACCTGGCAATGCAGCGTGCTCTGGGACACGAGCCGCGATGGGAAGGAGAAGCTCGGCCCGGAGTTCGACGTAGCTCCAGGGAAGACCGCGATGCATGAGTTCCGATCCGCACGCGATTGATTCGCCTTGTCCAGCACCTTCTGCTGGCGGCGATGGGGCTGTCGGCGGCAGCGCCGGAGATGGCAGAGGGTCGGCAGGTGCCAGGGGGTGGAGCGGCAGCGCCCTGGCGTACCCCATCGGCCTGTGTATAGACAGTGAACATTTTTGCCGTCAAAATGCTCACTATGTATACACGCCTGCTCGAGGTGCCGGACGGGTCGTTCTTCCTGTTCGGTCCACGCGGCACGGGCAAGAGCACGTGGTTGCGCCAACGGCTGCCCCGCGCGCACTGGTTCGACCTGTTGCGACTGCCGCTCGTACTCGAGGTGACGCGCCGCCCCGAGACCTTCCGCAGCCGGATCGAGGCCCTGCCGAAGGGCACCTGGGTGGTCGTGGACGAAGTGCAGCGCATGCCTGCCCTGCTCGACGAGGTGCACGCCTTGCTCGCGGAGCACGGCAAGCGCTATCGCTTCGCCCTCAGCGGTTCGAGCGCCCGCAAACTGCGTCGCCTCGACGTGAACCTGCTCGCGGGGCGCGCCGTCACACGACAGTTCTTCCCGCTCACGGCCGCGGAGCTCGACTACGACTTCGAACTCGACGAGTTGCTGGCCACGGGCTGCCTGCCGATGGTGCGCAGCGAACCGCAGTCGGCGATCGACATCCTCGACGCCTACGTCAGCACCTACTTGCGCGAGGAAGTGCAACAGGAAGCCCTCACGAAGGACTCCGCCGGCTTTCACCGCTTCCTGGAAGTCGCCGCGCTCTGCAATGGCCAGGCCGTCAACGTCGCCGGCGTCGCGCGCGATGCCGGCGTCGCGAGGCCTACGGTGTCGCGTCACTTCGACATTCTCGTCGACACGCTGCTCGGCTTCTGGCTGCCGGCGTGGCGCCCGCGCGCCCGGATCAAGGAGGTGCAGCAGCCGAAGTTCTTCCTGTTCGATCCCGGCGTCGCGCGAGGACTCGCTGGTCGGCTGCGCGAACCGCTCGAGTACCCGGAGCGTGGCGCCTTGATGGAAACGCTGGTGCTGCACGAGCTGCGCGCGGCGATCAACTTCCAGAATCTCGGTGGTACGCTGTCCTACTGGCGGACGCCGAGCGGCTCCGAGATCGACTTCGTGTGGGAACGTGGCAAGCGCCGCGTGGGATTCGAAGTGAAGGCCGGCAACCGCTGGCGATCCGAGTTCGGCCGCGCCCTCGCTGAGCTGAAGAAGGAAGGCCAGTTGACGGCGGCGTTCGGCATCTACGCCGGAAAGGTGCGGTTGCGCGAACGCGACGTGACGGTATTGCCGTTCTCCGATTTCGCGCGCGAGCTGGCTGCCGGTCGCGTCCTGGCTCCTGCCTCCTGAGGCCACGCATCAGCGCCGCTCTGCGCGGCGGCTCGCGATCGCAGGAGCCAGCCGTGCGCCAACCCGTGTATCGTCGCGATATGAAACGCCGGCTGGTTTCCCTCGCCGTGTTCGCAACCGCGGTCATCGCGCAAGACGACAAGCAGGCACCTGCGCCGAGTCTCGCGGCGCTGCGCGAGTCTGCGGAAGCACTCCGTCCGCTGATGCAGAAGAAGACGCCGCCGCGCGCGGGCGACTGGCTCGCCGAGCACGAAGAGCAGGGACAGGCGTTCGACGAGTACATGAAGTCGCGGCCGAATCGCCCGACGGCCAAGCGCACGACGCTCTACATCCAGCCCATCGGCGACTTCACGAAGGCGCAGCAGCAGCTCGTGAAGGACACCGCGGAGCTCATGGGCATCGTCTTCGGCGTCCCCGTGAAGACGCTCGACGCGCTCGCCGATGCCGCGATCCCCGACAGCGCGCGCCGCACGCATCCGACGTGGGGCGGAAAGCAGTTCCTCAGCACCTACATCCTCGACGAGGTCCTGCTGCCGCGACGGCCTGCCGACGCCGTGGCCGTGCTCGGGCTCACGGCGACGGATCTCTTTCCGGAGCCG
>DASRJH010000097.1:0-14893 GCA_035649575.1 Planctomycetota bacterium
CGACTGCTCGTCGACCCGACGACTGCGCGGCCGATCCTGATGGCACCCCAGCGGCAGCGGCGGCCCATGCACACGGGGCCGGCAGCGAGCACGATGCGCTGCCCGTTCTGCCAGGGCCACGAGGTCGATACTCCGGCCGAAGTCGACGCCGAGCGCGATCCCGGCAGTAGACGCGACGAAGCCGGCTGGGTCGCGCGCGCCTTCGCGAACAAGTTCCCCGCCAACGAGCACCACGAGGTGATCGCCGAAGGCAAGGTGCATCTCGAGCAGCCGGCCGACCTCGATCGCGCGACGCTGAGCCGTTGTCTCTGCTTGTGGCAGCGACGCGTGCACGCCATGGAGAGCCGGCCCGAAGTCGCCTGCGCCTACTTGTTCAAGAACGTCGGCGCGCTCGCGGGAGCTTCGATCTCGCACAATCACACGCAGGTCCTGGGCCTCACCGAACTGCCGCCGCGGCTCGTGCTCGAAGCAAACCAGGCGCGGCAGTTGGAGCGCTGCCCCTGGTGCGCGACGCTCGCTACCGCCGAAGCCGAAGGCCGCCTCGTGTTCGGCACGGCGCACCATGCCGTGCTCGTGCCCGAACCGCCGAAGCTGCCCTACGAGACCTGGCTGCTGCCGCGCGCCTGCGACGACGACTTTCTCGCCACCGACGTCGATTCACTGGCCGCCGCCATGCAAGCGATGTTCACGGCCGTGCGACACGGCCTCGGCCAGCCCGCGTTCAACCTGTGGCAACATCGTGTCCCGGGCCGGCGCTTCCACTGGCACTTCGAGCTGCAGCCGCGAACCGGCCAGATGGCAGGTCTCGAGCTCGGCGCCGACATGTACATCAACTCGGTGACGGCCCTCACCTCGGCCGCGAAACTGCGGGCCGGACTCGGCACAATGCGGGTATGAGCGTTCCTGCGCACGACGAACCGACGCTCACGCGCGCACAGTGCCGCGCGTTCGCGGACGATGGCTGGCTGCACCTGCCGGACTTCCTCAGCGAAGCCGAGCTGCACACGCTCGAAGACACCTACTGGAAGCTGCTGCGCCGCGAGCTGCCCGTGCCGGGCCGCGACTACTGCGACATGACGGGCCACTACGACCGTCCCATCGAGTCGTATGCGATCCTGAACATCATGCTGCCGCGCCGCTACCACCCGAGGCTGCAGGGCAACGTCTACGAACGGCGCGCAGCCTCGGTGGCTCGCCAGCTCTGCGGCCCCGACATGACGCTCGACTACGACCAGCTCGTCGCGAAGCCGCCGCACAAACCCGACGCGGTGTTCCACTGGCATCAGGACCTCGGCTACTGGCCGGTCACGCCCGATACGCGCACTGCCTCGTTCTGGCTCGCGCTCGACGACACCGACGTCGACAACGGCTGCGTCAACTTCGTCGACGGTTCGCACAGGGAACCGCTGCTGCGCGCGCATGCACCGCTGCTCGGCGACCGGTCCGAGAACCACACGATGGTCGCGCACGTCGACCCGAAGAGGGACCGCGTCCGTCCCGCGAAGCTCGCGCGCGGCGACGCGACGGTGCACCACGAACGCACGGTGCACGGCTCGGGCGGCAACACGAGCGACCGCTGGCGGCGCGGCTACATCGTCGCGTTCCGCAGCGAAGCAACCGTGGCCGCCGAACGCGCGATGGGTTTCACGCACTCGCACAACGACGCGCCCGAAGTGCTGGCCGCGATCGCCGAAGCGAGCAAGCGGCCTCGCTGACCCTGCTCACCGCAGCACGAGCTCGATCGCGGGACCACCCGCCACGGCCTTCGTCGATGCGACGGCGTGCCTGCGGTCGAACACGTTCGCCGCGCCCGGTGGAGAAGGCGCGCACAACATCACGGTCACCTCGCGACCCACCGGGACGGCCAGCGCAAATGCACCGGTCGCATCGCTCTGCTCCGAACCGAGCACCACGTCGCCGTCGACGACCCCGACGCAGGCTCCGGCCACGGGCGCACGCAGCGCATCGTAGACCACGCACGGAGTCGACCGCAGGGTTCGGCGACGGCGTCTGCGGCGCGGCCCAGTCCGGCGTCTGCGGCGCTGCCGGCTCGGACGTTCCCACCCACCACACTCCGCACAGGAGCGCAACGGCGAGCACGGCCATCGTCCGGCGGATCTGCATTGCGTTCACGACGTGGGAGACGCGCAGATGCTAACAGCGACGGTCAATCCGCCGGTGCAGGCTGCTCTTCTTGTGGCGGCGGCCCCACGACCGTGAAGAACACGAGCCGGTAGCCGTCGGGATCGGCGACGTGGCACTCGCGCAGCCCGTAGAACTGCGTCTTCGGCGGCAGCAGCGGCTTGAAGCGCCGCTTCTTGAGCCGCCGCGCGAAGCGGTCGACGTCGGGCACCTGCACGAAGTAGCACACCCCCACCCCGAGCGCGCCGCGCGCGAACGACCGCGCGTCCTGCTTGAGCAGCTCGATCTCCTCGTGGTCCATCCCGTATTGCCGCGCCTCCTGCAGCGACGGCAACTCGCCGAGCATGATCGACTGGCCCTTGAGCACGAGGTTCGCGAACACGGGCTTCTCGGGGTTCGGGAAGCACTCGATCAGCTTGAAGCCGAGCTTCTCCTCGTAGAAGCGCACGCTGCGCGGGACGCTCGTGACCGTGAGATGCAGCGAATTGGGGTGTTTCTGCTTCGGCTTTCGCTTTGCCATGGATGCGGCGCGGCATTGGAGCGGCCCGGCGAGCGCCGTGGAAGCACGAACTCGTGCGTAGCCCCCCGACTTCTCGGACTCTTCATGCTGCAGGCGCGGTCTCGATCAGACTCAGTCAGAATTGGGCCCAGCCCGGCACGCGCGGATACGGGATCGCGTCGCGGATGTTGGCGAGGCCGCACATGTAGACGAGCAGCCGCTCGAAGCCGAGCCCGAAGCCCGCGTGCGGCACCGTGCCGTAGCGCCGCAGGTCGCGATACCAACCGTAGTGCTCCGGCACGAGGCCCATCTTCTTCATGCGCGCGTCGAGCACGTCCAACCGCTCCTCGCGCTGGCTGCCGCCGATGATCTCGCCGATGCCGGGCGCGAGGATGTCCATCGCCGCGACCGTCTTCCCGTCGGCGTTGCTGCGCATGTAGAACGCCTTGATCGCCTCGGGATAGTCCATCACGACCACGGGCCGGCCGACGTGCTGTTCGCACAGGAAGCGCTCGTGCTCGGTCTGCAGGTCGATGCCCCACGAGGGCGCATAGTCGAACTTCTTGCCGCTCTTCTGCAGGACCGCGATCGCTTCGCTGTAGTTCATGCGCGCGAACGAGGCGTCCAGGAACTTCTCGAGCCGTTCGATCACGCCCTTCTGCACGCGCTCTTCGAAGAACTTCATGTCGTCGCCACGCTCTTCGAGCACGCGGCGGAACACGTGCTTCACGAAACGCTCGGCGAGGTCGGCGTCGTCCTTGAGATCTGCGAACGCGATCTCGGGTTCGATCATCCAGAACTCGGCGAGATGACGCGTCGTGTTGCTGTTCTCGGCGCGGAACGTCGGCCCGAACGTGTAGACCTTCGACAGCGCGAGGCAGTAGGCCTCGACGTTGAGCTGGCCCGACACCGTGAGGAACGTCTCGCGGCCGAAGAAGTCCTTCTTCCAGTCGATCTTGCCGGCCTCGTCCTTGGGCAGGTTGTGCACGTCCAGTGTGCTCACGCGGAACATCTGCCCCGCGCCTTCGGCGTCGCTCGCCGTGATGATCGGCGTGTTGACCCAGAAGAAGCCCTCCTTCGTGAAGAACTCGTGCACAGCGAACGCGGCCGCGTGCCGCACGCGCGCCACGGCGCCGAACGTGTTCGTGCGCGGGCGAAGGTGCGCAACCTCGCGCAGGAACTCGAGCGTGTGTTCCTTCGGCTGCACCGGGTAGGTCTCGGGATCGGCGACGAGACCGACGATCTCGATCGCTTCGGCCTGGATCTCGAACGCCTGGCCCTTGCCCTGGCTCTTCACGAGCTGGCCGCGCGCGATCAGCGATGCGCCGGCCGTGAGGCGCATGACGCCGTCTTGGTAGTTGGGGAGCGAATTCGGCGCGACGACCTGCAGCGTGCCCTGGCAACTGCCGTCCGAGACTTGCACGAAGGAGATGCCGGCCTTGCTGTCGCGGCGCGTGCGCACCCAACCGCGGACTTCGACCTTGCTGTCGACCGGGACCGACCCGGCAAGCACCTGCTTGACGCTCGCTGTGTGCATGCGGGCGATGGTTCCGGCGCCGCCCGCGCGGGTCAAGCACCGAACCGGGGGGCCGTCAGGCCTCGATCTCGAGCGGCGGCTGATGGTCGCCCGCGTGTACGAGCCGGCCCATGCGCAGCCGTCCCGCGACCAGACCCTCGTCGAGGAAGCCCTGGTCGGCGAAGAAGTCGAGCGCTGGCTCGTTGCGCAGGTCGATGCTCACGACCAGGCGGTGGATGTGGATGCTGCGCGCGAGACGGAGCACGCCGGCGAACATCGCCGTGCCGAGACCCTGCCGCCGGCAGTCGGGATCGACCACGAGCGTCACCTCCGCGACGAAATCGGGCCCGGTGTCGAGGCGCAGGAAGCCTACGTCGCGGCCGGACACCGACGCGATCCGTGCTTCGATGCGAGGGTCGGCGAGCAGGCGTTGTGGCCACTGGTGCCGCAGCAGCCCACCCGGCAGCGACAACCCGAAGCCGCACAGCCAGCGCTCCACGGTGGTGGCGTCGCGCAAGGCAAAGGGGCGCAGGCTCAGGGGGCCGAGCGGAGCAGTCATGAGGCCCCACACTCTAGACGCGGGAGGCCGTTGGTAACCACAGGTGCTCGATACAGTTCGCTTGACCGACCGTCAGCGGGGGCTACCATCTCCCCCCGCAGATGCGCCGGTGATCTTCGGTTCGCCGGCGCCGCTGCGACCTCTGAGCAACCGGTAAACCCGGGCAGTCGGCTGAATCCCTCCGGACGGCGGTGAGCCGGTCCAGGAACCCCGAGCCATGGTTCGGGGCCGGGGTTTCTACCGCCTGACCGGGTCCTGCCGTTTCTTCGGGCCGTCTTTGGACGAGACACAGGCCATGGCCAACAACGCCGACATCCTTCGATACATCGACTCGATCGCCCGCGACAAGGAGATCGACAAGGAAGCGCTCATCGTCGCCATCGAGCAGGCGATGGCGTTGGCGTTGGCCAGGAAGTACGGCGTCGACGACGTCGAGATGCGCCTCGACCGCGAGACCGGCGAGTTCATCTGCAACTACGACGTCTCGATGGAGGAACAGGGCCGCATCTTCGCGATGTCGGTCAAGCAGGCCATCATCGGCCGCGTGCGCGAAGCCGAACGCGACGTGATCTTCGCCGAGTTCGAGGCGAAGCTCGGCGAGATCGTGAGCGGCACGATCCAGCGCTTCGAGGGCGACACGGTGATCGTCAACCTCGGCCGCACGACGGAGGGCATCCTGCCGCGCGCCGAGAAGGTGCGCAGCGAGAACTACAACGTCGGCGAGCGCATCCGGGCGCTCATCTACGAGGTCAAGAAGGTCGGCCCACGCGTCAAGGTGATCCTGAGCCGCACGCACCGCGACCTGGTCCGCGCGCTGTTCGAGCTCGAAGTCCCCGAGATCTCCGACGGCACGATCACGATCCGGCGCATCGAACGCGAGCCGGGCTACCGCACGAAGCTGGCCGTCGACAGCAACGACGAGAAGGTCGACTGCGTCGGCGCGTGCGTCGGCGTTCGCGGCAGCCGCATCAAGTCCATCATCGACGAGCTGAACGGCGAACGCATCGACATCATCCGCTGGAACAACGACCCGTCGACGCTGATCGCGAACGCGTTGAAGCCGGCCGAGGTCGGCGACATCACGCTCGACCCGACGACCAAGAAGGCGCTCGTGATCGTGAACGAGGACCAGCAGTCCCTCGCGATCGGCCGCAAGGGCCAGAACGTCCGCCTCGCGAGCAAGCTGACCGGTTGGGACATCGACATCATGACGCGCGCCGAGCTCGAACGCTCGGTCGCCGACGACAACCGCGGCGAAGCCCCGGCACCCGCGAGCCTCGCGCCCGATCGCGGCGCCGAGGGCGCCACGTCCGCGACCTCCGGGGCGAAGAGTCCGCAGGCCGAGACCGAGGGCGCCGAAGGCCCCGAGCCCGCGAGCTCCGAGACACGCTCCGACAAACCCAACCCCGAGACCCCGGCCACGGCCGTGGAATCGCCCTCCCTCGCCGACGGGCAGTCGGCGGGCGACCCCACCTGAACACTCGTCCACCCCGCAGCGACACTGCATCCAAGGAACAACCCGCGCGCCGTCTGCTTCAGCCGGCACCTGTGAGGAGCAAAGCGATTGAAAAAGGTACGAGTCTTCGAATTGGCCAAGGAGTTCGGGATGCGCGGTCCCGACCTGGCGAAGCTGTTGCGTGAGATCGGCTTCGAAAACATCCGGACCCACATGACGGTGCTCGACGACGCGGACCTCATGATGGTCGAGGCGCGGCTCTCGGCCCAGGGCTTGCGCCGCCAGCCTGCAACGGACGACGCAGCGACGCCGTCGGCCACGCCGAAGAAGAAGAGTTTCACGACCGTGGTCGAGGACACCGAGGTGGCGCCCGAAGCGCCGATGCCGGCGCCGTCGGCCAAGCGGGAGCTCAAGGAGCTGCCGCGCAAGACGCCCGCGAAACTGCCCGCGAAGAAAACATCCAGGCAGGACACGCCTCCGGCCGAAGAGGCACCCCCCGAGCCGGCAGCTCCGCCCGCGAAGGTTCGTGCGCCCGCGGCACCTCCGGCCCCGGCTGCGCCGGCCGCCGAGGTCCCGGCTGCCCCCACCGCGCCGGCGCCCGAAGCCCCTGCACCGCCGCGCGAGAAGACTCCCGGCGCAGCACCGCCCGAACGGACTCCAGCGCCAGTACCCCTGGCACCGGCCGCCGTCCTGCCGACCTCCGGGGCGCCGGCCCGGCCGATGCCGCAGGTCGAGCCAGCGACCCCGGACCTCGTCAAGACCGGTGCAGTCGCCCAGACGCCGGAGCTCACCGCGGATTCTGGCACCGAAGTCGCGCCCGAGGTCGAAGCCGACCCCGTAAGGAGGCTCGTCGTGCCGCAGAAGCGGGCCACGGTCGTCGGTCGCATCGAACTGCCGCAGGAAACGATCCGCGACGCCACGCGGCGTTCCGCTCCGGCCGCACCACGCGATCTGCGCCGCGCCGCGCTGCAGAAGATGCAACAGCGCACCGGTTCGCGGCCGGCCGGGCCGCAGACCGGGATCCGCCGCGGGCCGGCCGGCCCCGGCACGACGGGACCACGCGGTCCCGGCCGCGACATGGCGCGCGGCGGTCCCGGCGGAGCCCGCAAGCAGCGCGTGGCGCCGACGCTCGATCCGCAGCGCGTCGTCGAGGTCGCCGAACCGGTCTCGATGAAGGCACTCTCGGAAGCGCTCGGCATCAAGGTCACGGACCTGATCGCGACGCTCACGTTCAAGCTCAAGATCCCCGGCAAGAACATCAACTCGCTGCTCAGCAACGAGGAGGTCGAGCTCGTCGGCATCGAGCTCGAGCGCAACATCAAGATCGTCGCGCACAAGGAGGCCATGGACGAGCTCATGGAGCAGCTCGTCGAGGAAAGCGAGGACGAAGAAACGCTCTTGCGCGCTCCCGTCGTGACGTTCATGGGCCACGTCGACCACGGCAAGACGTCGCTGATGGACGCGCTGCGCAAGAGCGACGTCGCGAAGCACGAGGCGGGCGGCATCACGCAGCACATCGGCGCCTACAAGGTCACGAACGAGAAGGGCGAGGAGATCGTCATTCTCGACACGCCGGGCCACGCCGCGTTCACGGCGATGCGGGCCCGCGGCACCGAGCTGACCGACATCGTCGTGCTCGTCGTCGCGGGCGACGACGGCGTGATGCCGCAGACCGAAGAGGCGATCAACCACGCGAAGGCCGCAGAAGTGCCGATCGTCGTCGCGATCACGAAGTGCGACCTGCCCTCCAGCAAGCCGACCCAGGTCAAGCAGCAGCTCATGATCAAAGGCCTGCAGTCCGAGGACTTCGGCGGCGAGGTCGGCATGGTCGAAGTGTCGTCGGTGACCGGCAAGGGCCTCGAGGACCTGATGAGCCGCATCCTGCTCGAGGCCGAGATCCTCGACCTGCGTGCGCGTCCCGACGCACCGGGCAAGGGCGTCGTCGTCGAATCGCGTCAGTCCCCCGAACAGGGCGTCGTCGTCACGCTGCTCGTCACCGACGGCACGCTGCGGCTCAAGGACCAGATCGTCTGCGGCGAGAGCTTCACGCGCGTGCGCGCGATGATCGACGACCACGGCAACAACCTCGAGGAAGCGGGCCCGTCGACGCCGATCACGGTGTTCGGGCTCGACCGGCTGCCGTCCCCGGGCGACAAGCTGTTCGTGGTCGAAGACGCGAAGAAGGCCAAGGAAGTCGTCGAAGCGCGCCAGCGCCGCGTGCGCGAGCTGTCGCGCGCCGAACGCAGCGCGGTCACGCTCGAGACGCTGTCGGCGAAGCTCGCCGAGCGCAACATCAAGGAGATCAAGATCATCCTGAAGGCCGACGCGATGGGCTCGCTCGAGCCGATCAAGAAGTGCCTCGAGGAGATCGCGACCCCCGAAGTGCGCGTGAACCTCGTGCACAGCGCGCTCGGCGGCATCAACGAGACCGACGTGAGCCTCGCGCAGGCCTCCGAAGCGGTCATCGTCGGCTTCAACACGATCGCCGACAGCAGCGCGCGGCAGCTCGCGGAACGCGGCGGCGTCGAGATCCGCTACTACGACGTGATCTACGAACTGCTCGACCAGGTGCGCGCGGCGATGGAAGGGCTGCTCGCGCCGCAAGAGGTGCAGAACGTCATCGGTCACGCCGAGGTCAAGGCGACCTTCAAGTCGAGCAAGTTCGGCACGATTGCAGGCTGCCGCGTCCTGGACGGCATCGTCCGGCGCAGCGCCACGGCGCGCCTCTCGCGCGACGGTGCGGTCGTCTGGTCGGGCAAGATCGCGAGCTTGCGTCGCGCCGAGGAAGACGTGCGCGACGTCAAGGCCGGGTTCGAGTGCGGCATGACGCTCGAAGGCTTCCAGGACATCAAGATCGGCGACCAGCTCGAGTTCGTGCAGATCGAGCTCGTCAAACGCACGCTCGGTGGATAGCCCCGTCGAGCACGACACGTCCGTACCGCCATGCTGTATATCGGCGTACTCCAGTTCACTCTCGCGATCCCGTATGCGGAGACCCTCAAGGACAAGCGCAACGCGGTCAAGGCACTCAAGGACCGGCTGCGCCGTTCCTTCAACGTCTCGATCTCCGAGATCGACGACCTCGAGGAATGCACAATCGCGACGCTCGGAGCCGTCGTCGCGGGCAGTGACACCCCGCACCTGAACAGCGTGATGGACCACCTGCTGAACGACCTGAAGGACTGGCGCGACGGCACGATGACCGACCACCAGCTCGAGATCATTGCGCCGCAATGAACGAACGCCGCATCAGCCGCCTGCAGGAACAGATCAAGCAACGGCTCGCCGAGGTCCTGCTGCGCGACATCGCCGACCCGAAGCTCGGTCTCGTCACGATCACGCGCGTCGAGCTCGACAGCGAGTTCACGCACTGCAAAGCCTACTGGTCCGTCATGGCCGCGGGCAAAGCCGCGGAGCAGAAGGCACGGGCCCAGAGCGAGGGCGTGTTGCGGCGCGCGCGCGGCCTCTGCCAGCGCGAGATCGCGCAGGCCGTGAACGCGCGCACGACGCCGCACCTCGAGTTCGTGTTCGACGAGAGCATCGCGGGCGCGATCAAGCTCAACCAGCTGCTCCAGGACCTGCAGCAGGAACGCGAGCGCAAGGCCGGCCCCGAAGACCCGGCCGCGCCGACCACTCCGCCGGGCAACGGCAACCCCGGCACGTGATCGCACCGGCGGGGAGCGGCAGTGAGCAGAGCAGTCGGGAACCTTCCCCCTGCCGCTTGCAGAGTTCCCGCGCCTGTGCTCCGTTGCGGTCGTCATGTCACGCCCACGCTCCGTCTTGTTCGCGCTGCTCTGCGCGAACCTGGTCCCCGCCCAAGAGAGCCAACCCGCAGCCCGCGCAGCCGACGCACCCGCAGCCGCCGACGCACTCGCCGCCGCGAAGCAGAAGCTCACGACTGCCTTGCAGAAGACGGCCGCGCTGCAGGACACCGGCTACCGCGCGAACTGGGGTGCCGATCGCAAGAAGAAGGGCGAGAGCAACCCGTTCGAGGCGTTGGTCGGCGCGAGCAAGGGCAGCGTGGAGGGTTCCTGGCACACCGATCGCCAGCACGTCGCGTTCGACAACGACAACAAGGACGAGCTCGTCGTGGCCGGACGCCGTTCGATCGCCAAGGACGACCAGCGCGACTGGCGGCTGCGCCCCGGCCGTTTCGCTGACGGGAGCACCACGGGCTTCGTGCCCGACGTGCCGCTGCTGCTGCAACAACTCGCCAACTGGGATCTCGCCGTCCTGCAACGCACGGCCGGTGCGCTCGACGATCGACCGGTCGAGGTGATCTCCGTGACGCTGAACGCCGACCAGGTCGGCGAAGCCGTCTGGGCCGGCCTGATTCCAGAGTCCGTCGCGAGCCCGCTCATGATGGGCGCGTTCGGCAGGTTCGGCGCTGCGGGTCCTCGCCCCGCCCCCGCGACTCCCGATGCCACGGTCGACCTGGCCGTGACGATCGACCCGGGCACGAGCCTCGTGCACCAGATCCAGTTCCGCGGCTGGTCGAAGCAGAACGCCGGCGGCAGGGCCGCGGGTGGCGGCGTGTTCGTCGTGCAGGCCGGCGGCGGGGCCGTGGCCATGAGGGGCGGCGGCGACGAAGAAGGCGAGGAGGAAGATACCAAGGCCGAAACCGGCAAGGCCGGCGCCCCGATGACCTTCGAGAACGGCCTGCCCATCCGCCCGCGCAAGAAGACGACGGTGATGGACTACACGGTGCGGCTGTTCGATCACGGCAGCAAGAAGGCGCCGGAGCTCTCTGACGAACAGAAGAAGCTGCTCGGCCGCAAGCCGCTCTGATTCGGAACCCGACAGGGTCCTCTTCACTGGGGCTACACTGTGGCCATGCGCGCTCTCCCGCTGCTCGTGCTGGGCGGTGTTCTCGCCGCCCAGGCTCGAGCACCGCAGACACAGGCCCCCACCCCCGCGGTGACGCGTGCGCAACAGCGGGCCACCGACGATGTGCAGGAGGCCTGCCGCAAGTTCCTGCTCGAGCCGCATGCGTTCACGGGCACGTGCACGTTCCACACGGGTCGCGAAGACACCGACACGACCGTCGCGTATCGGGGCGCTTGGCATGACCGAGTCGCGCTGTTCGAGATGGACGAACATTCCGTGCTGACGAACGGCGAACGCCAGCTCGTGCGCGTGCGGAACCGGGCGTGGACGCTGCCCCAAGGGGACGCGCCGGACTGCCCGCTCGAGCCGCGTGTGCTCGCGGCCCATCTGCCGCACGCGACGATCAAGTCCTGCGAGGCCACCTCGCACGCCGATCGCCCCGCGATGCGCGTGCACGCCGTGTGGACCGGTGTGCAGGCCGGCGAGCTCGCGGTGAAGGCCGCCGTGCCGCACGGCAGATATCAGGCGTTGCTCGAGAACATGCCGGCACTGCAGAAGCGCATCCCGGACCGCGTCGTGGTCGACGCGGCGATCTGCTTCGACCCGGCCACGAAGGCGCTGCTGGCCGCCACGCTGCGCATCGCGCTGCTCGATGAAACCGAGTTGCCCGCCGACCAGGCGCCAACAACCGCCCCCGTCGGTTTGCCGCCGCTGACACGCGTGAGCCTGGCGGACGTCGCGTTTGACTTCACGGTGCAGCAGCCTGCCAAGGTGCCGATGCCCGAACTCGACGGCACGCTGCGCACGATGCTCGGTCTGCCGCCCCGTTGACTCGCGTGCCGATCAGGCCAGCGTCACGGACGGCCCGCCCGGCGCGCGCTGTACGAACTGCCCGATGATCGCGTGGCTCGGAGCCCCCGCGTCGGTGATCCGGCGCACGACCTTGTCGGCGATCGCCGCGGGCACCGCGAGCATGAGACCACCCGAGGTCTCGGCGTCGAAGACGAGGTCCACGAGCGCCTGGTCCACGGTCGGCTCGACGCGCACACGCGGTCCGTAGAACGCCTTGCCGCGCGTGCAGCCACCCGACGTCACGCCGCTGCGCACGAGGTCGATCGCGCCGGGCAGCACCGGCAGATCGGCCGCGCGCAGCTGCAGACACAAGCCCGCACCCTCGGCCATCTCGCAACCGTGGCCCATGAGCCCGAACCCCGTGACGTCCGTCGCGCCGTGCACCTCGAGATCGCGCACCGCGTCGCAGGCTCCCTTGTTCAACGTCGCCATCTGCTGCATCGCGGCCATCGCGACGGCCGCCGTGACCTTCTCGCGTTTGATCGCCGTCGAGACCGGCCCCATGCCGAGCGGCTTGCTGAGCACGAGCACGTCGCCTGCGCGTGCGCCGCCGTTGGCCCAGAACCGCTGCGGATGCACGATCCCCGTGACCGACAGACCGTACTTGATCTCCTGGTCGACGACCGAGTGCCCGCCGCACAACACGGCGCCCGCTTCCTTGATCTTCTCGAGGCCGCCGGCGAGCACTTCGCCGAGCACGTCGAGGCCGAGCTCCTTCGGCCAGCCGACGATGTTCATCGCCGTGAGCGCCTTGCCCCCCATCGCGTAGACGTCCGACAGCGAGTTCGCGGCCGCGATGCGCCCGAACCAGCGCGGGTCGTCGACGATCGGCGGAAAGAAATCGAGCGTCTGCACGAGCGCGCGTTCGGCGTCGATGCGGAAGATGCCCGCATCCTCGAAGCCGCGGTGCCCCGCGAGCAGATCCGGATGTTCGATCGTCCCGAGTTTCTCGAGAACCTGCCCGAGGCTCCCCGGCGGCAGCTTGGCGGCTCAACCGGAACCGGATGCGTAACGGGTCAGTCGCTTGTCGGTCGTTTCAACCATGGTCACCTCAGGCCAGCGCGCGCTGCACGGCAGCGGCGACGGCGGCTTGGTCTTCGAGCAGCAGCGTGCGTGCGTCGAGCAGCACGCGGCCCTCCATCACGCGCGCGAACACCGAGATCGGCCGGGCCGCGCGCAGCGCGTCGTTCTCGGCGTCGCCACCCGGCAGCGCCACGGCAAAGCTCGGCAACGCGCGCGCCGGGTTCGCGCCGGAGCCCGCGAACGAATCGCTCTCGACGACGTGGGCCCGGTGTCCCGGCAGCAGGCCGAGCAGCTGTTCGCTGCGCGCACGCAGTTCGTCGGACGTCGCCGACAACAAACGCAGCGTCGGCACGGAGCGCAGCGGCTCGTCGTCGCGGTAGATCAGCAACGTCGCCTCGAGCGCCGCGAGCGTCAGCTTGTCGCAGCGCAGCGCGCGATACAGCGGATGCGCCCGGCAACGCGAAATCAGGTCCGCGCGGCCGACGAGGATGCCACACTGCGGACCGCCGAGCAGCTTGTCGCCCGAGAAGCACGTGACGTGCGCGCCGGCCTGCAGGCTGTCGCGGACGCGCGGCTCGTCCGCCAGCCCCGCGATCGGCTCGTTCCACAACAGTCCCGAGCCGAGGTCGTCGAGCACGAGCAGGTTCCGCTTGGCCCCGAGCTCGACCAGCTCCTGGACCGACGGCGTGCCCGCGAAACCCTCGATGCGGAAGTTGCTCGGGTGCACCTTCAGATACGCGACCGTCTGCTCCGTCGTCGCGTCGGCGAAGTCGCGCAGGTGTGTCTTGTTCGTCGCCCCGACCTCCACCATCGTGCAGCCCGCGCGCCGCATCACGTCGGGTACGCGGAAGCCGCCGCCGATCTCGACGAGCTCGCCGCGCGAGATCACGACCTCTCGTTGCGCGCACAGGGCCGCGAGCATCAGCGTCACGGCCGCCGCGTTGTTGTTGACGACGAGCGCGCCCTCGGCACCCGTCACGCTCTTCAGCAACGCCGCCACGCCGAGCTCGCGCTGGTCGCGCACCCCGGTCGTCGGATCGACCTCGACGACCGCATACCCGCCCGCCTGACTCAGCGCGGTCACGGCCGCCGCCGGCAGCGGCGCGCGCCCGATGCCCGTATGCAGCACGATGCCCGTCGCGTTGTAGACGCGTTCGTGCCGCGGCCGCACGGCCGTCGCACAACGCTGCCGCAACAATGCGGTCATCGCCTCGGGTTGGCTCTGCGCCGCGAGCGCTTTCGCATCCAGCGTGCCGTCGAGCACTCTCGTCCTCAGCTCCTCGAGCCAGACGCGCGCCTGCCGCACGAGCACGGGCCGTTGCACGTTCTGCAACGCCGGCAGACGCATGATCTGATCGACCGACGGCAGGCCACGCAGGGTCGGAGAACGCTCGGAGTCGGTTGTAGGCATCGGTGGACCACCCGCTACCATACCGCACAACGCATGCAGCGCGCCGCTCCGAAGCCGCCACATCCCGATCCACGCGAGCGTGCGCTCGCTCGCACGCTGGGTCTGCCCGACCTCATCGTGCGCGTGCTGATCGCGCGCGGCCACGACGACCCGGACCGCGTGCGCAGGTTCCTGCGGCCCGACCTCGCGACGCTGCACGACCCGTTCCTGTTCCAGGACATGCCGAAGGCCGTGCAGCGCATCCACCAGGCGCTGCGCGCCGACGAGCCGATCCTGATCCACGGCGACTACGACGTCGACGGCATCAGCGGCACCGTGCTGCTGCACAAGTTCTTCTCGCTGCTGCACGCGCGCAGCAGACCCTACATCCCCGCGCGCGCCGACGGCTATTCGTTCTCGCGCGCCAGCGTCGACGCGATCAAGCAGAGCGGCCACCGCCTCGTGATCTCGGTCGACAACGGCACCAACGCGGTCTCGCCGATCGCCGAGCTGCAGGCTGCCGGCATCGACGTCATCGTGACCGACCACCACGGCACGAGCGAGAACGCCGCGGCGCCGTTCGCGATGTTGAACCCGCGCCTGCCCGGCGCCGGCTACCCCGACCGCAA
>DASRJH010000098.1:0-56572 GCA_035649575.1 Planctomycetota bacterium
GCGGTGAATGGCACGCCGGAGCGCCGGATCCTGGCCTGGGTCGAACCCGCGCAATCGGTGACGCTGCCGCTGACTTCCGTGCAGCCCGGGCTGGTCGCGGCCGGCGTGCAGACCGTCTCCGACATGTATGGCCGGCCGTTCCCGGTGATCAGCGGCCAGAACATCACGCTCGACGACCGGCTCGTGTACTTGCGGTTTTGACCCGAGCCTCGGGCAACGGCGAGCCAGTGCAGGACCCTGCCACGCGCCGTATCCTCGGTCTGTTCGCATCGAGGAGCCGCGCCATGAGTACTACTCCCCTTCGCTTCGTGGCCTGCGCCGTCGTCGTGGCCGCCTCGGCGATCGCGCAGAAAGGGCAACCCCCCAAGGCGACGGAGTCCGGCGCACTCAAACTGGGGATCGTCGTCACGGACGCGAATGTCTGGCGGACCCATCCACCCGGCAGCTCCTTCCAGGTCAACGTGCATGTCACGGGCGACGCCCCACCTGCGTACGCGGTCACCTGTCAGTGGGTCGACGAGAATCGCAAGCCGCGCGGCGACGCGATCCCCGTGTCGGACAAGCCGCAGGTGATCCAGAGCCCGTCGACCGACCCCGGCTTCTATGGCCTCGTGTTCAAGTCGGCCAACCCGCTGGTCGCGTTCCCGCCGCAGCCGGCCGGCTTCCCGAGTGCCGTGTATGGCTTTGCGGTGCTCCCACCGCCGCCGTCCGGGCCGCCGGCGATCGAGCCGACGTCACCGTTCGGGATGGTGCAAGCGAACATCAAGGACCCGTATCTGTTGTGCGGATCGGGTCCGCGCGTGCTCGGCATCCACCTGAAGACGAAGTCCTGGAATCAGTCCGCGGGTGCGTGGGCCTCGAGCATCCGCGAGCGGCCGTTGGGCGGCCACACCGAGATGCCGTTGATCAACAACGAGCCGTGGGCCAGCGTCGACACGAAGCCGATCGAGAGCGCGCAGCTCGACCTGATCGGCGCGAAGTTCGCGACGCTGTTGAAGGCCGAACCAAAGGTCGAGTACTGGCAGGCCGGGCGTGAGGAGAACGGCGGCGGAGAGCCATACGAGCAGTCACACTATTTCTCGAACCTGTTGGCCAAGATGAAGAGGCTTCGCGCCGAAGCCGACTCGATCAGCCCGGCTGTGAAGTTCGCCTACAGCACTCGCGGCAACAACATGGTCGAGTTCGAGCAGTTGTTCGCGAGCAAGGCGTTCGGCGACTACTACGACGGGCTCGCGCACGACGTCTACCAGTGGCCCGACTTCCCGACACCGGAAGGGTGGCTGCCCGGACACATCTCCGACATCAGGACCCGCATGATCAAAGCGGGTCGTGCCAAACACTTCTTCTGGTTCGGGGAGTGCGGCATTCCGGTTCGAGGGCACAACGATCCGAACGCGTTCTTCGGGTATCCGTCGCGCAAGTCTCGCGTACCTGGTTGCAGCCTCGACTACGCCGCCACCTACCTCGTGAAGTTCCACGCGCTGGCGATCGCGCACGGGATCAAGCGGCTCTACTGGTACAACTACAAGAACCGCGGCAACGACATCGACTACGCGGAGCACCATTTCGGACTCCGTTCCTACAGCGCCGAGTCGAGTGATCCGGGAAACCCGCTGCCGGCCTACGTGGCCTACATCACGATGCTCGCGCACCTGAAGGGCTGTTCGTTCGTCGAGCTGCGTCATCCGACTCCAGACGTCTTCGCATTCGAGTTCGCGGTCGACGGCACTACGCGGCGCCGCATCCTGGCCTGGGTCAACCCCGCGCAATCCGCGACGTTGCCGCTGAATGCTCTGCAGAGCGGGTTGCTCGCCTCGAAAGTGGAGACCGTGTCCGACATCTATGGCCGGTCGGTTTCAGCAATCAGCAGCGAGAAGATCACTCTCGACGGCCGGCCGCTATTCTTGCGGTATTGAGCCCCACCCGCCGTGGCAGGGCACTGTGGCCGCCAGGGTGAGGACGCCGGGGTCAGTCGACGGATCGGCGCAGCCGATAGGAGTCCCGTCAATGGTCAGTCACGATCCATCGGGTGCGGTGCATCGGTGCGCGATCGGCCGCATGCATCGACCGGCGTTCGCCGGCCTGGCCTCGTTGCTGATGGTGGCCGCCTCGTGCTCCTCGTCCAAGGACTCCACCGAGCTCGGCGTCGTCATCACGGACAGCAACATCTGGCACACTCACCCACCCGGAGGATTGTTCCAGGTCAGCGTCCAGGTCGTGGGCAGCTCGTCGCTCTCTTCCACGGTCACCTGTCAGTGGGTCGATGAGCACCGTCAGCCGATCGGCGCGCCGATCCCGGTGTCGGGAACACCGACGATGGTCCAGAGCCCATCGATCGCGCCGGGGTTCTATGGCCTGGTGTTCTCGTCGACGAACCCCGCGGCCTCGTTCCCGCCGCAGCCGGCCGGATTCCCGAGTGCCGTGTATGGCTTCGCGGTGCTCCCGTCCCCACCATCCGGAACGCCGGAGGTCGAGCCGAGCTCGCCATTCGGGCTGGTCCAGGGCTTCGTCGAGGATCCGTATCTCCAGGCTGGTTCGGGTCCGCGTGTTCTCGGCGTCCACCTGAAGAGCAAGACCTGGCTCCAGTCCGTGGGATCGTGGGCTTCGAACATCCAGGATCGAACGCTTGCCGGCCACACCGAGATGCCGCTGATCAACAACGATCCGTGGGACAGCGTCGACACGCAACCGATCGGGAGCGCGCAGCTCGACCTGATCGGCACGAGGTTCGCCACGCTGCTGCAGACCGAACCAACCCAGGTCGAGTACTGGCAGGCCGGCCGCGAGGAGAACGGCGGCGGGACTCCATACCAGCAGTCGCACTACTTCTCGAACCTGTTCGCCAAGATGCAGAGGCTGCGAGCCGAGGCCGACGCGATCAATCCGGCTGTCAAGTTCGCCTACAGCACTCGCGGCGACCACATGACCGAGTTCGAGCAGTTGTTCGCGAGTCAGGCGTACGGCACCTACTACGACGGCCTGGCACACGACCCGTACAAGTGGCCCGACTTCCCGACTCCGGAAGGTTGGCTGCCCGGACACATCGCCGACATCAGGACCCGCATGATCAGTGCGGGCCACACCACGCACTTCTTCTGGTTCGGCGAGTGCGGCCTGCCGGTTCGAGGGCCCAACGATCCGACCGCGTTCTTCGGCTACCCGGAGACCGGAGATCCGGTGCCCGGTGCGACGCTCGACTACGCCGCCACCTACCTCGTGAAGTTCCACGCGCTGGCGATCGCCAACGGGATCGGGCGGCTCTACTGGTACAACTACAAGAACCGCGGCAACGACGTCGACTACGCGGAGCACCACTTCGGACTCCGTTCCTACAGCATCGACCCCGATGATCCGGGACACCCTCTGCCGGCCTACGTCGCCTACATCACGATGCTGTCGCACCTGAAGGGCTGCTCGTTCGTCGAGTTGCGGCATCCGAGTCCGAACGTCTTCGTGCTCGAGTTCGCGGTCGTTGGCGCGACGGGCAGCCGGATCCTGGCCTGGGTCGAGCCTGCGCAATCCGTGACGCTGGCGCTGACCTCGCTCGAGACCGGGTTGCTGGCAGCCAACGTGCAGACCGTGTCCGACATCTATGGCCGGCCGGTTCCGGCGATCACCGGGCAGGACATCACCCTGGAGGGCCGACCGCTGTTCTTGCGGTATTGAGCCGGCTACTCGCTTCCGCCCACAGCGGGAACCGGCGCGGGGGCGTCCTCCGGCGGCCTGTCCGTTTCCATGGCCTCGGCGCCTTGGCGCGTCTCGTAGAGCCACAGACCGATCGGGATCGCCATGACCAGGAACAGGTGCCGCCAGTGCAGCGTGTCGATGATCAGACTCTCCACGAGGGTGCCGATGAGGATGGCCAGACAGCAGGCGTAGGTTCCGGCGTGCTCGCCGCGCTCGAGGATGCCTCGCGCCATCCGCCGCATGACGCAGACCAGGAAGCACAAGAACGCGACGAGGCCGAGCGCGCCGTTCTCCACGAAGAGGCGGATGAAGAGGCTGTGCACGGCTATCAACCCGCGCCTCGGCGAGTACATGCCCGGTCCGATGCCGAGCGGGTTCTCGAGGCCCACCTGGATTGCGGCGAGGTGGTTCGTGAATCGCTCCGCAGTGTCGTAGGACGTCAGGCCCAGCCGCCCCGCCAGGTAGTCGCTGCTGTCGGTGGCCACGACCATGTACGCGAGGACCGGCACCGCGACCAAGGGCACGAGTGCCGCGGCGACGGTGAGCCGGCCCAGGGCCGCGGGGCGCCTCACGACGAGGACGTGCACCACGAGGAAGACGAAGAGCGCGATCGCGAGGAACACCCAGGCTCCGCGCGAGAACGCGAGCAGGATACCGACCGCGTAGGGGATCATCAGCGCGGCGGCCAGCATCGCCCGCCGGCCACCGTCGACCACGCGCGAGAACGAGAACATCAACGCGGTGACCAGGAACGGCGAGAACACGTTCGGATCCTTGAACGTGCTCTTGATGCGCAGCATGGTCTCGTCGCGGAAGAAGATCCGCGGGTTCGGGATCAGGTGGAACCGAGCGAGGAGCCCGACGACCACCGCGGCGAGTGCGGCCACGCAGAGTGCGTTCGTCAGGTGTGTGATCATCTTCGGCCCGTCCACTGCGATGAGCCCCACGAACAGCAGGAAGGTCGCGATCATGTAGACGGTGATCGCAAAGAACCGCAAGCTGTAGACTGGATCGCCGGCGAAGGTGAGCGACACGAGGTTGGCCAGCAACAAGACGAACAGGCTGCAATAGGTCCCGAACCCGACGCGGGGCAGTACGTAGTGGCGCCCGGCTGCGGCCGCGGCGATCAACGTCAGGCCGAGCAGCATGTCGCACGGCGCCGGCTCGAACCTCACGAAGAAGCTGCTCGCGACGGTGAGCCAGATCAGTTTCTGTAGCAGCGGCGGGACCATGGGCACGATCCGGGCGTGCTCACGGCCAGGCGAGCGCTTCGAACGCTGCAGCGGAGCCGCGCTGAAGGCTGGTGAGGTCGGGTACCATGTACCAGTCTACCCCGTGGAGCGCATCGCGGCCGCGCGACGGCAGACCGCTCTTCTTGCGGCATCGAACCGGCTACCGGCCCCCTCCCGCTGCGGGAGCTGGCTCGAGAGCCGGCTCCGGCGGCGGGTCCGTCTGCGTGGCCTCCGCACGGCGCGACTCGTAGAGCCACAGGCCGATCGGGATCGCCATGACCAGGAACAGGTGCCGCCAGTGCAGCGTGTCGATGATGTAGCTCTCGACGAGGGTGCCCATCAGGATCGCGAAACAGCAGGCGTAGGTTCCAGCGTGCTCGCCGCGCGCGAGGATGCCACGCATCATCCGCCAAATGACGCAGCCGAGGAAACACAGGAACGCAACGAGGCCGAGCAAACCGTTCTCCACGAACAGGCGGATGAAGAGGTTGTGCACGGCCATCAGCCCACGAGTTGGCGAGTACATGCCCGGTCCGATTCCGAGCGGGTTCTCGAGGCCCATGTGGATCGCGGCAAGGTGGTTCACGAATCGATCCTCGGTGTCGTACGCCTTCAGGCCGAGCCGCCCCTGCAGGTAGGAGCTGCTGTGGGTGGCCGTGAGGAAGTACACGAGGATCGGCACCGCGACCAAGGGCACGAGGGCTGCGGAGACGGCGAGCCGGCCCAGGGCCGCGGGGCGCCGCACGACCAGCACGTGCGAAACGAGGAAGACGAAGAGCGCGATCGCGAGCAACACCCAGGCTCCGCGCGAGAACGCGAGCAGGATCGCGACCGCGAATGGGATCATCAGCAGGGCGGCCGTTTTCGCCCCGCGAGCCCCGTCGACAACGCGCGAGAACGCGAGCATGAACGCCGTGACAACGAACGGCGCGAACACGTTCGGATCCTTGAACGTGCTCTTGATGCGCAGCATGTGCTCGTCGCGGAAGAAGATCTGGGGGTTCGGGATCAGACGGAACCGAGCGAGCAACCCGACGGCGACCGAGGCGAGGGCGGCCACGAACAGCGCGTTCGTCAGGTGTGTGACCATCTTCGGCCCATCCACTCCGATGAGCCCCGCGAACAACAAGAAGGCCGCGAAGAGATACAGAGTGATCGAGAAGAACCGCAAGCCGTAGACCGGTTCCTCGGCGAAGGCGAGCGACACGAGGTTGGCCAGGATCACGACGAACAGGCTCGCATAGATCCCGAACCCGACGCTGGGCAGTAGGTAGTGGCGCCCGGCTACGGCTGCTGCGACCAACGTCAGGCCGAGCAGCGCATCGCATGGCGCCGGCTCGAACATAACGAAGAAGCTGGTCGCGACTGTGAGCCAGATCAAGTGTTGGATCAACCGCGGGACCATGGGCACGATCCTAGGCCACGACGGCCCGCAGTCGACGCCACTCACCAACACAGTCGAACCCGCCGCCCGGGGGTCGAACACGGCTGCCCCGCCGTGCTGAAGTCTGGTGAAATCCAGTACCATGCACAAGTCTACATCGCGGGGCGCATGACGGTCGGGCATCCGACCGGCCACGCCGGTCACGCCCGCCGGATCCGGCATCGGCGCCGTTCGCACGCGCTGGCGTAGACGCCGAGCGTGCGATCCACCATGCGCGCGATCGTGAACTGCCCGGCCTTCTCGCGCGCCGAGGCCGCCATCCGGTCGCGCAGGGCGCGATCGCCGAGCAGCCTGCCCAGACCTGTAGCGAAGTCTTCGGGCGTCGCGGCGGTGATGATGCCGTTCTCATCGGGGTCGATGACCGTCTCGGATCCGCCGACGGGCGTCGAGACGATCGGCAAGCCCGCTGCCACGGCCTCGAGCAGCACGTAGGGCAGGCCTTCGTAGCGGCTCGGTAGCGCGAACACGTCGAAGGCGGGCATCACGTCGACGGGCCGTCGGAAGCCGAGCCAGATGATCCGCCCGCCGAGCCCATGCGCGCGCTCGGCTTCGCGGGCCTCCGCTTCGAGCGGGCCGTCGCCGGCGATCGCGAGCATGGCGTCGGGGTGACGAGGCGCCAGCTTGGCGAACGCGTGCACGAGCAGCAGCGGGTTCTTCTGAGGTGAGAGCCGGCCGAGGAACCCAACCACCGCTGCCTCGGGCCGTACACCGAGTTCGGCCCGGGCCTCGTCTCGCGAGCGCCAGCGCGGTGGGTGCAGTCCGTTCGGCACGCAGTGAACGATTTCGGGAGCAATCCCGAGCGCGCGCAGGTGAGCAGCTTCATCCTCGGAGACGGCGATCAGGGCATCGCTGCGCCGGCCGAGCCAACGCTCGATGCCACCGAAGACAGCCGCGCCGATGCGGCCGATATCGGGGTTCATCGTGAACACGCAGTGCGGTGTGTAGACGACGGCTGCGAAGCCGGGAGCAACCAGGCGAGCCAGCGCGCCACCCTTGGAGCTCTGACCATGCACGACGTCGAATGGAGCGTTCCGGCGCAGGAAGCTGCGGAGTCGGCCCGCGGCAACGAGGTCACTCGGATGCGGCGCCCGCCGTATGTCCATCACGGTCGTTTTCAATCCGGTCATCACCCGCAGGTCCGATGCGAACGTCTCGTCCATGCGTCGCGGCGAGTAGACGAGGTGGACGTCGTGGCCCGCGGCGAGCAGACCCTGCGAGAGATCCACGATGTGTCTTCCGACGCCGGCGGAAGCAGGTTCGGAGATCAGCAGGATGCGCATGCTCGTCAGTCTCGCGGTGTCTGGGGCGGCTATCGGCTCTCCTGCGAGCGAGTCTACAAGTGGGAGCAAATTGTGCGAGACTGCCGTGATCACTGAAATGCCCTGCTAAGATCCCTAACCAATGGTCAGCAACGATCCCTCGGGCGCGTCCTCAGCGCGCTCGTACTACATCGGCCCCATGCAAAGAGCGCTGCGGACGCTCCAGGCCGCGCTGCTGATCGTGCTTTGCTCGTGCTCTGCTCCAGGCCCCTACCCCATTCTGCACACCAAGGAAGCGCCGGTGCCACCGCCCGTGCAGGGGCCGCTCGTGCTCGAACCTGGCTCCCAGATGGAGGTCAAGTTCTTCTACACACCCGAGCTCGACACGGCCCAACAGGTCCGTCCGGACGGCAAGATCTCGCTGCCACTGATCGGTGACATCGAGGTGGCGGGACGGACCCCGGAGTCGGTGCGCGGGCAGCTGCTCGAGCGCTACTCGGGCAAGCTCGTGGACCCCGAGATCAACGTGATCGTCCGGACCTGGCCGAATCGCAGGGTTCTCGTCAGCGGTCAGGTCCTGAAGCCCGGGGTCTTGGAGATGACACCGTCGATGACGGTGCTCGAGGCAGTCATGTTCGCGGGCGGCCCGGACTTCCGCGAAGGTGATGTGTCTCAGGTCATCGTCATCCGGCGCGAAGGCAAGGACACTCACGGGTATCTCGTCGACCTCGAACCGACGCTCGCGGGCGAGCCGGCGACACCGTTCGAACTCCGCCCGCTCGACGTGGTCTTCGTGCCGCGCACTGCGGTCGCCGAGGTCAACCAGTGGATCAGGCAGTACATCACGAACATGATCCCGGAGATCGAGCTCTTCTGGCGCTACCCGGCCGGCAAGGGCACCATCGGAATCGGGACGGGGCAATGACTGGCAACGTGAACGTCTCAGTCCCCCCGCTGTCCCGGCCCCGCGTCGGCATCCGATCGTTGCGGGATCTCACCGCAGTCGCCATGCGACACCTCGGCAAGGCGAGCGCGGTGTTCCTCCTGCTGCTCGGTGCGACCGCGGCCGCGGCGCTCGTCTTGTCGCCCCAATACCAGTCCGAGGCCAAGCTGCTGGTCAAGATCACGGCCGCGGTCGATCCGCTCGAGGTCACGGGCCGCACGGGCGGCGTCCCGCGCTCGCGCGAGAGCGAGATCCAAACCGAGATCGCGATCCTCTCCAGTCTCGACCTGCTGCGGCGCGTCGTCGAGAAGCTCGGCCCCGAGCCCTTCCTCGGGGATTCGGCAAACGAACCCCGGACCACCCTGACCCCCGAGGACGCTGCGCTGATTCAGTTCGACAAGAACATGAAAGCCAGCGGGGAGCAGGAGTCGAACATCATTCGCATCGCCTACACGAATGAGAGGCCGATCGTGGCCGCACAGGTCCTCGAGAGCCTGATCGAGCTCTACCTCGAGAAGCGCGCGGTCGTGCATCGCTCCCCGGGCGCCTACGAGTTCCTCGCGGAACAGCTCAGCGGCCTGGACGAGCGTCTGCGCGGGCTACGCGAGCGCCTCTACACGATCAAGACCGAGAACGACATCTACTCGCTCGACGAACAGCGCAAATCGATCAGCGGCATGGTCGCAGCGCGCGAGGAAACGGCTGATGAGCTACATGCGTCGATCGCAGCGGCGGTTTCGCGGATCACGTCGCTGCAGCAGGAGTTCGATCGGCTGCCGGTCACGCGAATCCTGCAGGAGGCCTCGGGCCACGAGAACCCGGTTGCCGACCACATGCGGATCAGTCTGTTCGACATGCTGATGCAGGAGCGCGAGCTGCAGACGCGATTCCCGGCCGAGGACCGGAAGGTCAAGGACCTGAGAACGCGGATCGCGATGACGGAGGGTCTGCTCGAGACGGAGCCCGCGAATCGGTCCTGGGTTACCACGGGCGCGGACGAGAACCGGTACCAGGTCCAGCTCGCGATCGTGAACGAGCAGGCTGCGTTGCTCGGCTTGAGATCCCGTCTGGACTCGGCGCAATCGACCGCCAAGACAGCGCGCGCGCGGCTCGACGCGCTGAACCACTGTGAACGCGAGCTCAAGGCGCTCGACCAGGAGATCGCGCTCGGTGAATCGACGCGTGCGCGGTATCTCGAGGGCGCCGAGCAGGCGCGCATCGACCGCGCCCTCGAGGACCAGAAGATCTCGAACATCGGCGTGGTCCAGGCGGCGACGCGCCCCATGTTGCCGGTCGGGCCCGGCCGCAAATGGGTCGCCCTGATCGGCATCATCGTTGCCACCTTCGCAGCGATGGGCACCGTGTTCCTGTTCGACTACTTCGACGACTCGTTCCACACGCCAGAGAGTGTCGAGGCCGGCTTGCGGATCCCCGTGCTGGCTTCGATCCCTTCCTCGCGGCGCCTGGGTCGCTGGCTCGGCCACGCCCGCGACAAGAAGGACCCGTGGAACGGCTCGCTGCCGCGCGGCGTCGCGCGCGAGTGTCGGCTCATGGTCGCGCGCATCGCCACAAAGCTCGGCGCGGACCGGCGACCACTCGTGCTCGGCGTGACGAGCAGCAAGGGCGGCGTCGGAGTGACGAGCGTGGCCGCGTTTCTCGCAGCCGAGCTGGCGAGCCGTGGCGACGGGCCTGTGCTGCTCGTGGATCGCGATTTCAACGAGAAGCGCCTGACGCGCGCCCTGGTCGACGAGTCGACCGAAGCCGCGAACCTGCCCGTGCGCGCGACTCCGCTCGAGCACCTGCACATCCTCCCCGCCGACGACGAGAACGGCGAGCTCAGGGAACTGACGACACTCAGGTCCTTCTCGTATGTCGTCGTCGACGTGCCCGCCGTGGAGCTTTCCGAGCACGCGCTGGCCGACGCGCGGAGCTGCGATGGCGTGGTATTCGTGGTGGCGCCCGGCAAGAGCCACCTGCTCGAATCGCACCGTGGCATCGATATCCTGAAGGAGGGCGGCGTTCGGGTGCTCGGCACCGTGCTCAACAAGCGACGCTTCTCGACCTCCGACTAGGTACTCTGTCCAGGCACCACAGCTCGACCTGTCCTGACCATGTCGCCGTTCGTGACCCTGCCCTTCCATGTGTCGTCATCGCTACTCTGCACAGCTGCTAGTATCCTGGCGCTCGGCCCTGCCCGCAGTAGCATGACCCCCGGCACAAACCCGTCCCTGCTACAGATCGGCGTGCCTTTGCGCGTGGACATTGGAGGATCCACCTGCATCGTGCGCCCCGTTTCGGTGCGCCAACGCAACTGGTCACGCGTTGCCATTGCCAGCGTCGACGGCGGGAACGGAGCACCGGCGGAGCGCGTGTTCCTGAAGCAGTTCGTGGACCGCCGTGGCATGGTTCATCACGAGCAGCTCGACTACGAACGCGACGGTTGTCTGCGGGCCGCTGGTGTGCAGCAAGGGGCGCTTCGGGTCGTGTCCGTGATCGGCGGAGCGCCCGCCGAGGCTGTGTTGGCATATCCTGCGCTGCGAATGGCCACGCCGGACGAGTTGCTGCGTCGGGACCCCGCCCTCGCCGCCGCCGTCCTGCCACAGGTCCTGGCCAGTGCCACCGCGTTCCTGCGCGCGCTCCCGAAGGCTGGCAGCAATTCGCCGGCCCTCAAGTGCAAGAAACGCGCATATGGCAGCCCGTCGAGCTCGTTGAGCTTCAAGGGACTCGATGTCCGCAACATCGGTGTGCTGCTAGACGACAAGGGACGACCTGCTGACAGCGCCCTGGTCATTTTCGACCTCGGGCGGCCCTACCTGGCACCGATCGAAGAGGCCGCGGCCAAGCTGTTCGTGTCGTGTGGCCTGCTCAACTGGGGTCTGCCGTTGAGCCGGTTCCTGTCTGGGCCCGATCCGGAGACCATCGCGGCGGCGGCAAGGGCGTTCGCCGAGTTCTTGGAGTTGGCCGCGATCGACGCCGAGATCGGGCTGCAGCAGCGTTTTCGCCTGCATGACGCACAGGGCAGCAGCGGCGTCATGCGGCTGATGAAACGCTTGATCGTCGCGACCGTCGGCAGGCGTTACCTGCGCGAGCTGAAGCGATTCTGCCGACTGCAGCTCGAGAAGATCCGACCGTGATCACACGCCGGCCTACAGCCGGCTCCACACTTCGCGCCGCACGAAGGCCAGCGTCTCGGCTTCCGTCATGCCGCCTGGAACCCGCACGACCTGGGCGCGGCGGAAACGATACTCGTGAGCGAGCTTGCCGCGACGACGCAGGTATTCCGTGTCCTGGCCGGGCTTGTCGCGGCCGAGATTCCGCTGGATCGCCTCGTCGAGGCTGACCGTGAGCTCGACCACGATGTCGGGGGCCGGCAGATCGCGGTAGATGGCGGTCTCCCAACGCATGGCCCGCTGCTTCAAATTCGATCGCTGCGCTGCGATGACCTCGTCCGTGAAACTGGCACTGTCGACGGTGCCCGCGTCGTCGGCGGGATAGCGATCGCAAAGTACTATGCGGCCATTGCGGCTGCGACGGAACACGTCGCGCAGCAACTTGCGGCGCTCGATCGCCAGCATGAGCTTGCGCACGATGTAGAGCCACCCCAACTGCGCGCTCGGGTCCTCATTCGCCTGCTGATCGCCACGATGGGTCACGGCGTCCGGGCGCACTCGCCGCATCAACGGGATCAGGCGATTGGGCAGCCAGGTCAAGAGCGTGCTCGGCGGCTTGCCGACGTGCACGTAGCGAACTCCCAACTCGCGCCCGAGCCACTGCCGAATGTGCCCACAGACTGTCGATTTCCCCGATGCATGGGGCCCTACGACCGCGAGCACGACGCCTCCCTCGTCGAGCTCCATGTGCCTCTCCTTCGCGAGGCGATTCCAGGCGATCTGCGCCAACCCGACGACGGAGCGCCAGGCGCGGCCCAATGCACCATACCGGTAGAAGCGGGCCAGGGGCAGCGCGAGGCGCCTGGCCAACGCACCGAGATCCAACGGGTCGGTGCCAGCGGCCAGCGCGTCGACGATGTCGAGTACGAGCTTGGGCTCGATGCCCGGAAAGTGCCGTGTCATCAGTTCTGCGAGCTGGGTCCGATCCAGACCGGCCATGAGCCACGCGAACTCCTCGGCGATGAGCTTCCGGCTCCTGCGCACCAACTTGCGGTCGATCGGTCGCACGACCTTCAGCGCGAGCCGGAACGTGAAGACGATCGTCTCGGCCGTCTTGGTCGGCACATGCACGCCCTGCTCGAGGCGACGATTCTCGAGCAGCATCGTCTCGAACGGCAAGCCATAGCTCTTGAGCAGGTGGTCCCCGGTCAGGATACGCGTGTATGAGTGGACGTTGAGCAGGCGCCCGTCGGTGTCGACGCCGAGGAAGTGGAACACACCGGGCTGGCTGCGACTGGATGGTGTCGAGGCGGGTCGGAAACCCTGCTCGTACAGGAGGCGGGCAAAGGCCCGGAAGTCGCTCCTGGCCACCAACAGATCGAAGTCCTCGTCCCCGGCGAGTGCGTGTTGGATGTGGTAGTTGCTCTTCCAATGGCAGTAGCAGATGCCGGCATCGTCCAGCAACCGAGCGATGCGCCGGAAGACCTGGGGCTCGTCTGGCGCAGCCGTCGGGGTCGGCTGCGTCGGTGGAGCTGCGGATTGCTTCATGGGTAGGGTCCGGCTACGGCCTCGCGAAGGTACAAGATCCGGGCTCGGAGCCCTGGTGCCTTCGCCTGTGTCGTGTTCATCGGCATTCGTCCACCAGGGAATGGACTCTGCCGTTGTACCACGAACCCTGGCTCGAGCGCCCCTCCCTTGCCGGTCGCCACGGTCGCCGCGGGGCGAGCGTGCTCACTGATAGGTGATGATGAGCCTCGGGGCGACCGTGGGGCTCAGGTCGTAGGAGGACGCAGTGCGGCAGCCAGTGCCCGTGACCACGAAGACCATCGCGTTGCCGGAACTCCAGCCGGGACGGCTCACGATCTCCTGCACGATGCTCGAGAGGTCGGGCGTGCGCTGGTTGGGGCCAGCTTCGTTGACCGTGGTCCAAGGCACGGGCGCCCAAACGGCCGTAGCCGTGGTGCGAGGTCGGTTGGAGATGCTGTTGGCTGTCGTCTTGAACGTGGCAGCGTTGTCGGTGTCGTTCCCCGCGATCGTGAGCTGGGTCGGCTCCGACTTGGCTTCCTTGGTCGTGAACTGCACGTAGGCAGACGTGATCACAGCACCAGCAGGGATCGTGAGGTCCAGGAAGCGGAGTCCCACGACCTGGGTCACCGTGCCGTCGACCGTCATCTCGAGATCGTTGCCGCTACGGGTCACACTGCCAGGTATCTCTTCGGCGTCGTCGTGGCTGTTCGTGATGGCGCGCTCGAGGCTGATGCCGGCCTGCACCGTGACCACGACCGTGTCCGTGCGCGTGAACTCACTGTCGGAGGCAGTGAGCTGGCAGGTGTAGCTGCCGGCCGCCGAGAACGAAACGTCGGTCACAGGTTGCGTCGGCGCCGTGAAGGACGCAGTGCCGGGTCCCGACACCAGGCTCCATTCGATCGTCAGTGGTAGAGACAAGCCGTCGTCGCCGACACTGCCCGTGAGATGCGCTGCAGCCGAGAGCAGCGTGCTGACATCGGGCCCGGCGTTGACCACGGGCGGCTGGTTGACAGGCGCTGCCTGCACCGTGACCACGACCGTGTCCGTGCGCGTGAACTCATCATCGGAGGCGAGGAGCTGGCACGTGTAGCTGCCGGCCGCCGAGAACGAAACGTCGGTCACAGCCTGCGCCGGCGTCGTGAAGGAAGCCGTGCCGGGACCCGACAACAGGCTCCATTGGATCGTCAACGGGCCGGACAAGCCGTCGTCGCTGACACTGCCCGCAAGATGCGCCGCCGAAGGCATCACAGTGGTGACATCAGGCCCGGCGTTGACGACGGGCGGCTGGTTGACTGGAGGAGGCTGCACGGTGACCACGACCGTGTCCGTGCGGGTGAACTCGCCATCGGCGGCCGCGAGCTGGCACGTGTAGCTACCAGGCGCCGAGAACGAAACGTCGGTCACGGCCTGCGCTGGCGTCGTGAAGGACGCCGTGCCGGGACCCGAGAGCAGGCTCCATTGGATCGTCAGGGGGCCGCCGGGCAGGCCGTCGTCGGTGACGGCGCCCACGAGGTGCGCTGCACTCGCGAGCGGGGTGCTGACATCGGGGCCGGCACTGACGACGGGCGGCTGGTTGATGGGAGCCGCGGCCTGATAGGTGACGATGAGCTTTGCCGCGAACGCAGGGCCGCGCTCGAACGCGGACGCAGTGCGGCAGCCAGTGCCCGTGATCACGAAGACCATCGCGCTGCCGGCACTCCAGCCCGGACGGTTCACGATCTGCTGCACGATGCTCGCAAGGTTGGGCGTGCGCTGGTTCGGGCCCGCTTCGTTGACAATGGTCCAGGGCACGGGAGCCCAAGCGACCGTATTTGTCGTGCGAGGTCGGCTCGAGATGTTGGCGGCCGTCGTCGTGAACCCCAGCGCGTTGTCGCTGGCCTGGCCCGCGATCGTGAGCTGGGTCGCAATCGACTTCGCTTGGTCGGTCGTGAACTGCACGTACGCGGACGTGATGGCGGCAGGAGTCGGGATCTGGATGTTCTGGAAGCGGATTCCGACGATCTGAGTCACCGAGCCGTCGACCACGATCTCGAGATCGCTGCTTGTGCGGTTCACCGAGGTCGGTCCCTCTTCGGCGTCGTCGTTGCCGTTCGCGATAGCCTGCTCGATGCTGCCGCCGGACTGCACTGTGACGACGACCGTGTCCGTGCGCGTGAATTGGCTGTCGGAGGCAGTGAGCTGGCACGTGTAGCTGCCGGCCGCCGAGAACGAAACGTCGGTCACGGGCTGCGTTGGCGATGTGAAGGACGCTGTGCCGGGCCCCGACACGAGGCTCCATTGAATCGTGAGCGGTAGAGACACGCCGTCGTCGGTGACGCTGCCCGCCAAATGCGCAGCCGACGTGATCACCGTGGTGACGTCGGACCCGGCATCGACCACGGGCGCCTGGTTGACGGGCGCTGGCTGCACAGTGACCACGACCGTGTCCGTGCGCGTGAACACGCCATCGGAGGCTTCGAGCTGGCACGTGTAGCTGCCGTCCGCAGAGAACGAGACGTTGGTCGAGGCTTGCGTCGGCGTCGTGAAGGTCGCAGTGCCGGGCCCCGACACGAGGCTCCATTGGATCGTCAGCGGTAGAGACAAACCGTCGTCGGTGACGGTGCCCGCGAGGTGCGCCGCCGACGGCATCACGTTGTTCACATCGGGCCCGGCATTGACGACGGGAGGTTGGTTGACGGGCGCCGGCTGCACCGTGACCACGACCGTGTCCGTGCGCGTGAACTCGCCATCGGCGCCTGCGAGCTGGCACGTGTAGGTGCCGTCCGTCGAGAACGAGACGTCGGTCGTCGCTTGCGTAGGCGCAGTGAAGGTCGCAGTGCCAGGACCCGACAGCAGACTCCATTGGACCGTCAGCGGAAAGCCCGGCAGGTCGTCGTCGGTGACGCTGCCTGCAAGGTGCGCTGGAGTGGCGAACGGCGTCGTGACATCGAAGCCGGCATCGACGACGGGCGGCTGGTTGACGGGAGCCGCCGACTGATAGGTGACGACGAGCTTGGCCACGAGTGCGGGGTTGCGTTCGAACGCAGACGCTGTGCGGCAACCAGTACCCGTGATCACGAAGACCAGCGCGTTGCCGGGACTCCAGCCCGGACGGTTCACGATCTGCTGCACGATGCTCGCAAGCTCGGGAGTGCGCTGGTTGGGGCCCGCTTCGTTGACGGTGGTCCAGGGCACGGGAGCCCAAGCGACCGTACTGGTGGTGCGAGGTCGGCTCGAGATGTTGAAGGTCGGCGTCGTGAACCCGGGCGCGTTGTCGCTGGCCTGACCCGCGATCGTGAGCTGCGTCGCAGTCGACTTGGCTTCGTCGGTCGTGAATTGCACGAACGCGGACGTGATGAGGGCAGGATTCGGGATCAGGACGTTCTGGAACCGGATTCCGACGACCTGGCTCACGGTGCCATCGAGCACCATCTCGAGATCGGTGCTGCTACGCGTCACCGTGCCAGCCGGCGATTCCTCGGCATCGTCGTTCCCGGTAGCAATGACCCGCTCCACGGTGGTGCTGCCCGCTGGTTGCTGCACGATGACCACGACCGTGTCCGTCCGGGTCAACTCGCCATCGAAGGCGCTGAGCTGGCAGGTGTAGGTGCCCACCGCCGAGAACGAAACGTCTGTCACGGGTTGCGCTGGCGCCGTGAACGTCGCCGTGCCGGGACCCGAAAGCAGACTCCATTGGGTCGTCAGGGGACCGCCGGGCAGGCCGTCGTCGGCAACGCTACCCGCAAGGTGCGCAGCCGTGACGACCAGGATCGCGACATCGGGCCCGGCATCCACGATGGGCGGTTGGTTGATGGGCGCGGTCGTAGGAACCCCGTACTCGAGCATCAGGCCGTCGTTCTCGTTCGGATCGACGTCGTTGTCGGCGCGGCGGTCGACGAGGAACAGACTGTCGCCGGCGCCGACCGTGCTCGGAGCGAACACGAGGCCCGCAGGCCTTTCGAGTCCGGCGCTTGGCAACGTGACCGTTCGGAGAAACTGTCCCAAGGGATTCAGGTGCAAGAGCACGGTCTTCGGTTCGCCCGTCACATAGATACCGCCATCGGCCGGACGCACCGCGATGCCCTCTGGATCGATCACTCCGAACGCTGCTGTGTCCACGGTGAGGAGCACGTCGTCACCGTTCGGTGAAGTGCCGTCGAAGATCCCGTTGTTCCCCGGACGCAGCCTGAATACGCGATCGACCTCGCCGCCTGCGATCCACAACTCGCGCGTCACGTTGTCGAACGCGAGACCCTCGGGGTCGATCGAGAAGTTGCCCACGCTGAACGAGCGCATCGTGTCGTCCGAGGTGTGCAGCAAGCCATCGGGGCCAGCAGAAACGACGTAGATGCGGCGAGTGTCGTCGTCGCTGATGTAGAACGTCCGCGTGGAACTGTCGAAGGCGATGTCGGTCGGCTCGATCGAGTAGCCCACCGTCGTGCTCGTGCGCGACACGATGCCCGTGCGACTGCATTCGAACATGTTGGTGCCCGCGTAGATCGACATCTCGTCGACTTCGCCGTCGCAGACGATCAGAACATCGCGCAGGTTGTCGTAGGCAATGCCCGACGGGTCTGGGCTCGGCGGCGACCACGAAGCCGTCGACACGGTGGCTCGCAACGTTGCAACGTCGTCGTCGAGTCCCACAGCATTCCACGTCCACTGGGAGGTCAGCAACCGTTGGTCACCGCTGCTGACGAACAGGTCGTGATCGCCGGTGCCGGTCGGCGCGAAGCCGAACGCGAGCAGTTCGGGCACGGGCCGCAACAGCCCGGCCCTGGGGTTCGGATCGACCGCAGAATGCTGCAGCAGATCGCCCGTTGCCGGGTCGAAGCCGACGATGCGATCCCGCGCGAAGTCGAAGGCGATTCCCCTGATCGTGCTCCACGCCGGCGGCAACGGCGTCGACTGGAACTTCGCCCTTCCTGCGCGCAGATCCGCGAGGTCGATGCGCAGCAGGCTCGGTCCGGCGGCGTCGACCAGCACGACGTGCTCGCGCTTGCCGTCGATGCAGAGCCCGGCCGGCGAGGACCAGGTCAGAGGAGGAACTGCCAGTACGTGCAACGCGAGCGACGACGAGGCATCGAGCAGCACGAGGGCACCTTGCGGCAACGCGAACACGAGCTGCGCCACTTCCGTGCCGACGTAGTTTGCCGAACACAACAAGGGGTCCGGGACGGGAAGCGTCGACTCACCAACTCGCAGCGCCGGACGAGGCACCGGTGCATATGCGAGCTGCGCCGAAGAGAACCCGTGGAACGGCAGCAGAAACTGCGCAGCGGCAAGGGGCTCGAGGAGGCCTGCCAGCCGAGGCTCAACGATCGGGGGTGCTTGTGCGAACAGAGCCGTGGCAGCGAGAGATACGGTGACAGGGATGCGCATCGAGGAGGCTCAAGGCTTCGAAGGGCGGGCTCCAACTACCTTGGCCGGGAGCATAGCAACCCTGCATGTTGCTGCCACAGTCGAGCAAAATGGTGCGGGCCGCCTCGAGCGGTGCTGGTGCTCGATGCGCTCGTGCGCATGAAGGTGCCGGCGCCAGAACCGTCGACGCCAACAAGCACCTTCGTGTGCTGGCAGTTTGCCGCGACCAGCTCGATCGCTCACTGGTAGTTGACGATGAGCCGTGCCGCGAGCGCGGGGTTGTCGTCGTAGGCGGACGCGGTGCGTGTGCCAGTACCCGTGATCACGAAGACGATCGCGTTGCCGGAGCTCCAGCCTGGGCGGTTCACGACCTGCTGCACGATGCTCGCGAGGTTGGGGGTGCGTTGGTTCGGGCCCGCTTCGCCGACGGTAGTCCAGGGAACGGGAGCCCAAGCAACCGTACTCGTGGTGCGAGGTCGACTCGAGATGTTCGAGGCCGTCGACCCGAACGTAGGCGCGTTGTCGCTGGCCTGTCCCGCGATCGTGAGCTGGGTCGTAATCGAAGTGGCCTCATCGGTAGTGAACTGCACGTACGCGGAGGTGATCACGGCACCTGGCGGAACCGTGAGGTTCTGGAACCGCAGGCCGACGACCTGATTCACCGAGCCATCGAGCACCATCTCGAGATCGGAGCTGCCACGATTCACCGTGCCGGTCGCAGACTCTTCGGCGTCGTCGTCGCTCGTCGCGATAGGCCTCTCCACGACGGTGCTGACGGGCTGTTGCACCGTGACCGTGACCGTGTCGGTGCGAGTGAACTGGCCATCGTTGGCGCTGAGCTGGCAGGTGTAGCTGCCGATCGCCGAGAACGAGACGTCAGTCACGGCTTGTGTTGGCGCCGCGAAGGTCGCCGTGCCGGGACCCGAGAGCTTGCTCCATTGGATCGTCACGGGGCCAGGCAGGCCGTCGTCAGTGACCGTGCCCACCAGGTGCGCCGCCGACGCGATCGGAGTCGCAACATCCGGCCCGGCGTTGACGACCGGGGGCTGGTTGACGGGCGACGCGGAGTAATAGCTGACGGCGAGCTCTGCCGCGACGCCGGGGCTGCTGTCGTAGGCGGACGCAATACGGCAGCCAGTGCCAGTGATCACGAAGGCGATCGCGTTGCCGGAGCTCCAGCCTGGGCGGTTCACGACCTGCTGCACGATGCTCGCGAGGTCGGGGGTGCGTTGGTTCGGGCCCGCTTCGTCGACGCTAGTCCAAGGCACGGGAGCCCAAGCAACCGTACTCGTGGTGCGAGGTCGACTCGAGATGCTCGAGGCAGTCGACACGAACGTAGGCGCGTTGTCGCTTGCCTCGCCCGCGATCGTGAGCTGCGTCGCCGTCGACGTGGCCTCATCGGTAGTGAACTGCACGTACGCGGACGTGATCACGGCACCTGGGGGAACCGTGAGGTTCTGGAACCGCAGGCCGACGACCTGATTCACCGAGCCATCGAGCACCATCTCGAGATCGGAGCTGCCACGGTTCACCGTGCCGGTCGCAGACTCTTCGGCGTCGTCGTCGCTTGTCGCGATAGCCCGCTCCACGACCGTGCTGACGGGCTGTTGCACCGTGACCGTGACCGTGTCGGTGCGAGTGAACTCGCCATCGGAAGCGCTGAGCTGCAGGTTGTAGCTGCCGATCGCCGAGAACGAGACGTCAGTCACGGCTTGTGTTGGCGCCGTGAAGGTCGCCGTGCCAGGACCCGTTAGCTTGCTCCATTGGATCGTCACGGGGCCAGGCAGGCCGTCGTCAGTGACGGTGCCCACGAGGTGCGCCGCCGAGGTGAGCACGGTGGCCACATCGGGCCCGGCATCGACGACGGGCGCCTGGTTGACGGGTTGTACGGTGACCACGACCGTGTCGGTGCGTGTCAACTCGCCATCGAACGCGCTGAGCTGGAGCGTGTACGTGCCGATCGCCGAGAACGTGACGTCGGTCACGGCCTGCGTGGGCGTCGTGAACGTCGCCGTGCCAGGACCTGAGAGCCTGCTCCATTGGATCGTCAGCGGGCCGGGCACGCCGTCGTCGGTGGCGCTGCCCGCGAGGTGGGCCGCCGATGTGATCCGAGTGGTGACATCGGGCCCCGCATTGACGACCGGCGGTTGGTTGACGGGCCCGGACTGGTGATTGACGGTGAGCCTTGCCGCGAGTGCGGCGCTGCCGTCATGCGCGGACGCAATGCGGCACCCAGTGCCAGTGATCACGAAGACCATCGCGTTGCCGGAACTCCAACCGGGGCGGTTCACGATCTGTTGCACGATGCTCGCGAGGTTCGGGGTGCGCTGGTTGGGGCCGGCTTCGTTGGCGGTGGTCCAAGGCACGGGAGCCCAAGCAACCGTGGCCGTGGTGCGAGGGCGGCTCGAGATGTTCGACGCAGTCGACACGAACGTAGCCGCGTTGTCGCTGGCCTGGCCCGCGATCGTGAGCTGGGTCGCCGTCGACGTGGCCTCATCGGTGGTGAACTGCACGTAGGCGGACGTGATGACGGCACCTGCCGGAATCGTGAGGTTCTGGAACCGGAGTCCGACGACCTGAGTCGCCGTGCCGTCGAGCACCATTTCCAGATCGCTGCTGCCGAGGTTCACCGAGCCCGTCGGCGACTCTTCGGCGTCGTCGTCGTCGATCGCGATGGCCCGCTCCACCACGCCGCTGGCCGGTGGTGTTGCCTGCACCGTGATCACAACCGTGTCGGTGGTAGTTAGCGCGCCATCGAAGGCGCTGAGCTGGCAGGTATGGGTGCCGGCCGCCGAGAACGTGACGTCGGTCACGGGTTGCGTTGGCGCCGTGAAGGTCGCGGTGCCGGGACCCGAGAGCCGGCTCCATTGGATCGTCAGCGGACCGGGCAGGCCGTCGTCGGTGACGGTGCCCACGAGGTGCGCCGCCGACGGCATCACGGTGCTCACATCGGGCCCGGCATTGACGGCGGGCGCCTGGTTGACGGGTTGTACGGTGACCACGACCGTGTCGGTGCGAGTCAACTCGCCATCGAAAGCGCTGAGCTGGAGCGTGTACGTACCGCTCGCCGAGAACGAAACGTCGGTCACGGGTTGCGTGGGCGCCGTGAAGGTCGCGGTGCCAGGACCCGAGAGCCTGCTCCATTGGATCGTGAGCGGGCCAGGTACGCCGTCGTCGGTGGCGCTGCCGACCAGGTGGGCCGCCGCGCTGATCGCCGTGGTGACATCGGGCCCGGCATTGACGACCGGCGGTTGGTTGACGGGTGGCGTGGACTGGTAGTTGACGATGAGCTTCGCCGCGACTGCGGCGCTGCGGTCGAACGCGGACGCGATGCGGGTGCCACTGCCCGTGATCACGAAGCCCATCGAGTTGCCGGGAATCCAGCCGGCGCGGTTCACGATCTGCTGCACGATGCTCGCGAGGTTGGGCGTGCGCTGGTTCAGGCCCGCCTCGTTGGCAGTGGCCCAGGCCACGGGAGTCCAAGCGACCGTGGCCGTGGTGCGAGATCGACTAGAGATGTTCGAGGCCGTCGACGCGAACGTTGGCGCGTTGTCGCTGGCCTGGCCCGCGATCGTGAGCTGCGTCGCCGTTGACGTGATCTCGTCGGTCGTGAACTGCACGTATGCGGACGTGATCGTGGCACCGCCCGGAATCGTGAGGTTCTGGAACCGGAGTCCTACGACCTGGGTCTCCGTGCCGTCGAGCACCATTTCGAGATCGCTGCTGCCGCGGTTCACCGAGCCCGTCGAAGACTCTTCGGCGTCGTCGTCGCTGGTCGCGATGACCCGCTCCACGACGTTGCTGCCGGCCGGCGGTTGCTGCACCGTGACCACGACCGTGTCGGTGCTGGTGAGCTCGCCATCGAATGCGCTGAGCTGGCAGGTGTAGCTGCCGGCCGCCGAGAACGTGACGTTGGTCACGGGTTGCGTGGGCGCCGTGAAGGTCGCAGTGCCGGGGCCCGAGAGCCGGCTCCATTGGATCGTCAGCGGTCCTGGCAGGCCGTCGTCGGTGGCGGTGCCCGCAAGCTGCGCCGCCGAGGTCAGCACGGTGGTCACATCGGGCCCGGCATTGACGACGGGCGCCTGGTTGACGGGTGTCGGCCCAGGGACGCCGTACTCGAACAGCCTGCCGTCGTTCTCGCTCGGATGCGAGTCGTTGTCGACGCCGCGGTCGGCGACATACAGGCTGTCACCGGTCCCCGATGCCCTTGGCGCGAACATGAGTCCCGCGGGCTTGATGAGCCCCGAGCTCGGCAGCGTGATCGTCCGCACGAACTGCCCCGAGTTGTTCAAGTGCAGGAGCAGGGTCCGCGGCGCACCTATCACATAGATGCCGCCGTCGCTGGGACGGACCGCGATGCCCTCTGGGTCGGTCACTCCGAACCCGGAGACACTCACGCTGAGGAGCTGGTCGTCGCCGTTCGGTGAAGTGCCGTCGAAGATGCCGTTGTTGCCCGATCGCAGCCTGTATACGCGATTGTCTGCGCCGCCGGCGATCCACAACTCGCGGGTCACGCTGTCGAAGGCCAGACCCTCGGGGTCGGTGGTGAAGTTGTTCACGCTGAACGAGCGCCTCGTGTCGTCCGAGCTGTGCAGCAAGCCATCCGGGCCCGCGGCTACGACGTAGATGCGGCGAGCGTCGTCGTCGCTGATGTAGAACGTCCGCGTGGAGCTGTCGAATGCGATGTCCGTAGGCTCGCGCGAGTAGCTCACCGTCGTGCTCCGGCGGGACACGCTGCCCGTGCGAGTGCATTCGAACACGTTGGAGCCCGCGTAGATCGACATCTCGTCGACTTCGCCGTCGACGACGATCAGACGATCGCGCAGGTTGTCGTAGGTGAGCCCTGACGGGTCTGGACTCGGCGGCGACCACGAGCTCGTTGCCACGGTGGCTCGCAGCGTCGCCGTCTCGACGTCGATCCCGATGGCATTCCACGTCCACTCGGAAGTCAGCAAACGTTGGTCGCCGCTGCTGACGAACAGGTCGTGGTCGCCGGTGCCTGTTGGCGCGAAGCCGAACGCGAGCAGTTCCGGTACGGGCCGCAACAGCCCGGCCCTGGGGTTCGGATCGACAGCAGCATGCTGCAGCAGGTCGCCCGTTTCGGGGTCGAAGCCGACGATGCGATCCCGCGCGAAGTCGAAGGCGATTCCCCTGACCGTGCTCCACGCCGGCGGCAACGACGTCGCCTGGAACCGAGCCCTTCCCGCGCGCAGATCCGCGAGGTCGATGCGCAGCAGGTTCGGCCCCGCGGCGTCGAGCAGCACGACCTGCTCGTGTTCGCCGTCGATGCAGATTCCCGACAGCGCAGACCACGTCAGGGCAGGAACTGCCAGCACGTGCAACGCGAGCGACGACGAGGCGTCGACGAGCACGAGGACACCCTGCGGCACCGCGAACACGAGCTGCGCGACTTCGTCACCGACATAATGCGCGGCACACAGCAGGGGATCCGGGGCGTAGAGAGTCGTCGCCCCGGCTCGCAGCGCCGGATGAGGCACCGGGGCAAATGCGAGCTGAGTCGCACTGAACCCATGAACCGGTAGCAGGAACTGCGCAGCGTCGAGGGGCTCGAGGACGCCGGCGAGATGTGGCTCAGGGACTGGGCTGGTTTGTGCAACGAGAGCCGTTGCGGCTAGACACATGGCGACAAAGGTGCGCATCGAGGTGACTCCACCCACCGAGAGGAGGGGCAAGGCTAGCCCCCATGCATGTTCCCGCCACCGGGTAAGTACCCGGTGGATCACCTGGGAACAAGCTTCGGTGCCGCCACGATCAGCAGGATGAGCAAGACGACTGAAGGAAGGGGCGTGCGCTGATCGCGGTGCAGGGAGGTGCTCGAGCACGAGCCGATGCGCGGGCACTAGTCGTGTTCTGTAACCGACCCGCGACAGGGATCGAGATCCTCTACTGGGAGCGCACCGGATCTGTTTGCAGCAACCTCGATGCGCCTGCGCGCATCAAGGTGCCATCGATCGGTCACTGATAGTTGACAATGAGTTGCGCCGCGACCGCGGGGCTGTCGTCGTAGGCAGACGCAATGCGCGTGCCGCTGCCCGTGATCACGAAGACCATCGCATTGCCGGGGCTCCAGCCGGGCCGGCTCGTGATCTCCTGCACGATGCTCGCGAGGTTCGGCGTGAGCTGGTTGGGCCCCGCCTCGTGGACGATGGTCCAAGCCACGGGAGCCCAAGCAACCGTGGCTGTCGTACGAGGTCGGCTCGATATGTTGGCGGCCGTCCCCGCGAATGCAGCGGCGTTGTCGCTTGCGTGGCCTGCGAATGTGAGCAGGGTCGGCGTCGACCCTGTTTCATCGACGGTGAACTGCACGTATGCGGACGTGATGACGGCACCAGCCGGGATCGTGAGGTTCTGGAACCGGAGTCCGACGACCTGCGTCACCGTGCCGTCGAGCACCATCTCGAGATCGGTGCTGGTGCGGCTCACCGAAGTCGGCGACTCTTCGGCGTCGTCGTTGCTGTTTGCGATGGCTCGCACGATGCTGCCGACCGCGTCCACCGTGACGACGACCGAGTCCGTGCGCGTGAGCGCGCCATCGGAGGCGCTGAGCTGGAGCGTGTAGATGCCGGCCGCCGAGAACGAAACGTTGGTCACAGGTTGCGTCGGTGTCGTGAAGTTCGCCGTGCCAGGCCCGGTCGACTTGCTCCATTGGATCGTCAGCGGGCCACCGGGCAGGCCGTCGTCGGTGACGGTGCCCACCAGGTGCGCTGCCGATGTGATCAGGATGGTCAGATCGAGCCCGGCGTTGACGGTCGGCGCCAGGTTGGGTGGCTGCACCGTGACCAGGACCGTGTCCGTGCGCGTGAACTCGCCGTCGGAGGCGCGGAGCTGGAGGCTGTAGCTGCCGGCCACCGAGAACGCGACGGTGGTCGCAGCCTGGTTGGGCGCCGCGAAGGTCGCAGTGCCGGGCCCCGAGAGCTTGCTCCACTGGATCGTCAACGGGCCAAGAAAGCCGTCGTCGGTGGCACTGCCAGCGAGGCTCGCTGCCGATGGGAACGCGATGGTGACATCCGGCCCAGCGTTGACGGTCGGCGGTTGGTTCGTGCCCGTTTGCAGCACCGTGACCACGGCCGTGTCCGTGCGCGTGAGCCCGCCATCGAAGGCGCTGAGCTGGAGCGTGTAGCTGCCGGGCAGCGAGAACGTGACGGTGGTCGCAGCCTGGTTGGCCGCCGCGAACGTCGCCGCGCCGGGCCCGGTCAACTTGCTCCATTGGATCGTCAGCGGGCCAGGCAGACCGTCGTCGGTGGCGGTACCCGCAAGCGTCGCTGCCATGGTCTGCGAGATCGTGACATCGGGCCCGGCATTGACGACCGGCGCCAGGTTGGGAGGCGGCGTGGACTGGTAGCTGAGGACGAGCTTTGGCGCGGTCGCGGGGCTGTCGTCGAAGGCGGACGCAATGCGGCCGCCGGTGCCCGTGATCACGAAGACGATCGAGTTGCCGGGGCTCCAGCCAGGGCGGTTGATCACCTGCTGCACGATGCTCGCGAGGTTCGGCGTGCGCTGGTCGGGTCCGGCTTCGTGGCCGATGGTCCAGGACGCGGGAGTCCAGGGGATCGTATTCGTGGTGCGAGGTCGGCTCGAGATGTTCGCGGCCGTCGTCGCGAACGCAGGAGCGTCGTCGCTGGCCTGGCCCGCGATCGTGAGTTGGGTCGGTGTCGACGTGGCTTCGTCGGTGGTGAACTGCACGTACGCGGATGCGATGAAGGAGCCAGCCGGAATCGTGAGGTTCTGGAACCGGAGTCCGACGACCTGGGTCACCGTGCCGTCGAGCACCATCTCGAGATCGGTGCTGTTGATGTTCACCGAAGTCGGTCCCTCTTCGGCGTCGTCGCCGCTGGCCGCGACGACTCGCTCGAGCGTGCCGCTGGGGGGTGGCAGTGCCTGCACCGTGACCACGGCCGTGTCGGTGGTCGTGAGCGCGCCATCGAAGGCGCTGAGCTGGAGCGTGTAGCCGCCGGACGCCGAGAACGTGACCGTGGTCCCAGCCTGATTGGGCGCCGCGAAGGTCGCCGTGCCCGGGCCCGAGAGCTTGCTCCATTGGATCGTCAGGGGACCAGGCTGACCGTCGTCGGTGACGGTGCCGGCAAGGGTCGCAGCCGCGGTGAGCAGGGTCGTGACATCGGGCCCGGCATTGACGACGGGGGCCTGGTTGGCGGGCTGCTGCACCGTGACCACGGCCGTGTCGGTGGTCGTGAGCGCGCCATCGAAGGCGCTGAGCTGGAGCGTGTAGGTGCCCGACGCCGAGAACGTGACCGTGGTCGCGGCTTGACTTGGCGCAGCGAAGGACGCAGTGCCCGGGCCCGAGAGCTTGCTCCATTGGATCGTCAGCGGACCAGGCAGACCGTCGTCGGTGACGGTGCCCGCAAGGTTGGCCGCCGCGGTCAGCAGGGTCGTGACATCGGGCCCGGCATTGACGACCGGCGCCTGGTTGATTGGCGGCGAGGACTGGTAATCGACAGTGAGCTTTGCTGCGGCTGCAGGGCTGCGGTCATAGGCGGACGCGATGCGACTGCCAGTGCCCGTGATCACGAAGACGATCGAGTTGCCCGAACTCCAGCCGGGTCGGTTCGTGATCTGCTGCACGATGCCCGCGAGGCTGGGCGTGCGCTGGTTGGAATCGGCTTCGTTGGCGATGGTCCAGGACGCGGGGGCCCAGGCGACCGTGGCCGTGGTGCGAGGTCGGCTCGAGATGTTGCCGGCCGTCGACACGAACGTTGGCGCGTTGTCGCTGGCCTGGCCCGCGATCGTGAGCTGCGTCGCCGTTGACGTGATCTCGTCGGTCGTGAACTGCACGTACGCGGACGTGATGAAGGAGCCTGGCGGAACGGTCAGGTTCTGGAACCGGAGTCCGACGACCTGGGTCACCGTGCCGTCGAGCACCATCTCGAGGTCGCTGCTGCCGCGGTTCACCGAGCCCGTCGAAGACTCTTCGGCGTCGTCGTCGCTGGCCGCGATGGTTCGCTCCACGGTGCCGCTGCCAGGCGTCGGTTGCTGCACCGTGACGACGGCGGTATCGGTGGTCGTGAGCGCGCCATCGAAGGCGCTGAGCTGGAGCGTGTAGCTGCCGGCGGCCGAGAATGTAGCGGTGGTCGGGGCTTGATTTGGCGTCGCGAAGTTCGCCGTGCCGGGGCCCGAGAGCTTGCTCCATTGGATCGTCAGGGGACCAGGCAGGCCATCGTCGGTGGCGGTGCCCGCAAGGCTCGCTGCCGCGGTGAGCAGGACCGTGACATCGGGGCCCGCATTGACGACGGGCGCCTGGTTCGTGGATGTCGGCCCGGACACTCCGTACTCGAACATCATGCCGTCGTTCTCATTCGAGCTGGTGTCGTTGTCGACCTCGCGGTCGACGACATACAGGCTGTCGCCGGTCCCCGATGACCTGGGCGCGAACACGAGTCCCGCGGGCTTGCGGAGCCCGGTGCTCGGCAGGTTGACCGTCCGCACGAACTGCCCCGAGGCATTCAAGTGCAGCAGCAGTGTCTTCGGCTGGCCGATCACATAGACGCCCCCGTCGCTCGGACGGACCGTGATACCCTCTGGATCGCTCACCCCGAACGAGGAAACAGTGACCGTGAGGAGCTGATCGTCGCCGTTCGGAGAGGTTCCGTCGAAGATGCCGTTGGGGCCTGGTCGCAGCCTGTGCACACGATTCGTCTCGCCGCCGGCGACCCACAACTCGTTGGTCGCGTTGCTGAAGGCGACGTCCTCGGGGTCCGTGGTGAAGTTGCTGACGCTGAACGAGCGCCTCGTGTCGTCCGAAGTGTGCAGCAACCCATCAGGTCCCGCGGCCACGACGTGGACGCGGCGCTGGTCGTCGTCGCTGATGTAGAACGTCCGCGTGGCGCTCTGGAACGTGATGCCCACCGGCTCGTGGCTGTAGCTCGTGGTCGTGCTGCGGCGCGACACGATGCCGGCGCGACTGCATTCGAACACGTTGGAGCCCGCGTAGATCGACATCTCGTCGACTTCGCCGTCGGAGACGATCAGCCGATCGCGGAAGTCGTCGTAGGTGATCGATGACGGGTCTGGACTCGGAGGCGACCACGAACTCGTCGCCACGGTAGCTCGCAGCGTAGCAGTCTCGACGTCGGGTCCCGCGTCATTCCATGTCCACTGGGAGGTCAACATGCGGGGGTCGCCACTGCTGATGAACAAGTCGTGGTCGAGGCTCTCGGCCGGCGCGAAACCGAACGCCAGCAGGCGAGGCACGGGCGGCAACGTCCCGGCGCTCGTGGTCGGATCGGTGGCAGAATGCTGCAGCAGATCGCCCGTTTCCGGGTCGAGCCCGAGGATGCGATCACGCGCGAAGTCGAAGGCGATTCCGCGGATCGTGCTCCACGCTGGCGGCAACGACGTCGATCGGAACCTCGCCCTTCCCGCGCGCAGATCCGCGAGGTCGATGCGCAGAAAACTCGGCCCGGCGGCGTCGAGCAGCACGACCTGTTCGTGCTCGCTGTCGATGCAGGCTCCCGCCAGCAGCGACCACGTCGAAGGCGGAACTGCCAGCACATGAAGCGCGAGGGACGGCGAGGCGTCGACGAGCACGATGGCCCCGAGCGGCAATGCGAACACGAGCTGCGCGACTTCGTCAGCGACGTAGTTCGCCGAACACAACAGAGGATCAGGCGCGTAGAGTGTCGTCGCGCCGGCTCTCAGGGCAGGACGAGGCACCGGGGCAAATGCGAGTTGCGTCGCACTGAACCCATGAACCGGTAGCAGGAACTGCGCAGCGTCGAGGGGCTCGAGGACGCCGGCGAGATGTGGCTCAGGGGCTGGGCTGGTTTGTGCAACGACAGCCGTTGCGGCTAGACACATGGCGAGAATGGTGCGCATCGAGGAGGCTCAAGCGGCGACGTGGCGGACTCCCAATACCAGTCGGATGAGAAACGGTATCACGTGCTCGCGTTGCCGGTGCCGGCTCGAGCGCAAGTCGGGCAGCTCGGCCGACGCGAACCCCATGTCGAGTCGCGCAGGGCATCGCTGAAGTCCCACTCGCAACGCGACGTTGTCCGCGATGTATCTACGGAGTAATCGAGCCGAGCATCATGCGGACGAGCGCACCCTTGTCCTTCCCAGCCGCGGCCGCTCGCCCGCTCACTGGTAGCTGATGATGAGCCGTGCTGCGACGCCGGGGCTGCTGTCGTAGGCCCCCGCAGTACGGCAGCCGGTGCCTGTGATCACGAAGACCATCGAGTTGCCGGAGCTCCAACCAGGGCGGTTCCTGATCTCCTGCACGATGCTCGCGAGGTCGGGCGTGCGCTGGTCAGGGCCGGCTTGGTTGACGGTGGTCCAAGGCACAGGAGTCCAGGCGACCGTGGCCGTCGTACGAGGTCGGCTCGAGACGTTGTTGGTCGCCGTCGTGAACGCGCCGGGGTTGTCGCTGGCCTGGCCCGCGATCGTGAGCTGGGTCGCGATCGCCCCGGGTTCATCGACAGTGAACTGTATGTACGCGGACTGGATGGAGGCAGAGGCCGGAATCAACACGTTCTGGAATCGGAGCCCGACGACCTGGGTCACCGCGCCGTCGACCACCAGCTCGAGATCGGTGCTGCTGCGAGTCACGACGCCGGTCGGCGCCTCTTCGGCGTCGTCGTGCATGTGCGCGAGGGCCCGGTCCAAGCTGGCGGGCGGCGGAGTCGCGAGCACCGTGATCACGACCGTGTCCGTCGTCGTGTACTGGCCATCGGAGGCGCTGAGTTCGCAGGTATAGATGCCGAGGGCCGAGAACGTGACGCCGGTCACGGGTTGCGTGGGCGCCGTGAAGTTCGCCTGGCCAGGCCCCGAGAGCAGGCTCCATTGGATCGTCAGGGGACCACCGGGCAGGCCGTCGTCCTCGACGGTACCCGCCAGGTTCGTCGGCGCCGTGATCACGGCGGTGACATCGGGTCCGGCATGGACCACGGGCGGTTGGTTGCCGGGCGCGTAAGGCGGCAACTCGTACTCGAGCAGCAGGCCGTCGTTCTCTCGCCGGTCGTAGTTGTTGTCGAAGCCGCGGTCGACGAGGAACAAGCTGACACCCGTGCCGACCGTGCTCGGCGCAAACGTGATGCCCGCTGGCTTCAGGAGCCCCGTCGGCGGCAGCGTGATCGACCGAACGAGCTGCCCCGTCGTACTGATGTGCAAGAGCAGGGTCCTGGGTATGCCCGCCACATAGATGCCGCCATCGGTCGGATGAACCGCGATACCCTCTGGATCGGTCGCTCCGAACGGCGCCAGGTCGTAGCTGACGAGCACATCGTCGCCGTACGGTGCGGTGCCGTCGAAGATGCCGTTGGGACCGCGCTGGAGCTTGTGCGCGAGAACGGTGTCGCCACCGATGATCCACAGCTCACCGGTCGAGTTGTCGAAGGCGACGTCCTCGGCGTCGACGCAGAAGTTGCGTACGAAGAACGAACGAACGAGGTCGTCCGCGGTGTGCAGCAACCCGTCCGGTCCGGTCGCTACGACGTAGATCTTGTCGCGGTCGTCGTCGCTGAAGTAGAACGTCCGCGTGGCAGTGTCGAGGGTCATGCCAGACGGTTCGGGCGTGTATTCCAGCGTCGTAGTCGTACGCGCCACGATGCCGGTGCGACTGGTCTCGAACAGGTTGACTTCGGCGTAGATCGGCATCTCGTCGACTTCGCCGTCGGAGACGACCACCCGATCGGAGAGCGGATCGTACGTGATCGCCGACGGATCCGGACTGGAAGGCGACCACGAACCCGTCTGCACGATGGCTCGCAACGTTGCGTTGAGGGAATCGGGCCCCGCGGGATTCCACGTCCACTGCGCGGTCAGCATGCGTTGGTCGCCGCTGCTGACGAACAGGTCCCGGTCGCCGGCGCCAACCGGCGCGAAGCCGAACGCGAGCACTTCGGGCACGGGCCGCAACAGCCCGGCCCTCGTGTTCGGATCGACGGCAGAATGCTGCAGCAGGTTGCCTGTTGCCGGGACGAAGCCGACGATGCGTTCACGCGCGACGTCGAAGGCAATGCCCCTGACAGTGCTCCACACTGGCGGCAACGACGTCGACTGGAACTGGGCCTGGCCCGCGAGCAGGTCCGCGATGTCGATGCGCAGCAGGTTCGGCCCAGCGGCATCGAGCAGCACGACCTGCTCGTGCTCGCCGTCGATGCAGATTCCGGCCAGCGAGGTCCACGTAGGAGCAGGAACAGCGAGCACGTGCAACGCGAGCGACGACGAGGTATCGAGGAGCACGATGGCGCCTTGCGGCAACGCGAACACGAGCTGCGCCACTTCGGTGCCAACGTAGTTTGCCGAACACAACAGCGGGTCCGGGATCTGGAAGGTCGACGCACCACTTCGCAGCGCCGGACGAGGCACCGGTGCATATGCGAGCTGCGTCGCAGAGAAACCGTGGAACGGCAGCAGGAACTGCGCGGCAGTGTGTGGTGCGAGGGCAGCTGCGAGTTGTGGTGCAACGACCGTACTCGTTTGTGCAACGAGAGCCGTTGCGGCCAGTGTCATGGAGAGAATTGTGCGCATCTCAGGAGGGCTCCGAGTGGGGGAAGCGTGACGTGACGATAGCACCGTGGACGTTTGCTTGCTGCCGTGTCGACGGCACGCACGGCCGGTGGCATCGCGGTCGCGACGCGAGTCGAGCACTGAGAGATCGCTCCGCGCTGACGATCTGGCCCTGATGCGATAGGAGCGCATGGGCGCGCGCCTCCGGTAGAGCGCAAACAAGCAAGAGGCGGCTACCCAGGGGACGACCAGCAGAGCGAACACTGCGCTGGTTCGGGTGCACTCTTGCTACATCCGAGGACCGACTACTGATAGGTGACGATGAGCTTTGCCGCGGGCCGTGGGACTGTGCTCGTAGGCGGAGGCAGTGCGGCAGCCAGTGCCCGTGATCACGAAGACCATCGAGTTGCCGGGGCCTACCCCCCAGTTCCGTTGCTGCCCGTCGAGCCTTGACCTGGAGACGCACTCGCGAGCCGACGCGGTCCGAAGGCGAGTCGGGGTGCTGTCAGGAGCGGCGCCCGCAATCAGGCAACCAACTCCCGATCACAACGCGCCTTGTCGCGGGTCTGTGACGCCGTGCACCAGGAGTTGTAGGTGAGACCTGGTAGGTCGGATGCGCTCTGAGAGTGTGGTCCGAGCAGAGCCGACTGTGGTGATGACCCGCAGCGTCTCATTTCGGCGCGCTCTGCAGCAGCGGTTCCCGGAGACGAGTCGACAGGCGCCCCTCTTCGACCCTGGTTGATCACTACAGCCTGGTTCGAGCGCGACATGGTTGCGGCTCTGCGCATGACAGGTGCAGTGGATGGCGGCCACCAATGCAGAGCCACCCGAACGTCATGATTTTCTAACGGGTACTGTCAGAATTCACAACCGCAGTATCCTCGCGCGGACCAGCACCCCTGTTCTCGGTTGCATCAGCACCTCGGAGTTGCAACATGGCAAATAGAAGAGTCCGGTTCCATGCCTTCGCTTCGCTGCTCGTCGCAATGTGCACAGGCGCGGCGCCGATGGCTGCGCAGACCACCCAACTGACGCAAACAGATTGGCGTTTCTACACCGACGCCGCACTCGAAGGCGCCATGACGCCACTCGCGGCATTGAACGCACCCACGAGGCTCGCTTCGGCGTTCGTGCAGAACGGCACGATCCGATTGCGCGTGCGGTTGGGCGAGACTGGCGGCCTCGGCGATGCCAGCGGGATCGTCATGCTGCAATACAGCGCTGACCTGACGACGTGGACCGACGTCGCGGCGCAGACGACCTCGGGAGGTGTGCCGTTCCTCTACGTCAATGGCGCCGCGACCAACGGCAACCTCCTCGGCAGCTTCTTGTTGCCCGCCGGCCACACGCTCGGCCGCTACCACGAGACAGCCATCGGCATAGAGAGCATCGCAGCCCTCGAAACCGCTCTCGAAGTGGATTTCGCCGTCAAGTGCCATTGGCCCACGACCGGCACGTGGTACTTCCGTGTGGTCTGGGACGGCGTCGCTGTAGCACCTTCAGCCGCCGGCTACCCGCGCGTGACGATCTCGGCCTTCGACCGCACGCACGTCGTCACCTCGGTGGGCAACCACTTCGGCAGCGAGGGCCTGTGCGAGGAGCTGCGCATCGGCGACTACAAGCGACTCTGGTTCGACGGCAACAGATACTGGTTCTTCTACACGGTTGCCGGTGCTGCGACCGGTTCGAGGCTGTTCTATCGACACTGGACAGGGAGCGGCGAGTGGTCGTCGCCGGACAGCCTGCCGTGTTCTGGTATCACCAACGACGGTCGCAGTCGCCAGTGGGTCGAGAGCATCAACGGCACCCACACCGTGTTCGTGTTGCTCGGCACCGACGATGGCATCACCACGCGCTGGCTTCGCCGCGGCACGATCGCGGGCACGTCGATCTCGTGGGACCTCGAGCAGCCAGTCACGGCCAACTTCGGTGACGAGGCCAATGGGATCGGCGTCGATGATGGCGACTACGTCTGGCTCGCGGGCGTCGTCAACAACGGCGGCACCGTGTGGGCCCGGCGTGCGACCAATCCGAACAGCGTGTCGTCGTTCGAGCCAGCCCGCACCGTCGCGGACATGGGGGCTCCCGAGGGCCGCGCGTGTCATGTGATCGGGCTCGGTAGCAACCGGGCGCTCGTGCTCTGGTACAAGACCAACGCGACGGACGTTCGCTACTCGATCGTGAGCGAGCCTGCTGGCTTCGGGCCAGTGGCCTCCGTCAACCTCCTGGGTTGTCACGACCAGGACTGGGGCTTCACCGTCGACAAGACGAACGGCTTCGTCTACCTCGTGCATACGGACAGCACGGCCAACGGCGCTGGCAACCTCGTGCTGCGGGTCTTCAATATCGCCACGGAGACCTGGTCGACGGCCACCGCACCGCCGGGCGGTGTCGGCAACCGGCCGTTCGGCGGCGACGATCATGTGGCCGTCCAGCTGATCGGTAATGACCTGTACGCGTTCTTCTGCGTCGGCGACAACGGGGACGATCGGGCCGTGGCCTACCACAAGTACATGGGACCAGGCGCCTCCGGCACCTGGAACCCCAGCGCCACGGTGCTCAGCGGTTCGGGTCGCTGCAACCTCGACCGCATCATCACCGTGGGCCCCGGCACACCCGCCAATCGCATCCTTGCGGTCGTCGCCGCGGGTGACAACCCGAACCAGGGTAGCCCGATCGACCTCGAATGGTGGGGCGGCCCAGTGGGCCCCTCTGGCGCATTCAGTACGTTTGGCGAGGGCTGTCCTGGATCGGGAGGCCGGCCACGCATCGATGCCCTCCCTGACGAGAAGCCGATTGTCGGACAAGGCCTGGACCTGCAGTTCACGTCGCTGCCGTTGACCGAGTTCAGCCCGATTCTCGCGATCATTGGATTCTCGAACACGGTCTGGCCCCCGCTCCCACTGCCGCTGCCCCTGGCGGTGTTCGGCATGACCGACTGCAGGCTCTATGTGAGTTTCGACTTCTCGGGCTTGCTGATCGGCCAGAACGGCGAGTGCAACTGGACGATTGCGATCCCGAACAACCCGGCGGTCGCGGGGTCGCAGTTCTACGTGCAGGGTCTCATTGCCGACATCGGCACCAACCCGGCTGGCGTGGTGGTCTCCAACGGCGGCACCGTCCTCGTCGGCACGCATTAGGCCGCCCTGCAACCAGGACCCGCGGGGCCGAGCGCCCGCTCACTGATAGTTGACGATCAGCTGTGACGCGAGCGCGGGGTTGTTGTCGTAGGCGGACGCAATGCGGGTCCCGGTGCCAGTGATCACGAAGACCATCGCGTTGCCGGAATTCCAGCCGGGACGGCTCGTGATTTCCTGCACGATGCTCGCGAGGCCGGGGGTGCGCTGGTTGGGACCGGCTTCGCCGTTGATCGTCCAAGGTGCGGGAGCCCAGGGCACGGTAGCTGCGGTGCTGGGTCGGTTCGAAATGGTGCCACCCGTCGTCCCGAACGTGCCGGCGTTGTCGGCCGCATGGCCCCTGATCGAAAGCTGGGTCGGAGCTGACGACGTTCCCTTGGCCGTGAACTGCACGTATGCGGACGTGATGACGGCGCCACGCGGAATGGTGACGTTCTGGAACCGGATTCCGACGACCTGGGTCACGGTACCGTCGACCACCAGGTCGAGTGAACTGCTGCCACGCGTCACCGAGGTCGCCAACTCTTCGGCGTCGTCGTGACCGGTCGTGATGGCTCGCACGAGGCTGCCGGCCCCGTCCACCGTGACCTCGACCGAGTCCGTTCGCGTGAACTCGCCATCGGAGGCGCTGAGCCGGAGCATGTAGCTGCCGAGCGCCGAGAACGAAACGTCGGTCACGGGTTGCGATGGCGTGGTGAAGGCCACCGTGCCAGGACCCGACACCTTGCTCCATTGGATCGTCAGGGGGGTGTTCAGCCCGTCGTCGGTGACGGTCCCCACCAGGTGCGCCCCCACTGTGATCTGGACGGTGCCATCGGGTCCCGCGTTGACGACGGGTGGTTGGTTGGGTTGATGCACCGTGACGACGACCGTGTCGGTTCTCGTGAACTCACCATCGAAGGCGCTGAGTTGGCACGTGTAGCTGCCGGCCACCGAGAACGAAGCGTTGGTCGTGGCCTGCGTTGGCGCCGTGAAGGACGCCGTACCAGGACCCGAGAGCAGGCTCCATTGGATCGTCAGCGGCGCGTTCAACCCCTCGTCGGTGACGGTGCCCGCAAGGTTCGCCGCCGCTGTGACCTGGATCGTGATGTCGGGCCCGGCATTGACCGTAGGCGGCTGGTTGACGGGCGCTGGCTGCACCGTGACGACGACCGTGTCCGTGCGCGTGAACTCGCCATCGAAGGCGCTGAGCTGGCAAGTGTAGCTGCCGGCCGACGAGAACGAAGCGTTGGTCGTGGCCTGCGTGGGCGCCGTGAAGGACGCCGCGCCAGGACCCGAGAGCAGGCTCCATTGGATCGCCAGCGGGGCGTTCAGCCCGTCGTCGGTGACGCTGCCCGCGAGGTTCGCAGACGCTGTGCTCGAGATGGTGACATCGGGTCCGGCATTGACGACGGGCGGCTGGTTGACAGGTGCCTGCACCGTGACGACGACCGTGTCCGTGCGCGTGAACTCGCCGTCGAAGGCGCTGAGCTGGCAGGTGTAGCTGCCGGCCGCCGAGAACGAAGCGTTGGTCGTGGCTTGCGTGGGCGCCGTGAAGGACGCCGTGCCAGGACCCGAGAGCAGGCTCCATTGGATCGTCAGCGGGCCGGGCAGCCCGTCGTCGGTGACGCTGCCCGCGAGATTCGCAGACGCTGTGCTCAGGATGGTGACATCAGGGCCGGCATTGACGACGGGCGGCTGGTTGACCTGCACCGTGACGACGACCGTGTCCGTGCGCGTGAACTCGCCATCGAAGGCGCTGAGCTGGCAGGTGTAGCTCCCGGCCGCCGAGAACGAGGCGTTGGTCGTGGCTTGCGTGGGGGCCGTGAAGGACGCCGTGCCAGGACCCGAGAGCAGGCTCCATTGGATCGTCAGGGGGGCGTTCATCCCGTCGTCGGTGACGCTGCCCGCGAGGCTCGCAGACGCTGTGCTGAGGATGGTGACATCGGGGCCGGCATTGACGACGGGCGGCTGGTTGACTGGCGCAGCCGTCTGGTAGTTGACGATGAGCTTTGCCGCGATTGCAGGGCTGTGGTCATAGGCGGCCGCAGTGCGGCAGCCAGTGCCCGTGATCACGAGCACCATCGCGTTGCCGTAGCTCCAGCCGGGGCGGTTCACGATCTCCTGCACGATGATCGAGAGGTTCGGAGTGCGCTGGTTGGGGCCCGCTTCGTTGACAATGGTCCAGGGCACGGGCGCCCAGCCAACCGTGGCCGTCGTCCGAGGTCGGCTCGAGATGTTGGCGGCCGACGTCAAGAACCCGGGCGCGTTGTCGCTGGCCTGGCCTGCGATCGTGAGCTGGGTAGCGGTCGACTTGGCCTCATCGGTAGTGAACTGCACATACGCGGACGTGATCGTGGCAGAGGCCGGGATCGTGACGTTCTGGAACCGCATTCCGACGACCTGGCTCGTCGCGCCATCTACGACCATCTCGAGATCGGTGCTGCTCCGGTTCACTGCAGTCGGCGACTCCTCGGCGTCGTCCTGACTGATCGAGATCGTCCGCTCGACGACGGTGCTGGTCGACGGTGCCTGCACCGTGACCAGGACCGTGTCCGTGCGCGTGAACTCGCCATCGAAGGCGCTCAGCTGGCACGTGTAGCTGCCGACCGCCGAGAACGAAGCGTTCGTCGTGGCCTGCGTCGGCGCCGTGAACGACGCCGTGCCGGGGCCCGAGAGCAGGCTCCATTGCATCGTCATTGGGCCGCCGGGCAGGCCGTCGTCGTTGACGGTGCCCGCGAGGCTCGCGGCCGCCGTGCTCACGATCGTGACATCGGGCCCGGCGTTGACGATGGGCGGTTGGTTGGTGGGCGCTGCGGACGGCACCCCGTACTCGAGCAGCAGGCCGTCGTTCTCGTTCGGATTGAGGTCGTTGTCGACACCGCGGTCGACGAGGAACAGGCTGTCGCCGGCGCCCACCGTGCTCGGAGCGAACACGATGCCCGCGGGCCTGTGCAGCGCGGTGCTCGGCAGCGTGATCGTTCGCACCAACTGCCCCAGGGCATTCAAGTGCAAGAGCCGGGTCATCGGCAAGCCCAGCACATAGATGCCACCATCGCTCGGACGAAGGGCAATGCCCCCTAGTTCTGTCACACCGAACCCTGCTGTGTCGAAACTGGCCAGCACATCGTCGCCGTTTGGTGACGTGCCGTCGAAGATGCCGTTGGTTCCTGGTCGCAACTTGTGCACGAGACTCGCGGCACCACCGGCGATCCACAAAGCCCCCGTCGCGCCGTCGAATGCAAGACTCTCCGCGTCGAGGCAGAAGTTGCGTACGCTGAACGAACGCACGGAGTCGTCTGCGGTGTGCAGCAACCCATCTGGTCCCGTGGCTACGACATAGATCTTGTCCTTGTCGTCGTCGCTGAAGTAGACCGTACGCGTGGCGCTGTCCAAGGTGATCCCCGATGGTTCGTATGAGTAGCCCACAGTCGTACTCGTGCGCGCAACGATGCCGGTGCGGCTGGTTTCGAACACATTCGCGCCCGCGTAGATCGGCATCTCGTCGACCTCGCTGTCGGAAACCACCAGTCGATCGTAGAGCGGATCGAAGGTGACCGCTGCCGGGTCTGGACTCGGCGGCGACCACAAACTTGTCGCCACGGTTGCTCGCAACGTTGCATTGTCGACGTCGATGCCCGAGGTATTCCACGTCCACTCCGTGGTCAGCATGCGTTGGTCGCCGCTGCTGATGAACAGGTCGTGGTCGCCGGTGCCCGTCGGCGCGAAACCGAACGCGAGCACTTCGGGCACGGGCCGCAACAGCCCGGCTCTGGGGTTCGGATCGACGGCAGAATGCTGCAGCAGGTCGCCCGTTGCCGGGTCGAAGCCGACGATGCGATCCCGCGCGAAGTCGAAGGCGATTCCGCGGATCGTGCTCCACGCCGGCGGCAAGGACGTCGACTGGAACCGAGCCCTTCCCGCGCGCAGATCCGCGAGGTCGATGCGCAGCAGGTTCGGCCCCGCGGCGTCGAGCAGAACGACCTGCTCGTGCTCGCCGTCGATGCAGATTCCCGCGAGCGCAGACCAGGTCGGATGAGGAACTGTCAGCACGTGCAACGCGAGCGACGACGATGCGTCGAGCAGCGCGAGCGCACCCTGCGGCAACGCGAACACGAGTTGCGCCACTTCGTCACCGACGTAGTTCGCCGAACACAGCAGGGGGTCTGGCGCGTAGACAGCCGCCGCACCAGCTCGCAGCGCCGGATGAGGAACGGGTGAGAAAGCGAGTTGCGCTGCACTGAACCCATGAACCGGCAGCAGGAACTGCGCAGCAGCGAGGGGCTCGAGGGCTCCGGCCAGCTGGGGCTGGTCGACGACCGGGCTTTCTTGTGCAACGAGAGCCGTTGCGGCTAGACAAATGGTGGCAATGGTGCGCATCAAGAGGGCTCTGACTTTCAAACTGACCGTAATCGCTTGCTCCCCTGTATCATGTTGCTGGGGTCAGTCTAGCCCACCATGGAGCAGCACAATGTGTTGCGAGGCCACGAGGTATGGCGGTTCTTGCGCCGGCGCGAAGAGGCTTCGCCGATTTCGCTTTGCAGCAACGAAACTGCATGGGCGTAGCCACGGGGGTTTCAGCGATGCTCAACGTCGCACCCGAGTCTGCGTGGAGAAGGCGGGCGATCCTTCGAGTCAAAACAGCGAGGTCGCTTTCGCCGTCTCAAATCGAGCCGGCGGCCGGCGCCCGCTTGCACACACTCGCTCGGCGAACTCCGCGTCGTGGCAGTAGTGGTGCAGTCCACCACTTGACGGGTATCAAGAGAGCAGGTCACGTGCCGTTCACCAACCCTCTCGCACTGGGCGCAGAGTCACCATTCACAGTTGCACCATGGCGATTGCCAGCATCCGGACTCGACTCCATTTCTGTAATGCGCTGTTCATCGCAATGTGCACGTGCGCTGCGTCCGTATCTGCGCAACAACCGCAATTGACGCAGACAGATTGGCGCTTCTACTCGGACGCTGCACCCGATGGCGCCATGACCCCGCTCGCGGCGTTGAACGCGCCCACGGCACTCGGTTCGACCTTGGTGCAGAACGGCACGATCCGCCTGCGCGTGCTGTTGGCCGAGACTGGCGGCGCTGGCGACCCCAACGAAATCGCCAAGCTGCAATTCAGCCCCGACCAGACGACGTGGACCGACGTCGCGGCGCAGTCGAGCAGCGCGGGCCATCCGTTTCTCTACGTCAATGCCGCCGCGACCAACGGCAACTTCCTCGGCAGCCTCTTGTTGCCCGCCGGCAATACACTGGGCCGCTACCACGAGACAGGCACCGTACAGGAGAGCATCGCGGCCTTCGAAACCGGTCTCGAGATGGACTTCGCCATCAAGTGCCATTGGCCCGCGACCGGCACGTGGTTCTTCCGTCTGGTCTGGAACGGCGGCGCTGTATCACCTTCATCGGCTGGCTACCCCCGCGTGACGATCTCGGCTGCCGACCGCACGCACGTCGTGACCTCGGTGGGCAATCTCTTCGGCAGCGAAGGCCTGTCCGAAGAGTTCCGCATCGGCGACTACAAGCGGGTCTGGTACGACGGAGCCAGGTATTGGATCTTCTACACGGTTGCCGGTGCGGCGAGCGGCTCGACGATGTTCTATCGGCACTGGCCGGGCTTCGGCGAGTGGTCGGAGCCAGCCAGCGTGCTGTCTTCTGCTGTGACCAACGACGGCCGCCATCGCCCGTGGGTCGAGGTCATCAACGGCATCCACACGGTGTTCATGTTGTTCGGCAGCGACCAGGGACCGAGCACACGCTACGTGCGCACCGGCAAGATCGTCGGCAAGAGAATCTCCTGGGGCCCCGAGCAAGCAGTCACGGCCAACTTCGGTGACGAGGCCAACGCGATCGGCGTCGATGATGGCGACTACGTCTGGCTCGCGGGCGTCGCCAACAACGGCGGCACAGTGTGGGCCCGGCGTGCCACCAATCCGAACAGCGTGTCGTCGTTCGAGCCAGCCCGCACAGTCTGGGACAGTGGGGCCAGCGAGAACCACTCGTGCCATGTGATCGGACTAGGTCACAACAGAGCGCTCGTGCTCTGGTACAAGACCACCAACACGGACGTTCGCTACTCGATCGTGACCGAGCCTGCTGGCTTCGGTCCGGTGGCCTCCGTCAACACGTCGGGTTGCCAGGACCAGGACTGGGGCTTCACCGTCGACAAGACGAACGGCTACGTCTACCTCGTGCATACGAACAGTACAACGAACGGCGCTGGCGACCTGGTTCTGCAAGTCTTCAACATCGCCACCGAGACCTGGTCGACGGCTCCCGCGCCGCCGTCGGGTGTCGGCAACCGGCCGTTCGGCGGTGACGACCACGCGGCCGTCCAGCTGATCGGCAACGACCTGTACGTGTACTTCACGCTCGCCGACGGCGGCGAGGATCGCGCCGTGGCCTACCAGAAGTACACGGGACCAGGCGAAGCAGGCACCTGGCGCAGCAGCGCCACGCGGCTCAGCGATTCGGGCCGCTGCAACCTCGACCGGATCGTCACCGTGGGACCCGGCACACCTGCCGACCGGATCCTTGCGTTGGTCGCCGCGGGCGACAACCCGAACGCAGGGAGCCCGATCGACATCGAATGGTGGGACGAACCGCTGGGCCCGCTCGGGTCCTTCGATACCTTTGGCGCCGGCTGCCCTGGATCGGCAGGCGTGCCGTTGCTGGATGCCCTCCCCGGCGAAAGGCCGATTCTCGGGCAAGGCTTCGACCTGCAGTTCTCGTCGTTGCCGTTGACTCCGTTCAACGCGGTGTTCGCGATCTTCGGATTCTCGGACACGGTCTGGCCTCCGTTCACGCTACCGCTGCCCCTGGCAGTGATCGGCATGCCGGGTTGTACGGCCTACGTGAGCCTCGACCTCACCTTCCTGTTGGCGGGCCAGAATGGCGTGTGCAACTGGACGATCCCGATCCCGAGCGACCCAGCGCTCACCGGGTTGCGCTTCTTCGTGCAGGGTCTCGGGCAAGACATCGGCGCCAACCCGGCTGGGATCGTGGCTTCCAACGCCGGCGCCGGTCTCGTCGGCACGCACTAGCGAATTTTCGCAGCCGCTGACTGACAGCGCGCTAGTAGGCGCCGTCGCGGCGCACCACGACACCGACGGTCCGCGCCAGGATGTAGAGGTCGAGAGTGAGCGACCAGTTGCGGACGTAGTGCGCATCGAGCCAGACACGTTGTTCGTAGCTCGTGTTGTTCCGACCGGAGATCTGCCACAGTCCTGTGATTCCGGGCGTCACGCGCAGGTAGAGCGCAAGGACCTGGCCGTACTTCTCGGCTTCGTCGTCGACGATCGGACGCGGGCCGACGAGGCTCATGTCACCGCGCAAGACGTTCCAGAGTTGTGGCAGCTCGTCGATGCTCGTCCGGCGCAGGAACGCTCCGACCCTCGTGACGCGGGGGTCGTCCTTCAGCTTCTGTGTGGCGGCCCACTCCGCGGCTGCTGCCGGATTCGCCGCCAGATGATCGCGGAGGATCTGATCTCCGACGTGCATCGTGCGGAACTTGAAGGCGCGGAAATGACGTCCGCCGCGGCCGATCCGGTTATGACCGAAGAACACCGGTCCCTTCGATGACAGGCGCACGGCGACTGCCACGGCCAGGAAGAGCGGTGCCAGCATGAGGAGCAGCAGCGAAACGCATCCAATGTCGAACAGCCGCTTCGCGTTGAGCGAGCCGCGGCGATATAGCTTCGGGCTCACCTGGATCGCCGAGAACGACCGCGAAGGCAGGCTCCGCGCGAGGCGATCCGCCAGCTCCCGGCGTTCTGGATCGACGATGAACAGGTTGCGTGCGCCGAGCCGCACGGCCCAATCGAAGGCGTCCTCGTCCGTGAGCTGGCACGAGGTGGCCATGACGACCCAGGGCTGCACGGTGCTCTGACGCGAGAGGATCGGCGTGCTCGGAGCAGCCTCGACCGGGCGCAGACCCTGGCGCGGATTCCGGTGCATGAGCTCGACGACTTTCTGTGCCGCCGCGGGTTCTCCGACCACGGTCACAGGAATGCCCCACCAGCGCCGACCACCGAGCCAGTACCGGGCGCCCCAGCGGGCGAGGTTGATCGCGACCGCGGAGATACCCCACGTAGCGCATGCGAACCCGAGCCCGATGTCGACGTCGGCGAGCAGAAGCAGTGCGACGAACGTGACCGCGGCGGCGATTCCCGTGCCGATCGTGAGGCGACGTGCTTCGTCGACCGGATCGAGCATCACACCGGGATAGAGCCGGAGCCACGCGACCACGCCGCAGACCGCGCTGGCGTAGGCAGCGACGTAGGGCAAGAAGCCGGCGGTCGCGGGGGTGCCCGGCTCGATCAGCGCGGCTGCGAGCAATACCGAAGCCATCACCGCGAGCGCGTCGACGCTCACGATCGAGATCAGGGTGACGAGGCTCTGGCTCCCGTAGCTGTCGCGCGAGACCGCGAAGCTCGGGTTCCGAGCAGTGCTCCTAGGAAGGAGCGAACCACTAAGTCCTGTTAGTGTCATGCCAGTCGAGGTGTCAGTCAGGCAGGTCCCGAGATCCCACCGCTCAGACGGGATCCAACTCTGAGCCGCCAGGATCTCCGGCCAAACCGGACTTGTCAACCTGGCTTTTTCTCCTGAGGCTCACGCAAGCCTCATGCAAAGCCAGGATACACTCAACGAGGGCCTAGTGCTGGAGCAACCGAACGCGTTGGTTGCGCCGTACCGGATTTGAGAAAGGACGCGAAAACTACTCTTCGAACTTTCGCTGTCGAACAGGCGCTGCCATCGCGGCGACTGCTTCGAGCCAGCGACGGCGAGATTGCACCGTCGCCTGGCCATCGTCAATCCGGTTTTTTCTCGATGCAGCAAGTGTCCCCTCGGCGCAGCACGCTTGGCCGCGCGGCATGCTCGACCGGGTCGTGAGTCTCGAGCGTGACCCATGCGGAACGCGTGCGCTCGTTTGGCGAGGGACTCCCACCGCGCAGCCGACTGTTCCGCGCCGCGATCGGACCCCGGCGAGAGCACGGGCGGCAAGCGCGCAGGATTCCTGACAAAGCGCGTCCGGCGTCCGCGAAGGCAGTATCCTGGTTCGATAACCCCTCATCTTCGCGCGCACGGCATCAACCCGCGGAGAAGCCAACCCGCGATGTCGCAGCCGTAGCGTCTGTACACCCTCTCGAAAGGGACGACCACTTTGACCCCCACTGCTCGTCGTTTCGGTTCCGGGCCGTTCGCCGCCGAATCGGCGCTTTGCACCGGCAGGCAAGGCCCATGGTTGCACTGACCGCGGTCATTCTCTCTGCGGGGGTCAATCGGCGGCTCGGCCGCACGCCTGTACCGAAGTCGCTCCTTCCGCTGACGCGCAATGGGCCCGGTCCGAGCTTCCTCGAGCGCCACGTCGCGATCCTGCGCGAGCTCGGTGTCGGCGAGGTGCGCGTCGTGGTGAGCCAGCCCGCTCGCGGAAGCTGCCCGGATTTCGAAGGCATGCGCATCGTGGTCAACACTTTCGACACGTCCGAGACGGGGTCGACGCTCAGCATGCTCTGCGCGCTTCGCGGCGCGACCACGCCTGCGAACCACGGCCTCCTGATCATGGATGCCGACATCGTCTACGAGCGCGCGCTGATGCGTTGGGTGATCGACCACTGCGACTCGACGAGTTGCCTGTTCACCGCTCCAGCGACAGCCGGAGACGACGAGGAGGTCCGCGTCTATGGCGTCGATTCCGGCGATCCGCGCTTCATCGGCAAGGGACTCGCGCCGGACATGACCCGCGACATGACCCTGCTCGGCGAGAGTCTCGGCGTCATCCACGTCGCACCGCGCGATCTGGCTTTCCTGCGGGCCACGTGCGAATGGCTGGCCGGATGGGGGCAAGAACGCAAGGCCTTCGGCTACTCGAAGGCGCGATCGGAGCACGAAGAGGCCTGGCAGTACTTCTTCGGGGCGCGGCGCATGCGCGTCGCGCAGGTGCCGGCAAGCCTGCTGTACACCGAGTGCGACACCCAAGAGGACTACGACTTCGTCCGCGACGAGCTCTATCCCGCAATCCTTGCGCATGACTCCAAGCAGACGTAGCGTCGAGGAAGCGTCGCTCGCATGAACGAACCGATCCGGACAGCTGCACTGCTGGGCACCGCGCTGCTCCGTCCGTTCCAGTTCCTGCTCTACTTCCTGTCCGGGTTCGTGCCACGCCGTCCCGATCTCTGGGTCTTCGGCTCATGGGGCGGCTTCCGCTTCGCGGACAACGGCGCCGCCTTCTTCGAGTTCTGCCAGAAGCGACTGGCCGGTTCCGTGCAGCTGGTCTGGATCTCGCGCAAGCGCGCAATCGTGGCTCGGCTGCGCGCGCGTGGCTTCGAGGCGCACTTGGTGTGGTCCCCCACCGGCGTGATGCGCTGCTTGCGCGCCGGGCTCCACTTGTTCGACTGCTTTGCCAAAGACACCAACTTCTGGCTCGCGCGCGGCGCGAAGAAGGTGAACCTGTGGAGCGGGGTGCCGCTGAAGACCTTCGAACGAGACATCGACAATCCGCGCAACCGCTACTACCGCGTGTTCCACGGCCCTCTGCCGGTGCGGTTGCTCTATGGCATGATGATGCCGTGGCACCTGCACCGGCCCGACATGATCATCGCGATGTCGGAGGAGGCGCGGGCCATCACGGCCCGAGCATTCGACGTGCCGATGCACACCGTTTGCGTGACCGGCTTCCCGCGCAACGACTCGCTGTTCCTCGCGTCGTCCGGAAACGCAGAGGCCAAGAATTGTCCGGCTGCGGTCTTGGAAGCGGCACGGGCGGGCAAGAAGGTCTTCCTCTACCTGCCGACCTTCCGCGACAGCGGCAGGCCGTTCGTCAAGATCGACTGGAAGAGCCTCGAGGCGTTGATGGAGCGCCTGAATGCGGTGTTCTTCATCAAGTTCCACCCGGTGGACGCGACTCAGTTCACGGACGCGTCAGCGCGCGTCGTCCAGCTCTTCCAGGACACGGACGTCTACGACGTGATGCCGCACTCGAACGCCCTGATCAGCGACTACTCCTCGATCATCTTCGACTACATGCTGCTCGATCGGCCCATCATCTACTACACGCCGGACCTCGAGGAGTTCATCGCGGGCTGCCGGTCCTTCAACTTCCACCCGGTCGATGTCGCCGTGGGGCCACTCTGCTCCGACTACGCGCAGCTCGCGCGAGCCCTCGAGGACGCCGCCGCGGGGAAGACCGTAGATGCGCGCGGGGAGGCCCACAGGGCCGCGGTCATGAAACGCCTGCACGCCTTCGTCGACAGTAGCTCGGGCGAGCGCGTGCTCGAGGCGATCAAACGGCAGCTCCTCACGAACGGGCCCGCACCGCGGGCCTGAGGCTCCTACACGCCTGCGGCGCGGCCGCGGTGCGCGCCGACGATCTGCAGGACCCGTTCGCCGATCTTGCGCTGCGAATCGATCGTCCCGGCGCCCATGTGGGGTGTGAGGATGACGTTCTCGAACTCGGCGAGAGGCGAAATCGCTCCTTGTCCTTCTTGAGCGTGTACGTCGACGCCGGCCCCGGCGATGTGCCCGCTGTGCAACGCACGCGCGAGCGCCGCTTCGACCACCACGCCGCCGCGCGACATGTTGATCAGGAAGGCGCCCGGCTTCATCCGGGCGATCGTCTGATCGTCGAGCAGGTTGCGGGTCGAGTCCTTCAGCGGAACGTGCAGACTCAGGTAGTCGGATCGGGACAGCACCTCGTCGGGAGACGCGAGTTGCATTGCCCTCGTCGCCAGCTCGGCGGCGCGCTCCGTCGAGGGGTGCTCGACGCAGCCGATGACGCGCATTCCCCACGAAGCACCCATCTGCCCGACGAGACAGCCGATGTTGCCCGCGCCGTAGATGCCGAGCGTCTTGTCTTCGAGCAGGTGCCCCTGGATCTGGTGCTTGGCCCACTTGCCGCGCCGCAGCAGGCCGTCGGCCAACGAGATCTGCCGCGACAGAGCGAGCATGAACCCGAAAGCGAGCTCCGCGACCGCGCGGGCGCCGGGCTCCGGAATGCGGGTGAGCTGGAGTCCCTTCTGGCGCACGTAGTCCATGTCGAGGTTGTCGAGACCGGATCCGGCCCGGATCAGCAGTTCGAGGTCGGGGGCGCAACGCATCACGTCGGCCGTGATCTGCACGCCACTGCGGAACACCAACGCGTGACGGTCGACGATGAGTCGCTTCAGGTCGTGCGCGGGTGCATCGACGGCCACGACCACATCGTGGTTCTTGCGCAGCTCCTCGAGAGCGCTCGGGAACACGGGGCTGGCGACGAGGATTCTCATGATTCGGCTGGGTGGTTCGGCTGGGCTATTCGGCTGGGCCATTCGGCTGAGTTGTTCGACTGGGCTGTTCGACTGGGGCTACTCGACTGGGCTACTCGACTGGGCTATTCGCGGTGTCGGCGACGTGGGCGCGCAGCCGCTCGGCAACCTCGGCAGGGGTAATTGCGGGGCGCGGCAGCTTGTCCGCGATCCCGGGACGGATGGGGGCATGGATGAAGGCGAGCCCGTTCTTGTGGGCCGCGAGCTGCGCCATCAGCTGGTCAGGTGTCGCCGCGCGCTGCACGACGGGATACCCGCAAGCCGCGGCGACCGCCGCGAGGTCGGTCGTGTTCGTCACGGTGCGCTGGCCGCCGGTGGATTCGTGCTGGCCGTTGTCGAGCACGATGTGGACGAGGTTCGCAGGCCGTTCACTGCCGAGCATCGTCAGCGCTCCGAGCCGCATGATCAAAGCACCGTCGCCGTCGATCACGATGACGCGATGCCGCGGTCGTGCGATCGCGAGGCCGAGACCGAAGCTCGACGCGCACCCCATCGAGCCGACCATGTAGAACTGATTCGGAGTGTCGCCGATCGCGTAGAGCTCGCGACCGGTGTAGCCCGTCGTCGCGACGAGAATGTCGTTCGGACGCGCCGCGGACCGCACGGCCGTCAGCATCTCGCACCGCGTGGCCACGGGTGCCTGCGGCGCCGGCACAGCGAGCCGGACGCCAGTGCCCGAAGGCGGCCCACCGGCATCCGGCCACGGCTCGACCGAGCCCTTGGACATGATCAGCGCGTAGGGCTCCGAACGGGCCTTCATCGATCGATCCGCGCGGTCGAGCGCTCCGGCCACCGCGTCGGGCTCGGTCGGGAATCGCTCCCACGGGATGCCGAGCAGCTCGATCATCCGCGGCGTGACCTGCCCCATGAGCTGGTGTTGCGGTTCGTCCGGGGCGGCGCCGGGCTCGCCGCGATGCGTCACGATCACGAGCACGGGGATCTTGAACGTGGCGGTCAACGATGAGAGCGGACTGACCGCGTTCCCGAGCCCGGAGTTCTGGAACATGCAGACGGCCCGCGTGCCGCCCAGCTCGCTGCCCGCTGCGATGGCAACGGCGTCACCCTCGTTGGCCGCGGGGATGTAGCGCAGCGCCTTCGAATTGATGACGTAGTTGATGAATGGCTTCAGATACGAGCACGGCACACCCGAGTAGAGGTGGAACCCGCGCTCGCGCGCAGCCGTCAGGAAATCCGTTGCGCGAATCACCCCGCGGCACTCCCTGACCGGAACGTGCCGGCCTTGACCACGTCGGCCAGGCTGTTGACATCCAGCCAGTGACCAGTCGTGTAGATGACTTCGATCGTGTTGCCTTCGGCGATGAGGCTGTTCATCAGCACGGACATCTGGGCGCGACGGTGCTCTGGCGACTTGAGCAGCAACTCGACCTTCTTGCGCACTGCCGACTGCGCATTGGGACCGATCTTCAAGAAGCCCATCCACTCGCCGTGGAAGTCGCCCTCGGGGATCTCGTTGTTGATGCGCTCGAGCCGCACGGGCTCGTAGAAGGTGCGTCGCGAGTGGGGCGCCGAGCAGCGCACGAGGTCAGCCGGGCGGGAAATGTCGGCGTTCGAGCGCCAATCGGTGTCGACGACGATGGCGAGGTCGGCCTTCGATTCGAGCAGCACCTGGGGCACGAACTTGCCGAACATGACGTCTCCGTACGAGACGATCAGCGTGGCGTTCTTGGCCTTGGCGACCGCGTCGAGAGCGACCTTGAGCGATGCAACCTCGCCCGTCGTCAGGTAGTCGTCGTTGTCGACGTAACGCAGGTTCGGCAGGTCGAAGGCCTCCTTGCGGTAGCCGCGAACGACCGTGATGTCCTTGATACCGATCGTGTTGTAGGCGTCGACCAGGTGCTGGAGCAGCGGCTGCCCGTTCACCGTCAGCAGCGCCTTCGGCTTGGTCTCGGTCAGCTCGCCGAGTTCCTCGCCGCGCGAAGCCGCGAGCACGATGGCGCGCGTGTCGACGTGTTTCGACGGCAGGTAGCGGCTTTCGGCTTGGGCGAGCTCTTCTGCACCCTGCAGGCGGAAGATCTCGCCGACCGAGACGACCTCGTCCTCGATGCGCAGCAGGTTCTGTTCCGCGGCGATGCGGGCGGCGGTCCGCTTCATCGCACCGACGGCCGAACGCAGCATGTGGTTGGCCCAGATCACCATCGAGATGCCGGCGTCGCGATAGACCTCGGTCGGCGTCGTGTAGTAGCGCGTCGGCACGATGACCACGGGAACCTTCCTGGTCCAGGCCTTGCGGAACGCGAGGATCTCGTCGGGCACCGACTTGGCGCTGTGGATCAGGATGGCGTCCGCGCCGGCATCCGCATACGCGTTGGCCCGGCGCAAGGCCTCACCGAGGCCCCATCCCGCGATGAACGCCTCGACGCGAGCGACGATGCAGAAGTCACTGTCGCGCTGCGCGTCCTTGCCGGCCTTGATCTTGCCGCAGAACTCCTCCGGATCGGCCAGCGGCTGGGTCTCGCCCGAGATGAAACTGTTCGTCTTCGGGAACAGTTTGTCCTCGATGCAGACGGCTGCGACGTCGCGCTGCTCGAGTTTGGCGACCAGCCGACGCATCGAGTTGAAGTTGCCGTAGCCCGTGTCGCCGTCCAGCAGGATCGGGACGGTCGTCGCGTCGCTCATGAACTCGAGCACCTCGAGGACCTGCGTCCAGCTCGCCTCGTTGCTGTCGCGCACGGCGGCCTGACCCGAAATACAAAGGCCGCTGGCCCAGAGCCCCTTGAATCCGGCTTCCTGGCCGATTCTCGCGCTGATTCCGTTGTGTGCTTCGAGCAGGAACTCGAGTTTGTCCGACTGCAGGAGTTGCTTGAATTGCGTGGTCTTCTTCATGGGGGTGCGGAGCTCGTTGGCGCGCTGGCGGACCAACATGTCGCGAGTTCGCGAGCGACGAGCGCGGGAACACTTAGACTACCCCACGTTGCACAATGCGGCGCCCCGAAGTGGATGCGTCCTCGTCGTGCAGCGGAGTGTATGCTCACACATGGCCTCAAGGACATGGGGAAATCACCGCTGATGCGATGGGTAGTTTCCCTTTGCCTGGGGACCCCTTCGCCACCCTCGCGCCGCCGAACCGCCTTCCTGACCGATGAAACCTTCTTCGAACCACAGGCCTACTGCAGTCGTGATCGGGCTGGACAGCATGCAGGGCATCCAGACCGCTCGGATCCTGCGCCGCCACCGCATCCCGGTCATCGCGGTTGCCAGTGACCCCCAGCACCCATGCTGCCGGACCAACAGCTGTCAGGAGATCCGGTTCGCAGATACCGGCAGCGACGAGCTGGTCGCCACGTTGCTCGAACTCGCAGCCACGCAGACGCAGAAGCCCGTGCTCGTCCCGTGTCAGGACAGATGCGTGAGGACCGTCTCGCGCCACCGCGACATCCTCGCGCAGCACTTTACGATCGTGCTGCCCCCCGCCGATGTCGTCGAGCTGTTGATGGACAAGATCTCGTTCCTCGAGCACGCGCAGCGTCACGGGTTGCGCGTACCCGCGACGTTCGTGTTGCGCACGAGGGCCGACGCGCTGCATGCCGCAGGACAGCTGCCGTTCCCGTGCCTGCTGAAGCCGGCCTACCGCTCGGCCGAGTGGGATCGGCAGACGAAGAACAAGGTCTACAAGGTCGCGTCGTCACAGGAGCTGATCGAGCTCTACGACAAGTGCCACGCCTGGGCGGACTCGCTCGTGGCACAGCAGTGGGTCGAAGGCGACGACTCGAGCCTCTACTCGTGCAACTGCTACTTCGGCGCCAACGGCGAGCCGCTCGTGACGTTCGTCGCACGCAAGCTGCGCCAGTGGCCGCCTGAAGCAGGGTCGAGCTGCCTCGGCGAGGAGGTCCGCGACGACGTCGTCCGCGACGCGGCCCTCGCGCTGTTTCGCACCGTCCCCTACCGCGGGCTCGCATACCTCGAGATGAAGAAGGACAGCCGCACGGGCGAGTACTACATGATCGAGCCCAACATCGGCCGCCCGACCGGACGCTCCGCGATCGCCGAGGCGGGCGGCGTGGAGCTCGTGTACACGATGTACTGCGACGCGGTGGGGTTGCCGCTCCCCGCGAACCGCACGCAGAAGTACACGGGAGCGAAGTGGGTCGACCTGCGTCACGACTTCCAGTCCGCGCTCTACTATTGGCGGCGCGGGCGCCTGACGCTGTGGCAATGGCTTCGCTCGTGGCGGGGTCGCAAGGCCCACGCGATCTTCTCGTGGCGCGATCCAGTTCCGTTCTTCAGCGATGTCAAGAAGGCGCTCGCGCTGGCGTTGGCCAGACGCTTGCGACGCCGCAGCGCGTCGACGCTCGCGCATTCGCCCCGAGAAGCTTGATGCAGCGTCGCGCCGAACCGTCTGAGGCTGGCTCCACGGGCGCCGCGGAATCCCGCGCGAAGGGATCGTCGCAGCTCGGACTCTTCGTCATCTGGCACAACTCGCGACGCGAGGAGAAGCGCATCCTCGGCGACCTGGACAAGCTCTTCGAGGTGCACACCGTCCACGAAGTCCACTGGTCGCCCGAGCTCGTCGAGCAGAACTACCAGCGTTTCTACTCCGATCTGGACGTGCGCGGCGTCTACCACGTCTTCAACAAGGGCGCCGGCCCGTTCCTCGCGATCACGCTCGTCGATCGGAGCCCATCGCACGAGGATCGGATGACCTCTCGCGGTTCCCGTTCCGTGAACGGACGTTTCCTCGACGCGAAGCTCCGATACCGCGAGTGGCTCGGCGGACTCGGCGTTCACTGTGGGGAGACGGCCTGGGAGACGAAGCGGGACCTCAGGATGTTGCTGGGCATCGAGGCGAACAGCGGGTCCGAGGCGAGCAAGCGCTGGAACGGAGAAGTACAGACGTTGCGCCGCGACGTGACCGGGGCGCGCGGCTGGGATTCGGCGGCAGACGTGTTCTCGGCCTTGAACGTCGGCGTGGACTACATCGTGATCGGCGATGCGGCGTTGTCGGGGGATGGGTCGTCGCGGGCCACCTCGCCGATGGGCGGTGCGCATCCGACCCAGCTCCTGACGGACCAATACCACGCGCTACACACCGTGCTCAACGCGAGGCCCCTGCTCGGCTCGCCGCCGCCTGCTGGCGGCAGTTTCGCGGTGTCGATCGCCGGGCGCACCGTGGTGGTCGGTCTGCGCATCGTCGGCGACGGCTTTGTCGATCCGCGTTTGGCCAAGGAGTGCCTCGCCGCGCGCGCGCTCGGCGAGGACGGCGTGTATCGCGCCAGTGCGAAGGATGCGTTCGCGACGTTCTGCTACCGCGCCGTCGTGCACACACCGTGTCTCTGCGCCGAAGACAAGGCGCAGATCGCCGCGATGGCGCAGTCGCTCGGGCTCGCCGGGTGGTCGCAGGCCGAGCTCGCCGATCCACTGCGCGCGAAGGAACGGCTCGACGAGCTGCTGCGCGCGCGCGGCTTCTCGTACACGAGGCCTCGAGACCCGACGGTCTTCGTGAACTTCGAAGCGCTCGGCTCGCGCTGGCCGCTCGCAAATCGCGCGTTCGGGGCGGCGCGTCGATGGTGCTACTCGATCCTGCGCGGTGCAGCCGGGTTCGCGAAGGCCAGCTACTTGCGGACGCGCGACCGCTTTCTGCGCCGTGCGCCCGCGCTGAGGCGATTGAAGAGCGCACTGGTCGGGAGGAAGCCGTGAGACAGGCAGTCCGCCGGCTGCTGCGGCATCCGGGTTGGTCGTGGCTGAAGCGCGCCGTCTTCTTCGGCCGCGGTCTCGCGTTCGTCGGCCGGCGCTACGTCTGCCCGTGCTGCGGCTGGTCGCTGCGCGGCTTCGTCGGTCGTTGGGGCTTCGTGTCGCCGAACAAGGACGGCTACTGCCCGCGCTGCAACGCGAAGGCGCGTCACCGGCGCATCTGGCTCTATCTCGAGCAGCGCGCGCGGCTGTCGTCGTTGGCCCAGGTCCTCGAGGTCGCGCCCTGGTGGTCGCTGGCGCGGCGTCTGCAGCGCATGCCGAACATCCGCTTCGTTGGGCTCGATCTCGAGCGCAGCGGCCCCCAGGTGACGGTCGTCGGCGACGCCGCGGCGATCCCGTTCCAAGCCGACGTCTTCGACCTCGTGCTCTGCGTGCACGTGCTCGAACACATCGACGACGATCGCCGCGTCATGGCCGAGATGCACCGGGTGCTCAAGCCCGGAGGCGTCGCCGTCGTCAGCGTGCCGTTGCGCCTGGACCAGCCGACCCACGAGGACCCCACGATCACGGATCCCGAGCAGCGGGCCCGTTTGTTCGGCGAGCGCGGTCACGTGCGCTGGTATGGACGCGACCTCGGCGATCGACTCGCGGCGGCGGGCTTCGACGTCTCTCTGGACCTCGCGAGCGACGTGCCCGAGGCCGTGCGCAGCAAGTACGGGCTGCGCAGCGACGAGAACATCTTCCACTGCATCAAGGCTGCAGCACCGTGACTTCCGCGACATCGAGCCCGCCTCACGGCATGTACCGCCGACTGATCGGCGGCGGTGGCATGCTGTTCGGCATCCGCGTCGGCGGCGCGGTGCTCACATACGGATCGCAGGTCCTGCTCGCGCGTTGGATCGGTGGTGCGGAACTCGGCAGGTTCGTCGAGGTGTTCGCCTGGTGCCTGATCCTGTCGACGGCCTCGATGCTCGGGCTCGGCACCGCGGCGATGCGCTTCATCAGCGTCTACATGGTCGCCAAGAGGTTCGGCGCGATCCGCGGCTTCATCACGAGCTCGCGCTGGATCGTGACGATCGTGAGCGTCGGTCTCGCGGCGATCGCGGGCACGCTCGCGATCAGCCTCGGTTTCGTCGACTCGGACTCGGCGCGCAACACGCTGCTGCTGGGGCTCGCGTGCTCCCCCGGGATGGCGTGGCTCCGACTGCACAGCGGCATCGCAAACGCGATGTCGTGGTTCGCGTTGGCGTTCTTCCCGAACATCTTCCTGCGGCCCCTGCTGCTGCTCGGCGCGGTGGCCATAGCACATGCGACTGGCTGGCTGACTACGGCCGGCGACGCCATGGCGCTGCAACTCGCAGTGATCATCGTGTCGATCATCGCGCAGGATGGGCTGCTCGTGCCGCGCCTGCGTCGCACCGTCCCTTTGGAACCGCCGGAGCGCGAGAACTCGGTCTGGGTCAAGACAGGCGCGCCGCTGCTGTTCGTCACGCTGTTCACGCAGTACTTCGCGGAGATCAGCGTCGTAGCCCTCGGCGCCTTCCTGCCCGACGCGGATGTCGCCGTGTTCAACGCCGGAATCCGGACTTCGATGTTCATCGGGTTCGGCCTGACCGCCATCGACACGCTCACGCTGCCGACCGTGACGCGTCTGTTCGCGGGCGGAGAACGCGCGAAGATGCAGTCCGTGCTCGTGCACGCGACGCGCGTCAAGTTCGTGGCCGCGGTGCTCGCAGTCGGATTCATGGCCGTGCTCGGCAAACCGCTGCTCGCGTTGTTCGGTCCGGAGTTCGTACAGGGACACTACGCGCTGATCATCCTGACGATCGCCCAGGTCGTGCGGGCCGCCATCGGACCGGTCGGCGAGATCCTCAGCGTCACGGGACACCAGAAGCAGTGCCTGCTCGTGTACGCCGTGAGCTACGCTGCGTTGATCGGCCTCAATGCCGTACTGCTGGGTCCGTTCGGGGTCGTCGGCGGTGCTTTCGCCGTGCTCGCGGTGACAGCGTTCTCGAGCCTCTGGCTGCACTGGATCCTCGTGCGCGGTGCCGGCGTGCGTCCGTCGATCCTCGCTCGCGTGCCCGCCGCTCCGAAGTCACAGGAGACCATGTGACTGGAAGTGGCGTTCCAACATCAACAGCGTGTTCGACAGGCGCACCGGCTTGACCTTGACCCAGCACTCCAGCACCAGCTCCAGCAGATTCAGCGCCTCCCATGCAACGACCCGCGCCCGCGATACCGGCGCGCGCCGCGCGTACTGTTCCATGAAGCCCGCACAGACCGAGTCCATTTGATCGAGGATCGCCAGGCGTGACGCCGGATCGAGTGCCACGTCCTCTTCGTCGCTCTCCTCGCCGTGCGGCCTGCTCAGGGCGAAGTTCTTGGTCGCCGACAGGAACAGCGACAGATCGAGCGCCGGCTCGGCCTGGCCGTACTTGTCGAAGTCGATGAAGCTGACGTCACCCTCGTACAGCAGCACCTGGTTCGGGCGGAAGCTGCCGTGCGTCGGCACTGGCAGATCGGCGGGAACGGCCGCGGCGAACGCAACCACGCGGCCCAGCAGCCGTGACGCGACTGCGGCGAGCGCCGCATTCACGGTGGCGAGTTGCTTGATCGTGTGGTCGAGCTCGTCGCACGCGTCCTCCCAGCTGAACGTCCTCCCGTGCAGAACCCCCGAGCTGTGCAGGGCCGCCATGCCGATCGCGGTCTTGTTCATGACGGCCCGCAACGCCTCGAGCGCCTCGGCCGTGCCTCCCGCTGCCGACCTGATGAGATCCTTCAGGTTCTGCCGCTCGGGCACCGGCCATTGCAGCAGCATGTTGAACTCGGGCAGGAAGCCGAGCGGCTCGGCGATGCGCACGGCGTCGCCGCGTGACAGCGGTGACGCCCACAGCGCGCGCATGGCTGCGAGAACGTCCGGCCCTTTGTCGTCCGAATATGTCTTGGCGATGACCCGATCGGGCAAGACGTTGGCGGTCTGCCCCCGTGGATAGGCAAGGCGGTAACGGATCGTGCACCGGCCCCCTGCCTTGAGGCGCAATACCTCGGGCACGCACGACTGGATGCGCAGGTCGTCCGGCAGGAGGCCGACGGCGCGCAAGCCGCGCTCCAACATCACGCGCGCCGCCGCGGGGTCGGTGAGGCAGGTGCGCGCCAGCGGCCCGAATTCGGGCGGCGGCGCCTCGAACGAGAGCCGCAGCTCCGGCACGTGCCAGCTCCACTCGGCCGCGCCGAAGACCGCCGGAGCGGCCGCGCGCGGCGCTGCCGTTCGATCGGGCGGCGTCAGCGCGGCCTGCACGACGACGTCCTGCGCCTTCCCGGGCCGGAGACCCTGCACCGTCAGCGTGCACAGCGCGGTCCACTTGCCCTTCTTCATGCGGACGCGGCTCAGTGCACAATGGCACAGGGTCAAAGTGCCTGACGCAAATTCAGGGATCGACCCTGCCAATGCGGCGCCCAGCCGGGCGGGTTGCGCAAGCACG